>CAJOKM010000026.1 GCA_905235205.1 uncultured Clostridia bacterium | reverse complement strand
TATCGAATCCGGCGCAACGCCGATCGACGTGGCGTTCATCGCGGCGCCCGCCTGCGATCCGATGGGCAACTGCACCGGCAAGCAGGGCAAAAGCGCCTGCGGTTCCTTGGGCTACGCGATCCCCGACGCGAAACACGCGCGCTTTACGGTCGCGATCACCGACGAGCTGCACCCGTATCCGCTCTGCGACCGGTCGATCCCCGAAACCGACGTGGACGCGGTGGTCGTCGTCGAGTCGATCGGCGATCCGAAGGGCATCGTGTCCGGCACCACCAGGATCACGCGCGATCCGGTCGGACTTTTGATGGCGCAGACCGCGGTCGACGTCATCAAGGCGTCGGGGCTTTTGAAAGAGGGATTCAGCTTCCAGACCGGCGCCGGCGGCGCGTCGCTCGCGGCGGCGATGTACCTGAAAAACGAAATGCAAAAGGAGCGCATCCGCGGCAGCTTCGGGCTCGGCGGCATCACCGGGTATCTTGTCGACATGCTCAACGACGGCTGCTTCGACGCGCTCTTGGACGTACAGTGCTTCGATCTCAAGGCGGTCGAATCCATTCGGAACAATCCGCGCCACTCAGAGATCTCCGCGACGCACTACGCGTCTCCGAACGCAAAGAGCGCGGTCGTCGATTCGCTCGACGTGGTGATCTTAGGCGCAACGCAGGTGGACACCGACTTCAACGTCAACGTGCATACCGACTCGAACGGCCGCATCATGGGCGGTTCCGGCGGGCACAGCGACACGGCGGCGGGCGCGAAGCTCTCGATGATCATCGCGCCGCTTTCGCGCGCGCGGCTTCCGATCGTCACCGACCGCGTGACCTGCGTGTCCACGCCCGGCAGCACGATCGACGTGCTCGTGACGCAAAAGGGCGTCGCCGTCAATCCGAAGGACAAAGAGCTTGCGCTGCGGCTCAGAGACGCCGGCGTGCGCGTAGTCGACATTCACGATTTGAAGGCGCTTGCCGAGCGCGCGAGCGGCGTGCCCGAAAAACCGCGGTTCACCGACCGGATCGTCGCGGACGTCATCTACCGCGACGGCACCGTGATCGACCGCATCCGTGCGGTGGAGGAATAAGAAATGAGAGAGGTTTCCGTCAGCGTTTTGACCGACGCGATCGCAAGGCTTGCCGTCGAGGCGAACTGCGTGCTTCCGCACGACGTCATGGCGCGCATCGAAGCGGCGAGAGCGTCCGAGCCGTGGGAAACGGCGCAGGGCATTCTGGATAAGATCCTCGAAAACGACCGCATCGCCGAACGGGATACGGTGCCGATCTGCCAGGACACCGGCGTGTGCTGCGTGTTTTTGAAGATCGGACAGGACGTGCATCTAAAGGGCGATCTCAAGGAAGCGGTCGACGAAGGCGTGCGCAGAGGCTACCGCGACGGGTATTTGCGTAAATCCGTGGTCGCCGATCCGTTAAAGCGCGTCAACACCGGCGACAACACGCCCGCCATGCTCTACACCGAGCTCGTGCCGGGCGATCGGATCGAACTGACCGTCGCGCCGAAGGGGTTCGGCAGCGAGAACATGAGCCGGCTTGCCATGCTCAAGCCCTCCGACGGCGTTGAGGGCGTCAAGGCGTTCGTGCTGAAAACCGTCGAGGAGGCGGGACCGAACCCGTGTCCGCCGATCGTGGTCGGCGTGGGCATCGGCGGCACGTTCGACAAGGCGGCGTATCTTGCGAAAAAAGCGCTGATGCGGGATCTCAACGCGCGCAGCGACGATCCGTTCTACGCCGCGCTCGAAGCGGAGCTGCTGGAAAAGATCAACGCGCTCGGCGTCGGTCCGCAGGGCTTCGGCGGGCGCACCACCGCGCTTGCGGTCAACATCGAGCGGATGCCCACGCATATCGCGGGACTGCCGGTCGCGGTCAACATCAACTGCCACGTGACGCGGCACAGGACGGTCGTGCTGTGAGGTGAATCAAATGGAAAAACACATTCAACTGCCCATCACGCGCGAAACGGCGCGTACCATTCATAGCGGCGACGCGTGCCTTCTGTCCGGCGTGATCTACACCGCGCGCGACGCGGCGCACAAACGTCTTTGCGAACTGCTCGAAGCGGGCAGGCCGCTGCCGTTCGACCTAAAGGACGCGACGATCTACTACGTGGGTCCGACGCCCGCAAAGCCGGGACAGGTGATCGGCTCCGCGGGGCCTACGACGAGCTACCGCATGGACGCGTACTCTCCGGCGATGATCGAAGCGGGCGAGACCGGTATGATCGGAAAGGGCAAACGAAGTCCCGCGGTCATCGAAGCGATGAAACGGCACGGCGCGGTGTACTTCGCCGCGATCGGCGGCGCGGGCGCGTTGCTATCTAGCTGCATCAGGGAGGCGGAGATCGTCTGTTACGAGGATCTCGGCGCGGAGGCGGTGCGCCGTCTTCGGGTCGAAAACCTGCCCGTCGTGTGCGTGATCGACAGCGAGGGCAACAATCTGTACGAGACCGGCAGAAACGCGTATCTGGCTTCGTGTTCGCGGGAATAAAAACGCCGGTGAGGATTCGCCCGAAAGTCCTGAAATCCCGCGGAAAATATACCGAAAAAAGTCCCCTCGCAAGGTTGACTTTACGGGGGATTCGGCGTATGATTGCGGGTGTATGAACCGACCGGAGCGAGGCTTCGGCAACCATCAGTTTTTTGTGAGGTCGGAAATGGAAAAGCAAAAGAAAACGCTGGTCATCGGCGTCATCGGCGCGGACGTGCACGCGGTGGGCAACCAGATCCTGTATCATGCGTTCACCGATGCGGGCTTCAACGTCGTCAACCTCGGCGTCATGGTCTCGCAGGAGGAGTTCATCAACGCCGCCATCGAAACAAACGCCGACGCGATCGTCGTGTCCTCGCTGTACGGGCAGGGCGAGCTCGACTGCCGGGGCCTTCGCGAGAAGTGCGACGAGGCGGGACTCGATCATGTGCTGCTGTACGTCGGCGGCAATATCGTCATCGGCAAGCAGCCGTTCGACGAGGTCGAAAAACGCTTCAAAGCGATGGGCTTCGACCGTTCGTTCCCGCCGGGAACGCCGCCCGAAGTGGACATTGCCGCGCTCAAAGAGGATCTGCACGTGGAGGACTGATCTCCCAAGTAGCGATACATGAAACCTGTTCTTTTGATCGATTTCGGAAGCACCTATACCAAGGTCACCGCGGTTGACACGGACGCGCCGCGCCTTTTGGGTACGGCGAATTCCTATACCACCGTACAGACCGACATCAACAATGGGCTTGCCGACGCGCTGCGCCGCCTGGAGCAGCAGACGGGCAAGCTTGATTTTTGCGCGCGCTACGCCTGCTCGAGCGCGGCGGGGGGGTTGAGGATGCTTGCGAGCGGACTCGTGCCCGAACTCACCGCCGAGGCGGCAAAGACCGCGTCCCTGGGCGCGGGCGCAAAGGTGCTGAAAACCTACGCGTTCAAGCTCAATGAGGACGACGCGGACGAGATCAAAGCGACGAATCCCGACATCTTCCTGCTGGTCGGCGGCACGGACGGCGGCAATACCGAGTGCATCATCCATAACGCGAAGGTGCTTCAAGAGATCGGCGGCGATTACCCGATCATCCTTGCGGGCAACCGCAACGCCGCGCGCACCTGTGAGAAGATCCTTGAAGGGCGCGAAGTGCATATCACCGAAAACGTCATGCCGTCGTTCGGCGTGCTGAACACCGAGCCGGTGCAGAGCGAGATCCGCGAGGTGTTCTTAAACCGCATCATTCGGGCGAAGGGACTTTCGAAAGCCGCGGAACTGATCAACGGCATCCTAATGCCGACGCCGAGCGCCGTCATGAAGGCGATCAGACTGCTCGCCGAGGGCACCGAAACGCAAAAGGGCGTCGGCGATCTCGTGGCGGTGGACGTCGGCGGCGCGACGACGGACGTGTATTCCGTCGCGGAGGGTCTGCCGGACGATCCGAGAACCGCCCTGCGCGGACTTCCCGAACCGTATGTGAAGCGCACGGTCGAGGGCGATATCGGCATGCGCTACAGCATCAAGGGCATTGTGGACGCGGCGGGGCTCAAAGCAACCGCCGAAGTTGCGGGGCTGTCCGAAGAACGCCTTGCAGAGATCGTCGAGCGGTTTGCGGCGCACACCGATCTGTTGCCCGACGACGACGAAACGCAGCGCGCCGACGAGGCGCTTGCGAGCATGGCGGTACGCGTCGCCATGACGCGGCACGCCGGACGGCTTTCGGAGATCTTCGGGCTCGGCGGACTGCAGCTTGTGCAGACCGGCAAGAACCTTTTGAACGTGGAGCGGTTCATCGTCACCGGCGGATCGCTGATCCACACCGAACACACGGGACGGATCGCGTCCTACGGCTTCTATGACGAGGCGGACCCGACCTCGCTAAAGCCGAAGCGCTGCGAGGTGCTCGTGGACCGAAGCTATATCATCGCCGCGATGGGACTCCTTTCGGAGTATGACCCCGATGCGGCGCTCACCATTCTGAAAGAGGAGTTAATGAAAGATGACGGTACAAAATAAGCGCATTCCCGACGACGAGTTCAACGCCATCCGTGAGGACGTCTTGAAGCAGTGGCCGACCGGCGCGGAGGTCGATCTCAAAGAAGCGATCGCGTTCCACAAATCCCTGCCCGATCACAAGGTCTTTTCGAAAAAGCTGATCGACGCCAAGAACAACGGCGCTACGCTGATCCAGCCGCGCGCGGGCGTCGCGCTGATCGACGCGCAGATCGAGCTTTTGACGTACCTGCAGGACAAGGGCGAAGCGGACCTTCTGCCCACCACGATCGACAGCTACACGCGTCAGAACCGCTACCAGGAAGCCGAGAACGGCATTCGTGAATCCATGAAGGAGCGCCGCTCCATGCTGAACGGATTCCCGGCGGTCAATCACGGCGTCGCGGGCTGCCGCAGACTCATCAACGCGCTGGACACGCCGATCCAGGTGCGCCACGGCACGCCGGACGCGCGGCTTTTGACCGAGATCACCTACGCGGGCGGCTTCACCAGCTACGAGGGCGGCGGCATCTCCTATAACCTGCCCTACGCGAAGAACGTTCCGATGGAAAAGACGATCAAAGACTGGCAGTACGTCGACCGGCTGACCGGCATCTATGAGGAAGCGGGCGTTCCGATCAACCGCGAGCCGTACGGTCCTCTGACCGGCACGCTCGTGCCCGCCTGCATCTCGAACGCGGTCGCGATCATCGAAGCGCTGCTTGCCGCCGAGCAGGGCGTGAAGAACATCACCGTCGGCTACGGCCAGTGCGGCAATCTCGTGCAGGACGTGGCGGCGATCCGCGTGCTGGAGGAGCTCACCAACGAGTACCTCGAAAAGAGCGGACACAGGGACGTGTGCGTGACCACCGTGTTCCATCAGTGGATGGGCGGGTTCCCGCAGGACGAAGCAAAGGCGTTCGGCGTCATCTCCTGGGGCAGCGCGACCGCGGCGCTCTCGAAAGCGACCAAGGTCATCGTGAAAACGCCGCATGAGGCGGCGGGCGTGCCGACGATGGAAGCGAACGCCGAGGGGCTGCGCTGCACCAAGCAGGTCATCCACATGCTGTCCGATCAGGTCTGCAACGCGAAAAACCTCGAAGAGGAGAAGGAAATGATCCGCCTCGAGACCCGCTGCATCCTCGACAAGTGCTTCGAGCTCGGCGAGGGCGACATCGCCGACGGCGCGGTGAAGGCGGTCCTGTGCGGCGTTCTGGATATCCCGTTCGCGCCCTCGCGCTTCAACGCGGGCAAGATGCTTCCCGCGCGCGACAACGACGGCGCGATCCGCATCCTGGAAATGGGCAATCTCCCGTTCACCGAGGAGATCAAGGCGTATCACCGCGCAAAGATTCAGGAACGCGCCAAAGCCGAAAAGCGCAGCGCCTCGTTCCAGATGGTCATCGACGACGTCTACGCGATCAGCAAGGGTCGGCTCGTCGGCAGACCGCGCAACTGACATTTCGGTCTGCGGAAATCTTTCCGCAGACCGGTTTTCTGAATCATAAACAAGCGGCAAATCCGCGTATTTCATAAAACGTATTTGAGAAAGGCGAAAACTATGAAAATCATCGACGTAATCTGTTCCGCGGGCCGTACCGGCTTCTACTTTGACGATCAGCGCGCCATCAAGGCGGGCGCGGTCAGCGACGGCGCCGCGTACATCGGCGAACCGAAGACCGCGGGCTTTACCTCCGTGCGTCAGCCCGGCGAATCCATCTCCGTCATGCTCGTCTTAGAGGACGGACAGATCGCAACCGGCGACTGCGCGGCGGTGCAGTATTCCGGCGCGGGCGGACGCGACCCGCTGTTCCTTGCAAAGGACTTCATTCCGGTCATCGACAACTACATCAAGCCGCAGCTTATCGGCCGCGAAGCGGACAACTTCCGAAAGTTAGCCGCGGACCTCGAGGCGATCACCGTGGACGGCAAGCGGCTGCACACCGCGATCCGTTATGGGCTTACCCAGGCGCTTTTAGACGCCGTCGCAAAGGCGACGCGCCGCATGATGTGCGAGGTCGTGGCGGACGAGTACGGCTGCACGATCGAAGAAAAGCCGCTGGATGTGTTCACGCAGTCGGGCGACGACCGCTACACCAACTCGGACAAGATGATCATCAAGGGCGCGCAGATTTTGCCGCACGCGCTGATCAACAACGTCCAAACCAAGCTCGGCGAGCACGGCGAAAAGCTTTTAGAGTATGTCGCGTGGCTTCGTGACCGCGTGCTGAAGCTGCGTACAAGCGAGGACTACAACCCGATCTTCCACATCGACGTGTACGGCACGATCGGCGCGGCGTTCGGTAACGACAACTACAAGGCGATGGCGGACTACATGGCAAAGCTCGAAGAAGCCGCAAAGCCGTTCCACCTGCGCATCGAGGGCCCGATGGACGTCGAGGACCGCGAAAAGCAGATGCTCGCGCTGAAAGCGATCACCAAGGAGCTCGACGATCGCGGCATCAATGTGGAGATCGTGGCGGACGAGTGGTGCAACACGCTTGAGGACATCAAGTACTTTGCCGACAACAAAGCGGGACACATGGTCCAGATCAAGACGCCCGACCTCGGCGGCATCAACAACACGATCGAAGCGGTGCTCTACTGCAAGGAAAAGGGCATCGGCGCATACCAGGGCGGCACGTGCAACGAGACCGACCGCTCCGCGCAGGTGTGCGTGCAGTGCGCGATGGCGACCCGCCCCGACCAGATCCTCGCAAAGCCCGGCATGGGCGTCGACGAGGGGTACATGATCGTCTACAATGAGATGCAGAGAATTCTCGCGTATCTGAAAGCAAAAGCAGACCGTCGATAACGGCACCAGACCGTTTGCGCGTCGTCGCGAGCTGCACTTAGCTCGCGACGACTTTTTTCTTTTGGAAACAAGCCGTCGCATCGCCTTGTTTCGCCGCTCCTCCTTTCCGCAAGCGATCGCGCTTGCTGCGGCTGCTCGGTTGCAAGCGCCCTCGCGACGCTTTCGCTGCGCTACCAATCGCTTGCGGCGTGCGTTCGCCGCAAACGAACCGACGTTTTCGACCCTTCGCATACGTCAGTATAGCTCGGGTCGAAGAACGCGGCTTCTGATACCATTCTCACCGGTCTTGTTAAGATCAGCGTCCCCGAAACAGGGGCGCCTTCTTGCCTTTTGCGGAGATTCACCGTATAATGAAGCAAACGGAGGTACATATGATTCTGTTCATCGACGCGTGCGTGCGGAAAGCGTCGCGCACAAGAAGACTCGCCAAACGGCTTTTGGAGCACATGAGCGGACCGGTCGAAACGGTCCGATTGGACGCGATCCGCTTTCCGAAAACGGACGAAGCGTTTTTACAAAAACGCGACGCGTGCATCGCGGCGGGCGACTTTTCCGACCCCATGTTCGACCTTGCGAAGCAGTTCGCGCGCGCGGACACGGTCGTGATCGCCGCGCCGCACTGGGACCTTTCGTTTCCGGCGACGCTCAAGCAGTATGTGGAGCAGATCAACGTCGTCGGACTCACGTTCTGCTACGGCGACAGCGCCGTGCCGATCCCGCTCTGCCGCGCAACCGCGCTGTACTATGTCGCCACCGCCGACGGGCCGGTCCGCGATCACGCGTACGGCTACGGCTATGTGCAGGGACTCTGCCGCGAGTTCTACGGCATCGGCGAGACGACGCTCGTCTATGCCGAGGGTCTCGATCTGGTCGGCGCAGACCCCGAAGCGATCCTAAACCGCGCCGAAGCGGAGATCGACCGTCTGTTTGCGTAACGGCGGTCTTTTCTTTTTGCGCCGGATATGATAAAATAATACGATTAAGAATCGGAAGAAAGGAGCCGGGGGATGCGCGAATCGCTGCAAAGGGAAATCGAATCGGTCAAGACGCTGTCCATCGTGGGCATGTGTAAAAACGCGGGCAAGACGACCGTATTGAACCGGCTTTTAGAGCTTGCGCCCAAAGGGCGCGTTTTGGGACTCACCTCGATCGGACGCGACGGGGAATCCGTCGACGCGGTGACCGGCACCGAAAAACCGGGCATTTTTGTGCGCGAGGGCACGCTGATCGCGACTGCGAAGGACATGCTTGCCCGCTCGGACGTTACGCAGGAGATTCTGATGAACACCGGCATCCCCACGCCGCTCGGCGAGGTCATCGTTGCGCGCGCCAGAAGCGCCGGAAACGTACAGCTCGCGGGTCCGTCGATCACGACGCAGCTGAAAACCGTGACCGACGCGTTCTTTGCGCTCGGTGCGGATCAGGCGATCATCGACGGCGCTTTGGGGCGCAAGTCGCTCGGCGCGCGGACCGTTGCGGAGGGCGTGATCCTCTGCACCGGCGCAAGCTACCACGCAAGCATGGAAAAGACGGTCCGCGATACCGTGAACGCGTTTCGCATCCTGAACCTCAAAAAAGCCGAAACGCTGCCGGAAGCGAGCGACGCGCCGCTTGGGGACATATTGAAACAGCACGGCGAAGCAAGAGTTTCCGGCGCGCTGACCGATTCTTTGGTGCTGCCGCTTTTACGAAGCGGCGCGTTGAAAAACGCGCGGCTCATCGTGAAAGACCCGAGCAAGGTGCTTTTGAGCGCGGAAACGCTGGATAAACTCGACGCGCGGGGCGTGTCGCTCGAAACGGAGGAAGCGGCGAAACCGCTGTGCGTGACCGTGAATCCCGTCTCCGCCTACGGGTGGAAGTACGATAAGGACGCGTTTATGCGCGCGCTGACCGAGGCGCTCGACGTGCCGGTCATTGACGTAAAGGAGGAAGGGTATGATCAGCGTCAGCTTTGACGATCGGGTGCAGATCGGGCTGCAGTATATTCTCGATTCCCTGCACGGATGCAGTCCGTTCGGACAGGAGCGCATCCGCAAACTGCGCTTTTTCGCGCCGTCCGAGCGGGAAGCGCTCGAAACGGAGCTCGGCAATACGGAACGCGCCGCGGCGGCCGCCGACGCGCTCAAAGACGTGTACGACGCGATCATGCTCGAGCTGTGTCAGATCAAGGACGTCCGCGGTTCGCTCTCGCGCTGCAGGGCGGGCGAGACGCTCGATCACGTGGAGCTGTTCGAGATCAAGGGGTATCTGTTGCGCATCGAGGCGCTCTTGCCGCTTCTGACAAGGATGCAGGAAACCGTGCATGCGGACGGAATCGCGCTGCACGATCCGGCTTCGGCGCTTTCGGTGCTCGATCCCGAACAGACGCGTTCGCGCGGGTTCTATCTGCCGGACAGCCTAAGTCCGCGGCTTCAGACGATCCGCTCCGCAAAGCGGAAGATCGAAGAACGCCTGTACGCCGCGAAAACCGACGCCGAAAAGAACGCGATCCGCATCGAGCGCACAAGGATCTGCGCCGACGAGGAGGACGAGGAACGGCGGGTGCGCGCGGACCTGTGCGCCGCGCTGAACCCGTACGTCGACGAGCTGCTTTTGGACGCGGACACGCTCGGCAGACTTGATTTTCTGATCCAGAAAGCGCTGTTTGCCGTAAAATACGGCGGCGTGCGGCCCGCGATCACGGAGACCGAACTGGTGCTCGAAGAGATGCGCAATCCGGAGCTATGCGACGTTCTAAAGGAGAAGGGGCGCGCGTTCGTTCCGGTCTCGATCGCGCTTGATCGCGGAGCGACGGTGATCACCGGCGCGAACATGGGCGGCAAGAGCGTGGCGATGAAGACGGTGGCTTTGAACGTGCTGCTGTTCCACGCGGGAT
Source organism: uncultured Clostridia bacterium (assembly GCA_905235205.1). Lineage (GTDB taxonomy): Bacteria > Bacillota > Clostridia > Christensenellales > CAG-138 > UBA3792. Next base: position 8,560 of record CAJOKM010000026.1, on the reverse strand, counting down.
TCTTAGTCTGCGCAAAACGCGCTTCGATGCCGCTGTTTTGCAGCGTTCTGATGCTCTTTGACGAGGCGCAGTCGATGCGCTCGGGTCTAAGCGGCTTCGGTTCGGAGATCGTGGCGTTTGAAAAAGCGCTTGCGACGGTCGAACAGGGGTATGCGCTGTTTCTGCTCGACGAGTTCGCCCGCGGCACCAATCCCGATGAGGGCGCGGCGATCGTGACGGCGGTGACGCAATACCTAAACGGCGTGAACGCCGTATCGGTGCTCTCGACGCACTACGATCAGGTCGCGTCGGCGGCGAACGCGCATTATCAGATCATCGGTCTTAGGGACGTCGATCCGGACGCGATCCGCGCGGCGGTCTCGCCCGACGCGGACGGGATTGCCGTGATCGCGCGGCATATGAACTACGGACTGTACCGCGTGGAGGGCAAATCCGACTGCCCCAAAGACGCGCTCAACATCTGCCGCATGCTGTCGCTGAAGCCCGAGATCCTCGACCTGATCGAGCAGAATTACGTGTAAAAAACCGGTTCCGGCGCCGACGTCGCGCTTGACAGGAGAACGGAATTTCGGTATACTTTGAACTACGGAAACATATATCGTCATCAATAGAGGCGCGGAGAGCAGGGTACCTGTTCGGAGCGGGGTGGGCGCCCGATTCGAGCCGGCAGGGAAGGGGCTTTTCGCCGAAAGGCGCAGGCGTTCGCCCGCTTGTCGCCTTGGTAGCGACGTGTAAGCGGCGTTACTGTCATGTTTACAAACATGGAGCGCTATTGGTCAACGCATCTGACCGACGCGCTCTTTTTTGTATCCGCGCCGACCGGTGCGATCCGAACATCTTTTTAAAGGAGAAGGAATCCATGGAAAAACTCACGTCTCTCATCCGCCTTCGCATGAGCGCGAAGGACGCGCATTACGGCGGAAACCTCGTCGACGGCGCGCACATGGTGCATCTGTTCGGCGACGTCGCGACCGAGCTTCTGATCAAGTGCGACGGCGACGAAGGTCTGTTCTGCGCCTACGACAACATCGAGTTTTTAGCGCCGGTCTACGCGGGCGACTACATCGAGGCGTACGGCGAGATCGAACGCGTCGGCAACACCTCGCGCGGCATGACGTTTGAAGCGCGGAAAGTGATCCAGGCGCGGCCGGACATCTCTCCGAGCGCGGCGGAAGTGCTGCCGGAACCGATCGTGGTCTGCCGCGCGCACGGCACCTGCGTCACGCCGAAGGACTGTCAGCGCATCGATCACAGCAAGTAACGGGAGGAACATCATGGAAAAACTGATCATCACCGCCGCCATCTGCGGCGCGGAAGTCACCAAAGCGAACAACCCCGCCGTGCCGTACACCGTCGAGGAAATGGTGCGCGAAGCCAAGCTCGCGTATGAAGCGGGCGCGTCGGTCATCCACGTGCATGTGCGCGAGGACGACGGCACCCCGACGCAGGACCGCGAACGGTTCCGCGTGGTCATGGACGCGATCCGAAAGGAGCTCCCCGACGTGATCATGATCCCGTCGACCGGCGGCGCGACCGGCATGAAGCCCGAAGAACGTCTGCAGCCGACCGAGCTGATGCCTGAGATGGCGACGCTCGACTGCGGCACCTGCAACTTCGGCGACGAGGTCTTTGAAAACACCATGCCCGTCATGCGCGCGTTCGGCAAGCGCATGATCGACAATGGCATCAAGCCCGAATACGAATGCTTCGAGCTCGGACACATCGACACGATCCTGAACATGGTGAAAAAGGGCGAAGTCCCCGGCGCGCCGATGCAGTTCAATTTCGTGCTCGGCGTTTCCGGCTGCGCGCCCGCGACGGTCGAAAACCTCGCGTTCATGGTCAGTAAGATCCCCTTAGGCTCGACCTGGACGGTCACCGGCGTCGGCCGTTCGGCATGGACCATGGCGGCGGCGGGCATCATCATGGGCGGCAACGTGCGCGTCGGCTTCGAGGACAACGTGTACCTCGGAAAAGGACACAAGGCGGCCAGTAACGGCGAGCTGGTCGAAAAGGTCGTAAGGCTCGCGAAGGAGCTCGGCAGAGAGATCGCAACGCCCGACGAGGCGCGCGAGATCTTAGGTCTTGCGCCGCGTAAGTAAGTTCGAAACCAAAACAATCTCATAAATACATTTTCAGGAGGAATCAGTATGGAACAGTTGAAAGGCAATAAGTACGGCACCCACCGCGTCATCGAGCCGAAGGGCGTTCTGACCCAGGCGGCATGGAAGATCGACAACGATATGACGAAGCGTTACTCGAACGAGATCATCTGCGACGTGATTTCCTTAAACATCGACTCCGCGTCGTTCACGCAGATCGAAGAAGCGTGCGGCGGCGACGAGAAAAAGATCGGGGACATGATCCTCGGCATCGTCGCGGAGCGCGGCAAGCAGCAGAACCCGGTCACCGGTTCGGGCGGCATGTTCATCGGCAAGGTCGCCTACATCGGCGAGGACCTTCAAAAAAAGCCGGACTTCGATCTCAAGGTCGGCGACAAGATCGCGTCGCTGGTGTCGCTTTCCATGACGCCGCTGAAGATCGACCGCATCAAGGCGATCCACAAGGACATCGACCGCGTCGACATCGACGGTCAGGCGGTGCTGTTCGAGTCCGCGATCTACGCGAAGCTCCCCGACGATATGTCCGAAGCGCTGGCGCTCGCCGCGCTGGACGTCGCGGGCGCGCCGGCGCAGGCGCGTAAGCTCCCGAAGGAAGGCGATTCCGTGCTGATCCTCGGCGCAAACGGCAAGAGCGGCGTGCTCTGCGGCTGGGAAGCGCTGAAAAAGGTCGGACCGAACGGTAAGGTCGTGGGCGTGGTCCGCAACCCGAAGCAGGTCCCCGCGCTGATCGAGCTCGGCGTGTACACCGACGTCATCGTTGCCGATTGCACCAAGCCCGTCGAAGTGCTTGAAAAGGCGCTCGAGGCGAACGGCGGCAAGGAATACGACATCTCCATCTGCTGCGTCAACATCGAGTCCTGCGAGATGAGCGCGATCCTGCCGGTAAGAGACGACGGTCTAGTGTACTTCTTCTCGATGGCGACCTCGTTCACCAAGGCCGCCCTGGGCGCGGAGGGCGTCGGCAAGGACGTCACCATGATCGTCGGCAACGGCTATACGAAGAACCATGCCGAGATCACGCTGAACGTGCTTCGCGAGAACGAAAAGCTTCGCAAACTGTTCGACGAAAAATACTGCTGACAAACGGCTGCGGGAGCAGGAACGAACCTGCTCTCGCGGTTTTTCCGAAAACGGAGGAGGAAAACCATGAAAACCCGCAACGGTCTCTTTGCCGACGTTCCCGAAGAACAGTGGAACGACTGGCACTGGCAGGTCAGAAATCGCGCGGAGACGCTCGACGATCTGAAAAAATACATGACCCTGACCCCCGATGAGGAGGAGGGCGTCAAAAAAACGCTGGGGAAACTCCGCATGGCGATCACGCCGTACTATCTGTCGCTGATCGACCTCGACGATCCGTTCGATCCCATCCGCAAGATGGCGATCCCGCGCGCCGAGGAGCTCGAGTACGCCGACTACGAGGACGCGGATCCGCTGCATGAGGATACCGACTCGCCGACGCCGGGGCTTACGCACCGCTATCCCGACCGCGTGCTGCTTCTCATCACCGACATGTGCTCCATGTACTGCCGGCACTGCACGCGCCGCCGCTTTGCGGGGCAGAACGACTGCGGCGTTCCGATGGCGCAGATCGACAAGTGCATCGAATACGTGCGCAACCATCCCGAGGTACGCGACGTGCTGCTTTCGGGCGGCGACGCGCTGATGGTCGGCGACGCGGTCTTGGAGAGCATCATCTCAAGGCTTCGGGAGATCCCGCACGTCGAGATCATCCGGCTCGGCTCGCGCACGCCGGTCGTGTGCCCGCAGCGCATTACGCCGGAGCTGTGCAATATGCTGAAAAAGTATCATCCGATCTGGCTCAACACGCACTTCAATACGCCCAAGGAGTTCACGCCCGAAGCGGCAAAGGCGTGCGCCATGCTCGCCGACGCGGGCATTCCGCTGGGCAACCAGAGCGTGCTGTTGGCCGGCGTCAACGACTGCAGCCACGTCATGACGGAGCTTGTGCACGGGCTCGTTAAGATGCGCGTGCGCCCGTACTACATCTACGCCTGCGATCCGAGCCTCGGACTTTCGCATTTCCGCACGCCGGTAAGTAAGGGCATCGAGATCATGGAGGCGCTGCGCGGTCACACCTCCGGCTACTGCGTGCCGACGTTTGTGGTCGACGCGCCGGGCGGCGGCGGCAAGACGCCCGTCATGCCGAACTACCTGATCTCGCAGACGCCGAGAAAGGTCATTCTCCGCAACTTCGAGGGCGTCATCACGTCCTACACCGAGCCGGAGCATTATGTGTCCGAGTGCCACTGCGACGTGTGCACGGGCAAGCGCAAGGTCGACAAGACCGGCGTGGCATGGGTCGCCGACGGCACGAAACAGCACTACCTCGAACCGACCAAGCTGCTCCGTAACGAGCGGCACGTCAAGCACTGATTCGCATAGGCCGGGCGGAGCGCCGCTCCGTTCGGTCCGCGTTTTTCCCGCAGAACGGAACCGAAAGGGACAACTATGGAAAGCAAACTCGGCTTGAACTTTGATCTGGTCAATGAAGCGCGCAAGAGCGCGGCGCACGTTGCCGACGACGTGCAGCGGTTCATCGACCGGCACACCACCGTCACGGTGGAACGCACGATCTGTAGGCTTTTGGGCATCGACGGGGTCAACGATCTCGACGTGCCCATGCCGAACGTGGTCGTGGACAACCTCATGGAGAACGCGCTGCTGCCCGTGGGCGCGGCGTGGGCCATCGGCAACGCGATGCTCGAAACCGGACTCGATCCGCAGGGCGTGGCGGAAGCGATCGATCGCAATGAACTCGATCTCAATAAGCTTCCCGCGCACAGTGAAACGGAGATCCGAAACGCGTTACAGCCGTATCTGGACGCGACGATGGAGCGGATCAACAAAAACGTCGCCGACCGCAACGCGTATCTGAACGAATTCGGCGACAAGCAGGGCCCGTACCTCTATATCATCGTCGCGACCGGCAACATCTACGAGGACATCATCCAGGCGAAGGCGGGAGCGAAGCAGGGCGCGGACATCATCGCGGTCATTCGCACCACGGGGCAGTCGCTCCTTGACTACGTGCCCTACGGCGCGACGACCGAGGGCTTCGGCGGCACCTACGCGACGCAGGAGAACTTCCGCCTGATGCGCAAAGCCTTGGACGAGGTCGGCGAGGAGCAGCACCGCTATATCCGGCTTTGCAACTACTGCTCGGGTCTGTGCATGCCCGAGATCGCGGCGATGGGCGCGCTGGAGCGGCTCGACGTCATGCTAAACGACGCGCTGTACGGCATCCTGTTTCGCGACATCAACATGCAGCGCACGATCGTCGACCAGTATTTTTCGCGCATCATCAACGGGTACGCGGGCGTCATCATCAACACGGGCGAGGACAACTACCTCACCACCGACGACGCGATCACGTCCGCGCACACGGTTTTGGCGTCGCAGTTTTTGAACGAGGCGTTTGCGAAGTGCGCGGGCATGCGCGAGGAGCAGATGGGCCTCGGTCATGCGTTTGAAATGGATCCGTCGGTCGAGAACACGTTCCTCTACGAGCTTGCGCAGGCGCAGATGGCGCGCGAGATCTTCCCCAAAGCGCCGCTGAAGTACATGCCGCCGACCAAGTACATGACCGGAAACATCTTTCGCGGACACATCCAGGACGCGCTGTTCAATATGGTCACGATCCTGACCAATCAGAAGCTGCACCTCTTAGGCATGATGACCGAGGCGATCCACACGCCGTTCATGTCGGACCGCGCGCTGTCGATCGAAAACGCGCAGTACATCTTCCGCACGATGAAGGACCTGGGCAGTGAACTGACGTTCAAGGAGGGCGGCATCATCCGCACCCGCGCAAACGAGGTCTTAACAAAAGCGGCGGAGCTTTTGAAAGAGATCGAATCGCTCGGACTGTTCACGACGCTCGAAAAGGGCATCTTCGCGGACGTCAAGCGTCCGAAGGACGGCGGCAAGGGCTTAAACGGCGTCGTCGTCAAGGATGAGAAGTACTTCAATCCGTTTATTGAGGTCATGAAAGGCAAGGTGGCGGCACAATGAGCAGCGGACTGTACAACACCCATAAAATCGATTTCGACACCACCCTCGACCTGACCCGGTTAAAGCCGTACGGCGACACGATGAACGACGGCAAGGTGCAGACGAGCTTCACGCTGCCGGTCAAGGACGACGAGCGCGGCGTGGAAGCGGCGCGCCAGATCGCAAAGAAGATGGGTCTTGAAGAGCCGAACGTGGCGTATCACGCGGCGCTCGACAAGGAGTTCACCTTCTACGTGGTCTACGGCAGCTGCGTGCATTCGGTCAATTACGAGGACATCCACGTGATCACCGTCGAGTCCGACGTGATGAGCATGGAGGAGACCAACGACTATATCCGCGAGCACATCGGCAGAAAGGTCGTGATGGTCGGCGCGTCCACCGGCACCGACGCGCACACCGTCGGCATCGACGCGATCATGAACCGCAAGGGCTTTGCGGGGCATTACGGCGTGGAGCGCTACGAAATGATCGAGGCGTACAACCTCGGCTCGCAGGTGCCCAACGAGGACTTCATCAAAAAGGCGCTCGAGGTCAACGCAGACGCGCTTCTGGTCTCGCAGACGGTTACGCAGAAGGACGTGCACATCCAGAACCTCACAAACCTCATCGAGCTTTTGGAGGCGGAGGGGCTCAGAGACCGGTTCGTCGTGGTCTGCGGCGGGCCGCGCATCACGCATGAGCTCGCAAAGGAGCTCGGCTTCGACGCCGGGTTCGGCGCGGGCACGTACGGCGACGACGTGGCAAGCTTTGTCGTCACCGAAATGGTTAAACGCGGCATGAAATAAGCCGCACGGTATAGACGAAATTGAAAAGGAGGAACATCTAATGGCAAAGAAACCGGTACTCACTGCCGAAGCGGCAGCGAAAATGATTCCCGACGGCGCAACGATTCTGTGCGGCGGCTTTCTCGGCTGCGGTCAGGCGCATGCCGTTGTGAAGGAACTCGTGAAGCTCGGCACCAAGGACCTGACGCTGATCGCCAACGACATGGGCCGTGCGGTCGGTCCGAAGGGCGAGGAGTTTTTCGGGATCGCGGCGCTCATCCATAACCGCCAGGTCAAGCGCGTCATCGCAACGCATGTCGGTATGACGCCCGAGGTCGGCGAGCAGATGAACGAGGGCACGCTCGAAGTCAACCTGATCCCGCAGGGTTCGATGGCGGAATGCGTCCGCGCGGGCGGCGCGGGACTGGGCGGCGTTCTCACGCCGGTCGGCGTCGATACGCTGATCGAGGAAAGTCCGCTGTGCATGGGCAAGCAGACGATCGACGGCAGAGAGTATCTGCTGATGAAGCCGATCCATGCGGACTTTGCGCTGCTCGGAACCTATAAATGCGACGAAGCCGGCAACTGCTGGTACAAGGGCACCATGCGCAACTTCAATACCGTCATGGCGACCGCGGCGGATACGGTCATCGCCGAGTGCGAGCATCTCGTGCCCGTCGGCGAGATCGAGCCGGAGAACATTCACACCTACGGAATGTGCGTCGACTACATCGTGGAAGGAGAAGCAAAGTAATGGATAAGTCTGAAATCAAAGCCTTTATCGCAAAGCGCTGCGCCAAGGAACTCAAAGACGGCGACGTCGTCAACCTCGGCATCGGTCTCCCGACCATGATCCCCACGTTCCTTCCCGAGGGCGTTGACCTCGTGATCCATGCCGAGCTCGGCATCGTCGGCGCGGGCGCGACGCCCAAAGAGGGCGACGCGAACTACGATCCGTACCATGTCGTCGACGCGGGCGGCAACGTCGCATCGGCGGCGTTCGGCGGCGGCTTCATCGACTCCGCGACCAACTTCGGTCTGATCCGCGGCGGGCACGTCGACGCGTGCTTCTTAGGCGCGCTGGAGGTCGATCAGGAAGGCAACCTCGCCAACTGGATCATCCCCGGAAAGCGCATGCCCGGCATGGGCGGCGCAATGGACCTGTGCGTCGGCGCGCGCAACTGCATCGTGTGCATGGAGCACACCGCAAAGGGCAACCCGAAGATTTTCGAAAAATGCCGTCTGCCGCTGACCGCTTCGCACTGCGTGAAGAAGATCATCACCGAGATGTGCGTGCTCGAAGTCACCCCCGACGGTCTTCTGATGACCGAGATCAACCCCGAGTTCACCGTTGACGACGTCAAGGCGGCGACCGCCGCGCCGATCACCGTCGCGGAGAACCTGAAGGACATGACGAAATAAGCGACATCTTCAAACCGCCCGATCCGCGCGGATCGGGCGGTTTTGCGCATTTTCGCGCGACCGCTTGACAACAGATGCGATATTGTCCTATTATTTCAGTAGATCATCGAGGAGTGAGAGGGTAATCAAAATGCTGGTAAAAACAGTTTGTCCGCAATGCAACGGGATCATGCAGGTTGACGATTCCAAAGATCGGATCTTTTGCCCGTATTGCGG
>CAJOKM010000025.1 GCA_905235205.1 uncultured Clostridia bacterium | reverse complement strand
CCCCCGCTGCTGTGGAAGAAATCTTGATTGCCGCCACGGAAGATGCCGGCGAGCCCGGACGCGATGATTATTACGGATACGGAAAGCTGCAAATGCAAAAAATCCTGGAGGTAGATCCCCAGCCCCCCACTGTAACGTGTAATCCGGATCCGGTCACTGCCGAATGGGGAACGAAAGTTGTTTTCTCAGCAGCTGGAGAGGGGATCGGGCTGACCTATCAATGGGAGTATAGAGTGAGTGAGAACGCTGAATGGGCAGATATATCGGGTGAAAATGGAAGGAGTTCAGTTTATGAAGTGCCTGCGTTTGATGAAATCAATGGGTATGAGTACCGCTGTCGTATTGAGAATTACTGGGGCAGCGTTTATACGGAATCGGCTGCCTTAACAGTCGTTCCCAAAACAAGTACCGACCCGATTTGTGCGGGGACCTTTGAATCCGGTCTTCTTTGGGAAATAGATAGCGATCTGACTCTTCGCCTCTACGGAGAAGGCTGGACCGATAACTACAGGTATGGGGAAGCACCCTGGTATTTCTGGCGGAATCACATCAGAGCGATTGATATTGGGACTGGAGTATTTGCAATTAGAGATTATGCGTTTGCTGATCTCTCTAAAGTGACAGGCGTTGTTTTTCCTGAGGGAGTCCAGCATATAGGAACGGCCTGTTTCTATAATTGTGAAGCACTAAAATGGATCGTTATCCCGAAAAGCATGATGGAAATATGTGATTATGCCTTCTTGGACTGTAATTCTCTCACGGATGTGTTTTTCCTAAGTGATAGCTTTCCGCAATACTATCCGCAGGACGACAGCGAATGCTATCCAGCGGGAACGAGGGTTCATCTACCGGACCGATTATCCTGAATCAGACTTTGGATGTTGATGCGATCGAAGGAGAACAAACAACTCTTGTTCTCGAAGCAATCGGAGCCGATCCGACCTATCAGTGGTATTACAGGACGTCTGCGGGTTCTGACTGGCAGATGATCACGGATGAAGAAGGGACGAAGGCGGAGTATACGGTGATTCCCTCCCGTGAAATGGATGGATGGCAGTACCGCTGCTTCGGGGAAACATACAGTGACGTAATTCCCTTATATGTCGCGTATAAATCGCCTGTTATTACAGGACAGCCGGGATTATGGAGGGGGACACTCGGCACAAAGACGCGTATTTCTGTCGTAGCGGATGGAGGCGGGCTCAGATATCAGTGGGAATACCGCCAAGCAGATTCGAATGAGTGGAGACCGGCGGAGGAAGCCTCAGGAACAAGCGCAAACTTGATTATTGGGTTTACGGAGGATAAGGTCGGTAATGCATATCGCTGTGTGGTTAGCAATGTTTTTGGAACGGCGGTCTCCCGTACCGTAACGCTGACGGTATGGCCATCCCTAAAACCGTTTCAGGAAAAGGAGATAAAGCCTATCAGTCCGATCATTATTGACCCTCCAATCATAATCAGACCTTTGTCGCAGATGCGTGCGAAGGATAATACGCTAAGGTAACGATCGGACCCCCTTTAGACGGAAAGGGAAGTCGCGCACGGTCTGCATGCAGCCCGCCGCGCGCCGCAGTTCCCGAAGAGATAAGTATCTCGAATCCGTTACCCGCTTCTTTTTGAAGCGGGTACTTTTTTCCCGGGAGGCAACATGCTGTATCACGCATCGCAAACGCCGAATATCACATCGCTTGAGCCGCGTGTTTCAAACGACAATGTTCCGCGCATCTATTTCTCGGACAAGCGCGAAAACGTGCTCGTCTATCTTTCCAACGCCGTGGAAAAGACGTGTAAGGAGGACGGCTTCGTCCACACGGGCAAATGGCAGAAGTGGGCAAGCTACGGCTTTACGAGAGACGGCGTTCTGCAGTTTGACGAGTATTACGAGAACGCGCTCGAGGAAACCTACGCGGGCGTATCCGGCTATCTCTATACGGTCGAAAAAACCGACGCGATCAAGCCGCTTTCGAACATCCCGCACGCATACTTTGCGGAGCTTCCGACCCCGGTCACATCGTGCGAGTTCGTTTTGGATGCGCTTGAAGCTCTGCTCGAAGCCGAGCGGGAAGGAAGGATTGTCATCACGCGATACGCTGACCTGTCCGAAAAGATGCGAAAGTGGATCCGTGACACAACGATCGATGAGTATCGAAACGCAGAGAATGCACCGGACTACCGGTATTTTCTTAAGAAAAAGTTCCCGTTCCTGAAGGATCTTGACTGAACTGAGCCCTTCGGGGCTCTTTTCTGTTGCGAAAACGCGGCGGGTGTGATAATATAATATCTGTAGAACTCTGTGCGGAGGAAAGCAGCATGCAGATTCTGATCAAAAACGGGACCGTGGTTCGTTCGACGGGTAGAAAACAAGCGGATCTGCTGATCAAAGACGGCAGGATCGCAAAGATCGCAGAGAAGATCGACACAATCGCCGACCGCGTGATCGACGCGGCAGGCTGTTATGTGTTTGCGGGGTTTATCGATACGCATACGCATTTCGACCTCGATCTCGGGGTCACGGTTACAGCGGACAATTTCGAGACCGGCACGAAGGCCGCGATCGTCGGAGGAACCACGACGGTACTGGATTTTGCGACGCAGGATCGCGGCATGACGATGCGCGACGCGCTCGAACTGTGGCACAAAAAAGCCGAAAAAAGCAGCTCGAACTACGGCTTCCACATGGCGGTGTCCGAATGGAACGACGCGCGCAAAGCCGAGGTTGACGAGATGTTCCGTTCAGGCGTCTCCTCGTTCAAAATGTACATGGTTTACGACGCGATGAAGGTCAGCGACGGACAGATCTACGACGCGCAGAAGTTTATCGGCAGTCGGGGCGGAATCATCGGCGTGCATTGCGAGAACTACGACGTTCTGCAGGCGCGCATCGCGGAAGAAAAAGCAAAGGGGCATACGGACCCGACCGCGCACCCGGTCTCCCGCCCGCAGGCGGTTGAAGCGGAGGGCGTCGCGCGGCTGATGCGGATTTCGGAACTGTCCGGTGAACCTGCGTGGGTGGTGCATCTGTCCACGGCGGACGGGCTGAAGGAAGTCCGTGCGGCACGAAAGCGCGGCGTGGAGGTCTACGCGGAGACCTGTCCGCAGTATTTCACGCTTGATGTATCGCGCTATGCCGATCCCGACGGCGCGAAGTTTGTGATGTCGCCGCCGCTGCGTGAAGCAGGGGATCGGGCGGCGATCCTCGACGGGATGAAGCGCAAGGATATCGACTTTATCGGCACGGATCACTGCTCGTTCACGATGGCGCAGAAGGCGCTCGGCAGAGATGATTTTTCCAGGATCCCGAACGGCGGCGCGGGCGTGCAGAACCGCGCGGAACTGGTGTATACGTACGCGGTGAAAACGGGCGCGATCACGCTCGAACAGATGGCGCTTCTGATGAGCGAACGCGCCGCAAGACTGTTCGGCATGTATCCGAAAAAAGGCGTGCTGCGTGTCGGCGCGGATGCGGATATTGTGATCTTTGACCCGAACGATCGGCATACGATTTCATGGAGGACCAATCTGCACGCGTGCGATAACTCGCCCTATGAGGGGATGGAGGTGCTCGGAAGGACGCGCGACGTGATCTTAAACGGCGAGCAGGTCGTGGGAAACGGTCGGCTGATCGCGCCGTACCGCGGACAGTATGTATTCCGCAAACCGTGTGAAAGGTACAGAAGATGAAGATCGCATTGGTATTGACGGCTGCCGGCAACAGTACGCGGTTCGGCAGCGATAAACTGGCGTTTCCGATCGACGGAAAGCCGATGCTTCTGCACGCGCTGGAGCTGTATGACCGGCTCGGCGAGCGGTTCGTTTCGCGTGTCGCGGTGCTGAAAAGCGGCGCGGAGGAACGCCGGATGATTGCGGAGCGCATGGAGTACCGCGTTGTCGAAAACCCGGCGCCGGAGCGCGGGATCGCGTCAAGCGTTGTACTCGGCACACAGGAAGCGTTAAAAAGCGAACCGGACGGAATCCTGTATGCGGTAGGCGATCAGCCTCGCGTGACGGAAACGACGGTCAATGCGCTTCTCAGCACGTTTGAGAACGATCCTGAGCGCATCGTTGCGCCGATCGCAAACGGCAGGCGCGGCAATCCGGTGCTGTTTCCGAAATCTCTGTTTCCGGAGCTTTTGACGCTCAAAGGCGACGTCGGCGGAAGCCAGATCATCAAAAAGCATACGGACCTGCTGGTTACGGTCGAAGTGCCGGAAGAGGAGCTAAGGGACATCGACCGGCGCGCGGGCGGCGTCAGACAATACCATGTGCTGCACGGAAACGTGCTGTCCGTGCCGTCGCTCGGCGCGCTCGACTGCGTAAAGGACGGGTATATCGTGCTTGACGAGGAGGGAACGATCGAGGGCGTATATGCGGAGCTTCCCGAACGGTTTTCCAACGCACAGCGCGCGGATTACGGCGATACGCTGATCCTGCAGTCGTTCAATGACATGCACCTGCATGCGCCGCAGTATCCGATGCTCGGCATGGGCATGGACCTGCCGCTTTTGGACTGGCTCAACACGTATACGTTCCGTACCGAGGCAAGATTTCAGGATCCCGAATATGCGCGTATGCATTACCGCAAGCTTGCCGACCGGCTGGTCGGATACGGCACGACGCGGGTCTGCATGTTCTCGTCGATCCACACCGACGCGACGCTGATTCTGATGGAGGAACTCGAGCGCGCGGGGATCTCGGGCTACGTCGGGAAGGTCAATATGGACCGCAACAGTCCCGATTACTATTGCGAAACGGCGGAGGAGAGCAAGCGGGAAACGCTTCGCTGGCTGGATGCATGCGACCGGTTCACGCGCATTCGACCGATGATCACGCCGCGGTTTACGCCGTCCTGCTCGAACGAACTGATGGAATGGTTAGGAAAGATCGCAAACGAACGGAATCTCCCGGTGCAGTCGCATCTGTCCGAAAACACAAGCGAGATCGACTGGGTGCGTTCGCTGCATCCGGACTGCGAGCAGTACTGGCAGACCTATGAGAAGTACGGACTCTGGAAGCCGGGTACGCTGATGGCGCACTGTGTTCACAGCGACGCGCGCGAACGGGAAGCGATGAAAGCGCACGGGGTGACCGTCGTACACTGCGCGGATTCCAATACGAACCTAACGAGCGGCGTTGCGGCGATTCGCACCATGCTCGACGAAGGCGTGAATGTGGTTTTGGGAAGCGATATCGCGGGCGGCGCGCATTTGTCGATGCTGAACGTCATTCAGATGTCGATTCGCGCATCCAAGATCAAGCGGATCGAGACCGAATGGCAAACGCCGTTTCTCTCCGTTGCGGAAGGATATTACCTCGGCACAACGGCAAGCGCGCGGTATTTCGGCGCAAAGCCGGGATTCCGAAAAGGCGACAAGCTGCACGCGGTGGTGATCGACGACCGCGAGTATCCCGATACGGCGCGGCTGACACTGCGCGAGCGGTTCGACCGCGCGGTCTATATCGCGGAGCCGAAGGATATCGTTGCGGTTTACGGCGAAGGAAAACGACTCAAATAAGGCGGTATCAAATCAAAACGGGAATCACATCCTAACTTCAAAAAAGCGGGATGTGATTTTTTATGTGGACTGCAAAGATATTGCTTTTGGTGCTTGAACTGCTGCTGATCGGAGGCTGGTTCGACCCGATTCTGTCCAAAACGGAGAAACGGTGTGCGCTGTGTTCGATTCCGATCCTGTTCGGACTGTGCTTTGTGCCGCAGCTGCGTGCGCCGAGCGTGCGCGCGTACGCCGCGCCGTGCGCGTGGTTTCTGCTGACGGCGCTCTTTTGCGCAACCGATCGTCCGATCGGCGCGCTGCTTGCGGCGGCGGTCGGCGGACTGGTCGGATGGAAGCTTGCCGATACGTTCCCGCTGTTTGCGGAACCGGGACTGTTCACGGCCGTTCCGACGGTGCTGCTGTCGGTGTTCTATTGCCGCGATCGAAACGCAAAGGCGCTCGCGATCGCCGCAGCGCCTTTCGTCATGCTGTTTTTCCGTGCAGTCGGGGATTATATGCTGTTTCAAAGCGCCGTGCTGGAGCTCGGCGACGGCGACTCGCTCACCGCACAGGCGGCAGGATTATTTCTGCTTTTGACCGGCGGGCTTGTTTTGAACCGGTTTCCGGTTCGATTCAGACGGGCGCACCCGGCTGCATAGCGCAGAAGCGATCACGGCGGTCAGCGGCACGGCAAGGATCAGCCCGATGCTTCCCGCAATGCCTGTTATGACTTCATGCGTGATATAGTCGCCGGAGAGGATCACCTTTGCATCCCAGTTGAAGTATCTGATGAGGATCAGATCCACGAGCGCACCGCCGGTGAACGCAAGGATCAGCGTATTCGTCATTGTGCCGATCGCGTCCCGTCCGATGCGCATGCCGGAGCGGAGCAGGTCCGAAAAATGCAGATCGGGATTGACGACCTTCAGTTCGTTGACGGAGGAGGAGATGCTCATCGCGACGTCCATGACCGCGCCGAGCGCGGAGATCACAATGCCGGACACGAACAGACCGCGGATGTTGATCAGCGTGCCCTGGAACTTTGCCTGAACGAGCGTATCGGTTTCCGCGACGTTGTACTCCAGTCCGTCCAGATGCGCAAGCCTGCTCGCAACGGTGGCAAACAGGCAGGCGACGGAAAAGCCCGCGATCGTTCCGAGGATCGCGGCGAACGTTTTGCGGCTCAGTCCGTCCAGCAGAACAAAGCAGACGACGGTCACGAGCACGCACAAAAGCAGGGTGAACGGTACGGCATAGAATCCGCGCAGCAGCGCCGGAACCAGAACGAAGAAAATGCAGGCGAGCGTCAGCCCGAGTCCGAGAATCGAGCGCATGCCGACTTTGCCGCCGACCAGCGCGGTCACGAGCAGGAAGATTGCAACCAGTCCCAAAAGCAGCCACTGGCGGTTATAGTTCATCACGGAGACCGACAGAACGGACTCGCCGTTTTCATCGAGCTGCGTGCGGTCGGTCAGGATAAAAACGAGCAGCGACGTGCCTTTGTTCGCGTGCTTGTCGAACAGCTTGCTCATGTAGTTTGTCAGCCGGACCTGCCGGCCCTTGTGCTCGCCGGTCCGGATCTCGACCAGAAGTTCCTGCGAACCGACGTGCACGTTTTCGGTCTCAGGGTCGGTATGCGAGTTGTCTTCCAGCACGTCGAGCACCGTTGCGTATGCGTAGGAATAATACTTCATGGAGACGCTGTCATCGGCGTATCCGTCCAAAAGCTCCCCCGATTCAAACAGCATGCGGTTGCTGTCGGCGGCGGAGGCAAGATGTGTAAAATAGACCTGCGCCGCGTCGTTGTAATCGGCGTTGTATTTGGCGACGGGTTTTCTCACGAACAAAGCAAGTACGACACATACGGCGATCACGACCGCAAGCACGATCGCAGATCCCCATATCTTCGGCTTTTTACACCATGCAATGAACCGTTGAATCCGTTCTTTCATATCCTTTATTATACAGACGTTCCCTAAGTTTCGTCAAGAAAAAAGCCGCTCCGGGCAGGAACGGCTTACACATCCGGTCATTCTTCGTACAGACGCGGCACGCGAAAGCTGACCGACAGCAAAATCTCGTAGGAGATCGTATCGGCAAGCGCGGCGAGCTCGTCCGCGGTAATCTGTTCTCTGCCCTGCCGTCCGATCAGAACGACCTCGTCGCCGACTGCGACGTCCGGCACGTCGGTTACGTCGACCATCATTTGATCCATACAGATCGTGCCGATCTGCGGACAGCGAACGCCTCCCACAAGCACATCCGCCTTTCCGGTCAGACAGCGTTTATAGCCGTCGCCGTAGCCGATGGGCAGGGTCGCGATGCGCGTCGGATGCGAGGTCACATAGCGCAGCCCGTAGCTGACGCCCTCGCCCGCCGGAAGCGTTTTCAGATTGCTGATGTGCGTGTAAAGCGACATGACGGGGGTAAGTCCGCTGCACTCCGTGCGCCGCGGGTCGGGATGACAGCCGTACAGCGCGATGCCGAAGCGCACCATGTCGTACTGATACTCGGGATAATCCAGGGTTCCGGCGCTGTTGCACGCGTGCACAACCGGGCGGAATCCGCGCGCGCGGATTCGCGCGACGAACGCTTCAAACCGCTGCGCCTGCAGCCGTGTGAAGGCGGGGTCGGATTCGGACTTCGCGAAATGCGTGAACACGCCGGTCATCCGGACATGCGGGCACGCGTCAAACGCGTCAAGCACCGCGTCAAGCTGTGCGTTGTCCAGCACGCCGATGCGGCGCATGCCGGTATCGAGCTTCAGATGCACAAGCGCGTCGCGGCCGATGCTTTTTGCGCAGACCTCGAGGGCATAGACCTGTTCGGGCGTAAAGACGGCGGCGGTCAGATCGTTCGACACGACCAGCGCGTTGTGCGCCGCGTCGGTCACGCCGAGGATCAGAATCGGCAGCTTGACGCTGCCTTCGCGCAGCTGCACGCCCTCCTCGGGAATGGCGACGGCAAGCATGTCGACGGCGTCGGTGCGTTCGAGATAGCGTCCGACCTCCACGATGCCGTGTCCGTACGCGTTCGCCTTGATGACGGCGAGAAACTTGGTTTCCGGTTTCAGATTCCGCTTTGCGCGGCGAATGTTCTTCAAAAGCGCGGGCAGATGAATGACCGCGTAGGTACTGCGAAGCATACTCGCACCTCCCCTTTTTACCGTAGTCGATTCTACAGGAAACCATGCGAAAAGTCAATTCTTTTCCGTTCAAACGCGCCGGTTCATAATATATCGAAAGAATGTTAACAAATTATTCAAAAACACTTGCTTTTTCTATACCTTGGTGCTAAAATGGGATAGACAATACAAGATATAGGGGTTTCTATGGTCAGAATCATTGCGGGAACAGCCCGCGGAAGAAAGCTTGAAACGCTCGAAGGCTTGGAAACCCGACCGACGCTCGACCGTGTGAAAGAGGCGGTATTCGGGTCTTTGCAGTTCCGGATTCCGTATGCGGAAGTGCTGGACCTGTTTGCGGGAAGCGGAGGGCTCGGACTGGAAGCAGCGTCGCGCGGCGCAAAGCGCGTGGTGTTCAACGACCGCAATCCTGCATGTGTTTCGATTATCAGGCGAAACGCGGAATCGCTCGGGTTTTCGGATATCGTGACCGTGTGGAATCTCGATTATGCATCCGCGATTGAAACGCTTGCCGCGGAACACGCGCCGTTCGATCTCGCGTTTTTAGATCCGCCGTATCGGGACGGGATTTCCGAAGACGCGGTACGGCTGCTGTTTCAGAAACGACTCATCAAGCGCGGCGGTCTGGTTGTATTGGAGCATGCGGCGGACAGTGTGCCGCAGCAGATCGCGGGCGTGTATCGCGTTTTGAAAACCAAGCGGTTCGGTAAGTGCGCATATTCGCTCATCGAGGAGGACGAGGCATGAAGATCGGCGTATATCCGGGCAGTTTCGATCCGTTTACGGTCGGACACCTGGATGTTCTGAAAAGCGCAGCGAAGCTGTTTGACGTCGTGTACGTCGCGGTGCTGAACAACAGCGCAAAGTCACCGATCTTTACGGTCGAGGACCGTGTGAGCATGATCGATCGCGTCATCGAGTCGGAAGGGCTTTCGAACGCCCGATCCGGATCGTTCTCGGGTCTGCTTGTGACATATGCGGAGCAGGTCGGCGCGCAATACATCATCCGCGGACTGCGCGCGATCACGGACTTTGAGTACGAGTTTCAGATCGACGCCGTGAACCGGCATTTGGAGCCGGAGATTCGTACGGTGTATTTTATGGCAAATCCGGCGCATTCGTTCCTGTCGAGTTCAAATGTGCGTGAAATCGGAGAATTGGGCGGTTCCATCGAGGGGCTGGTTCCGTCCTGCAATTATCAATATTTACGGGAAAGGTTGGCAAGGCAAGAATGAACAACGGCGTACAGACAATGAAGATCTTCAGCATCCTCTCGAAGATCGAACAGCTTGTTTCGGAGAGTCCGAAACCCAAATTCAGCAACGCAGGCAATCGGCGTATCATCGACGCGGAGGAGCTGCTGCTCCTGCTCGACGATCTCAAGGCGACGATTCCGGAGGATATCCGCAGAGCGAGCGGCATCATTGCCGAAAAGGACAACACGCTTCGCGACGCGAACGAACAGGCGGATCAGATCGTGGCGGACGCGCAGAAGGAAGCGAATGAGCTGCACGAGCAGGCGCAGGAAGCCGCGGAGAACGTGTACCGTCAGGCGGTCGCGGAATATGAGGGTCTCGTTTCCGAGAGCTCGGTTTATCAGGCTGCGCTGAAGCGCGCGGATGATCTGCAGCGCGCGGCGGAGGAGAACGCCGATTCCATCTGCAACGGCGCGCGCGCATACGCGGACGATATTCTTGCCGACGTGCAGCGGTATCTGAACGATTATATGAAGATGATCAACGGCAACCGTGAGGAGCTGGACGTTCGTCAGATTCCTGTCGCGCAGGAACTCCGTATTCCGGAATCGGATCCCGCGCCGATCTCCTACAAGCTTGAGAATCCCGCGCCTGCGCAGCGCCGCAGGGAGGAACCCGCGATCCAGGCAAAGCAGCCGGCGCGTCCCGTCGCGATTGAGGAAGAGGAAGAGACCGAGGAGCCCAAACAGCGCAAGAAGGGGTTCTTTGCACGGATGCTCGGCATCGAGGAAGTCGAGGACGACGAGCAGGAGCTCGACGATTACGAGGAAGAAGAGAAGCCGAAAAAGAAAAAGCACGGGCTGTTCTCCTTCACCGATGATGAAGACGAGGACGACGAAGAATAACCTTATCCCGAAAATCCGCCGAGGGAGCCCACTCCCTCGGTATTTTTTCATTGTTTTGCAGCAAAATGCATCCTTCGACCGTATTCATGGTGAAAGGAGTTTTCAATGGAACAGTCAGGTAAGAGTATAAACAAGGAGCGCGAGATTGTTCGCATCGTCGAAGTGTATTCCGACATGCTGATGCGCATCGCCCTGAACAGGGTAAACAGTATCGCGGCGGCGGAGGACGTTGTGCAGAGCACGTTCGAACGGCTGATCAGAAAGCAGCCGACCTTTGCGTCCCGCGAGCATGAGAAAGCGTGGCTGATCCGTACCGCGATTCGCATCTGCATCGACGAATCGCGCAAGTCGCGTCGTTTCACGAACGTAGAACTCAACGAAGAGATTACCGCGGCATATTCGGAGGAGAGCTTTGAACTGCTGGAAACCGTCCGCACGCTGCCCGAGAAGGATCGCGATGCCGTGTATCTCTATTACTACGAGGCGTATTCCACCGCCGAGATCGCAAAGATCTTAGGCGAGCGGGAAGGCACGAC
Source organism: uncultured Clostridia bacterium (assembly GCA_905235205.1). GTDB lineage: Bacteria > Bacillota > Clostridia > Christensenellales > CAG-138 > UBA3792. Next base: position 26,299 of record CAJOKM010000025.1, on the reverse strand, counting down.
CCGTTCACGGCTGACGAGAGCGCGGCAGAAACTCAGAACGATGCTGGAAGGAGAGAACAATGAACACATTATATAAAGCATATAATGATATCACAGTTCAAGCAGCGCATGGTGCGGACGCTGCAAAGCGAAGTCGCTGTAGAAGCGGACGATCGAAAAGTCGTTCGGTTCCCTGTCAAGAAAAAGACGATCGCCATTCTGATTGCTGCAGCCGTGCTGGTTCTCACGATCGGCACCGCAGTCGCGGCGGAGATGGACGTCGTGCCGTTGCCCAAGGTGTTCAGCTCCGTTATCACGCTTATAAAAAAGGAAAAGGAGCCCGAAGCAACGCCGTCCCCGACACCTGTGGTCTATGAAGGACGGGATTTCAAACGATATATTTATATGACAAGGGAAGAACGCGAAGAAGCTGGGATCGTGATCCCGGACATTGAGGAAGCAATCGAAGAGGCAAATCCGGAAACTGTCGGTTATACCATTGAAATGGTACCGGATCTGAAGATTGTAAAGATGGGCAGCGCTATGAACTTCGTCAAGAGACATCTGCCGGAGGAGTATAAAAAACTGGCGGAAGCAAAGAAAAAGAATAATTATGAAGCGTATTGTCAGGTTCTGAGAGACGCGGGGTATGTAATCCTTTCGAACATTAAAGATGCAAAGGGAATTGATAACTACCGGGAAAAGATGGGTCAGTCGGCTTATTCGGAAGAGGACTGGAGTTGGATCCGCGAGATCGTTCCCGAGGTTGAAGAGGTCCTTGTTGACGGAGCGCAGTGGTCAATTAAGATCCGGCTGAACACGGATCATGGTTTAAATGTTGCCACTTATGACGAAGGACCGAATTGGAACTGGAACACAACGAGCGGTTGGCCCGTTTATGTGGGAGATGACCAGTGCATCGCGGTTTCATGTGACGAAGGATTCTTTACCGTTGATGGTTTGGACCGTACGGTCAAACTGCCCGGATTCAGGACGGGAGTCATTCAGAAATCCATCACAAGCGATGGTTTCACGCTGCAAGCCCAGTGGGAGACATACGATTTCAATCAAAACGGAGCATACGCGGAAATAGACGAGTACTACGCCGACAAAACAGATAGTCCATTCCCGGACGAGGGAAAGGTTCAGTTCACAATGGAGATCGCCGTTCGCGACGCCAAGGTGGATGAGATCGGCAAAGGTGGCAGTTACACTGACGGCGGATTGCTGGGGGTTATCTGGTACACCTTTGAGTTTGACGCTTCGGCAGGCAAGCCTGCTGCAAAACAGGCAGTGGCTGAAATCCCGCTTTCCGGGGAGGTCGTGATGACGGTGATCCCGGAAAAAAACGGCAGACGCTACAATCAGCGCATTTCTCTGGACGGCGTTGTTCTGGAAGAAACGATAAAGTACCAGCGCACGGGAATCCTGATTCAGTATGCGGTGAAGTCTGCACCGGAAGGATGGACAGACGATTATACGAAGAGCCTGATTAACGGTCTGTCGGTTGCGTGTGTTCCGGAGAACGATGAGGGCGAGGACAGGATCCTGAAACCGGATACGTTCCTGTCTGCAACCGGCGACATGGCATTTTCGGGGATTCTGCCGATATTCCCAACGGATTATGACGCCGTTCGTAAGGAAGGGTACAAGCTACGGCTTAGTTTGGAAAGGGTTGCTTCAGTGAACGGCGAACCTGCCTTAGATGACTGGGTGCAAGATGAATTGCCTCCTGAGAAACTTGATCCGAAGCATCCCGAATATGATTATGTAAGATACTTTAATACGTTCTCAGATATTCGTAATGTGGTTTATGAAAAACAGGTGATTGCCGAGTTCGACCTGGTATTGCCCTAATCAATCGACTACAACAAACGCCGGAGGGCTTTCCCTCCGGCGTTTTGCTGTAAAAGCTTATTCGTCGCCTTTTTTGCGGTGCATCGAACGCTCGGCGTCGAACCCGTCGGGATAGCGCGCCTTCAGTTTGTCGATGTTGTTTTGCAGGATGGTTTCAAGGTCATAGCCGATCGCGGTCGCGGCCTCGGCAAGGTACCAGGCGATGTCGCCGAGCTCCTTGGCAAGATGCGCCTTGTCAAGCTCGTGCCCCTGCATCATCCATTTTTTGACGAGATCGATCGCCTCGCCCGATTCGCCGCAAAGACCCATTACGCCGTTTAACAGCACTTCGGTCTCGTTGAGCTTCGGGTTCAGCGTGGTCATAGCAAGCTTCTGATATTCATTGATGGTCATACGGTTCCCTCACAGTCCCATATCTTCGTCGATCAGGATAATGCGAAATGCCTGATGCCGTCTGGACGGATACTCGGTGATCGCGGTCACATTGCACATGCGCATGGGCGGACGGCAGTCGTGACACTCGCCGGTGATCGCGCAGGGCGTCTGAAAACCCTGCCGCCGCGCGTTCGGTCCGCAGGCGTCGCGCTTGATACGCGCGATGGCGGATTCATAATCCTTCGTGATCTTGTTTCTCCCGACGGCGAGGATCACGGTCTTCGGTCCGTAGATCATGCCGGCAAGCCGGTTTCCCGTGCCGTCAATATTGATGAGCCTACCGTCCTCGGTGATCGCGTTCGACGAGCAAAGATACACGTCTGCGCCGATCGCCTTGATGCGCGTTTCTTCCACCTGCGGCTTTTCGACCTTCCAGTGCCAATAGACCTCGTTGCCGCGTGCGATCAGCGCTTCGTACAGACCGAGATCGCGCACGGTCGCGGAACCCGCGATGCCGACGGAGCGGTCGCCGATATAGTTCAGGATCAGGGTTTTCGCCTCTTCGGGCGTTTTTGCGACGTCGGCAAGAAAGCCGCGCTCGTTGAGCCGTTTTGCAACGGTCAGAAGATCATATTCCATAAGCCCACCTCCAGGGGTGATTGTATCACACTTCTTGCTTTTTTTGCAACGGTAATGTATGATAAGTACACAATGGAGGATTGTATGAATTTCGATTTAAACCTGATCCGCAACTTTTCGATCATTGCGCATATCGACCACGGCAAGTCGACCCTTGCCGACCGCATGATGGAGCTGACCGATACCGTCGCAAAGCGCGACATGGAGGAGCAGCTTTTGGATTCCATGGACATCGAGCGCGAGCGCGGCATCACGATCAAGGCGTCGGCGGTGCGCATGTTTTACCATCATACCGACGGCAAGACCTACATGTTCAACCTGATCGACACACCGGGGCATGTGGACTTCAATTATGAGGTTTCCCGCGCGCTCGCCGCGTGCGAAGGCGCGGTGCTGGTCGTGGACGCGACGCAGGGCATCGAAGCGCAGACGCTCGCGAACGTGTATCTCGCGGTCGACAACGGGCTCGAGGTGCTGCCGGTCATCAATAAGGTCGATCTGCCGAGCGCGGAGCCGGAGCGGGTCACAAAGGAGATCGAGGACGTCATCGGCATTCCCGCCGAGGATGCGCCGTGCATTTCGGCAAAGACGGGACTGAACGTCAGCGAAGTGCTTGCTCGCATCGTCGATACCGTGCCCGCGCCGACGGGCGATCCGGACGCGCCGCTCAAATGCCTGATCTTCGATTGCTTCTACGACAACTACAAGGGCGCACTGTCCTATGTGCGCGTGTTTGACGGCTCGGTGGGCGCCGGAACGCGCATTCGTTCGATGGCGACGGGCAACGAGTTTGACGTCACCGAGGTCGGCGTGTTCACGCCGTCGTGGAAACCGGTCGACCGATTGACGGCGGGGGAGGTCGGCTATATTGCCGCTTCGATCAAGAGCGTCGCGGAAACCAAGGTCGGCGACACGATCACCGAGGCGGGCAGACCCACAAAGGAAGCGCTGCCCGGCTATAAGCAGGCGAACTCAATGGTCTTCTGCGGCGTGTATCCGGCGGACGGCGCGCACTACGACGATCTCAAGGAAGCGCTCGACAAGCTGAAGCTCAACGACGCGTCCTTAACCTATGAGCACGAAACGTCCGCGGCGCTCGGTTACGGCTTCCGCTGCGGGTTCCTCGGTCTTTTGCACATGGAGATCATCACCGAGCGGCTGGAACGCGAGTTCGATCTCGACCTCGTCACCACCGCGCCGTCGGTCGTGTACCACGTTTTTACGCTCGACGGACAGGAGCGCATCATCGATAACCCGACGAACCTGCCGCCGGCGGCGGAGATCGATTATATGGAAGAGCCGATCGTAAAAGCAACGATCATGACGCCGTCCGAGTACGTCGGCACGATCATGGAGCTCTGCCAGAACAACCGCGGCACGTTCGTCGATATGGAATACATCGAGGCGGACCGCGTGAACCTGCATTACGTGCTTCCGCTGAACGAGATCATCTATGACTTCTTCGACAGCCTGAAATCCCGCAGCCGCGGCTACGCATCGTTCGACTACGAGCTGTCCGGCTACGCGAAAAGCGACCTTGTTCGGCTCGACTTTTTGCTGAACGGCGAGATGTGCGACGCGCTTTCGACGATCGTGCATAAGGATCGCGCATATGCAAAGGGCCGCGCCGTCGCCGAAAAGCTCAAGGACGTCATTCCGCGGCAGCAGTTTGAGATCCCGGTGCAGGCGGCGATCGGCAGCAAGATCATTGCGCGCGAAACCGTGAAGGCGGTCCGAAAAGACGTGCTTGCCAAGTGCTACGGCGGCGATATCTCACGCAAGAAGAAACTGCTCGAAAAGCAGAAAGAGGGCAAGAAGCGTATGCGCCAGGTCGGTTCCGTCGCGGTGCCGAGCGACGCGTTTATGAGCGTGCTGCGCATCAACGGATGATCGGCGTCTACGTACATATCCCATATTGTCTCAAAAAATGCCGCTACTGCGATTTCTGCTCGATCCCGATCGACGAGACCGCGGGGCGGTATCGCTCTGCCGTGGAGAAAGAGATCGCGCTCTCAAAGGCAAAATACCCGGACGCGCGCGTGAAAAGCATCTTTTTCGGCGGCGGCACGCCGACGGTTCTGCCGGCAACCGATCTTGCGGCGATCCTTGATGCGATCCGTGCCGCGTTTGCGGTGGAAGAGGACGCGGAGATCTCCGTCGAATGCAATCCGAAAACGATCGGGTTCGACGGGTTGAAAACTCTGCGCGACGCCGGATTCAACCGTCTTTCGATCGGTCTTCAGGCAACGCAGGACGATCTTCTCCGGCGCATCGGACGCGTGCATACCTATGAAGAGTTTCTTTCAACATACGATGCCGCAAAGAACGCAGGTTTTCGGAATATCAACGTGGACCTGATGCACGGACTGCCGGGTCAGACGGAGAGGGCGTATCTTGACGCGATTCGAACGGCCGCCGCGCTGGAGCCGACGCATCTTTCCGCCTATTCGCTGATCCTTGAGGAAGGCACGCCGCTTTACGATGACGTGACCGCAGGGCGCGAAACGCTTCCCGACGCGGACGCGGTCGCCGACATGGAGGACGCGGGGATGGCGCTTTTGGATTCGCTCGGCTACCGACGCTACGAGGTTTCGAACTTTGCAAAGCCGGGGTACGAGTGCCGGCACAACCTGATCTACTGGCAGAACGAGCCGTATCTGGGGCTCGGCGCCGCCGCGCATTCCTCGATGATCGAGGACGGTCTTTGGGTGCGGTTCAGTAACGAGAGCAGCATCCCCGCATATCTGAAAAAACTGGAGAAGGGCAGACTGCCGCGCGCGGAACGGATCGTCATCAACACATTCGAGCAGATGTTCGAAAGCGTCATGCTGGGGCTCAGACTCGTCAACGGCATCGACCGCAGGGCGTTCTTTGACCGGTTCGGCTGCGACGTGATCGAGACCTATCGGGAGGCGTACGATAAAAACGACCGTTACGGCTTCTGGGATCACGCCGATCCCGCGTACTTGCGCCTTACCAAAACCGGCATGGATCATCTTGATTCCGTCCTGCGCGATTTTCGCGAACGGAAACTGATCGACTTTCTGCGGTAGAAAAGTCCGGAGCAAAATAAGAACCTGTTTTTTCAGAATCGCGTCGCGTCCGTCCGGTCCCGTCCCTTCTTTGCGCTTCGCGCGCCATTATACCGACTGACGGAACGTCGCCCATTGTAATTTACTATTATTATTTATTTCCCGGTTCTCTCTGAACAGGGGGATAGGTTCTCTCTGAACCGGGGGGTGGGGTCACCGCATGACAACCCGGTTGTCATCTCCTGACATGCGGGAAGAAAATGAATTGCACGTTTCAGTGGAGGCGTTGCGAGGACGTTCACAACCGAGCAGACGCAGCAAGCGTGATCGCTTTCGGAGAGGAGCCGCGACGGAAAGGGCGAGCGACAACGCTTTGGCAGAACGACAGGGTTTCAGAAAGTATTATATAGAAGCGTTGTCGCGAACAAATTGACGTCCGCGGCGACGATTTCACTTTTATGTCACATTGTTGCCCCTTAGTTCACTTGACTTTTGTGCATGATAGTGTTACCTTATGCATAGCGGTTAGCACTCGGGCAAAAAGAGTGCTAAAGGAAGGGAGGCGATCGCATGGAACTGGACAGCCGCAAGCTGCAGATTCTGCGTGCGATCGTGGATGAATACATCCTTTCGGCAAGTCCTGTCGGATCGAAATCGCTGACGAGAAGCGGCGACATGAAGTGGTCGTCCGCAACGATCCGCAACGAGATGGCGGACCTTGAGATGCTCGGCTATCTTGCGCAGCCGCACACGTCTGCCGGACGGATTCCTTCGGAGAAGGCGTACCGGCTGTACGTCGATCAGATGATGCAGCGCGCGCACCTCTCGGAAGAGGAATCCAGACTGCTTTCGGGTTACTTCCGCGAGCGTGTGAACGGCGTGGACGCGGTGCTGCGCGAAACGGCGAAAGCGCTTTCGGAGATCACGCATTATACCGCGGTCGTTCTGATGCCGGACATCGGCGTAAACCGGCTTCGGCATTTGCAGCTCGTTCCGCTTGCGGAAGGTAAGGCGCTGGCGGTCATTGTGACCGACGCGGGCGTGGCGCAGAATTCCGTGATCGACGTTCCGCTCGATCTTGGCGCAGAGGAGCTTGAGCGAATCAGCAAAGCGATCACGTCTCGGTTTTTTAACTGCCGCATGTCGACGGTATCCTCCGCGCTCGTGCGTGAGCTCGGCGGAGATCTTTCGAATCGCGCAGGCTTTGTCGAATCGCTGCTGAGCGAGATCCGCGAGAACCAGCCGCGTGACCGGCGCATGGTGGAGCTTTCGGGCGCAACGAACATGCTGGAGTTTCCGGAGTACAGCGACGTCAATAAGGCAAAGACGTTTCTTGCCACGGTCGAACAGAAGGACAGCATGTACCGGATGCTGAAAAAAGCGTCGAACATGGAGTTCACGGTCACGATCGGAAGCGAGAACGAGCAGGAAGGATTTCAGGACTGCAGTGTGGTTACGGCAAGCTACCGCGTCAACGGAACGCCGTTCGGGAGCTTCGGTGTGATCGGGCCGACCAGAATGGACTATGCGCGCGTGCTTTCGATTCTCAAGAACGTGCAAAGCAACCTTAGCACGATTCTGCAATCGTATTTGAAGGAGGAATAGGAACTTGGCTTCCAAGAAGAACAAGCCGCAGGAAGTCGAACCGGTCGAGCAGACCGTCGAATCGGTCGAGCAGACTGCGGACCAACAGCAAACCGAACCGGAATCCGACGTCGTCACCATGACGCAGGAAGAGCTGGAAACGGTAAAAAAGCACATTGACGAACTACAGAAGAAGCTGGACGAAACGATCGCGCTTTTACAGCGCAATCAGGCGGATTTCGAGAATTACCGCAAGCGCAACGCGTCGGTACGCGCGGACAGCTACGACGAGGGCAAGCGCGACTGCATCAAAGCGCTTTTGCCGGTGCTGGACGATTTCGATCGCGTGAGCGAAAGCGATTCTTCCGCAGAAGGCTGGGCGGACGGCGTCAAGCTCGTGCACCGCAAGCTAACGGAAACCCTGCAAAAGGAGGGACTTTTGGAGATCCCGTCGGACGGCACGTTCGACCCGGAGCTGCACAACGCGGTCATGACCGAACAGGTCGAGGGCATGGAGAGCGGCAACATCGTGCAGACGTTCCAAAAAGGGTATAAAGTGAAAGAAAAGATCATTCGCCACAGCATGGTGAAGGTCTCCGAATAAGGCAAATACAAGTAAAAAACACTTGATACGCATACAATAAAAAGCAAAATCTTCAAAGAACTCGGAGGTATCAACATAATGAGTAAGATTATCGGTATTGATCTCGGAACCACCAATTCCTGCGTCGCGATCTTAGAGGGCGGCGATCCCGTCGTTATCCCGAACGCCGAAGGCGCAAGGACCACCCCGTCCGTCGTAGCGTTCAAGGGCAGCGAGCGTCTGGTCGGCTCGATCGCGAAACGTCAGGCGATCACGAATCCGGACCGTACCGTTTCCTCGATCAAGCGTGAGATGGGTTCGTCCTTCAAAGTACATATCGACGACAAGGACTATACGCCGCAGGAGATCTCTGCGATGATCCTGCAGAAGCTCAAGCAGGATGCGGAAGCGTACTTGGGTGAAACGGTAACGCAGGCGGTCATCACCGTGCCGGCGTACTTCACCGACAGCCAGCGTCAGGCGACGAAGGACGCGGGCCGCATCGCGGGCCTCGAAGTGCTCCGTATCATCAACGAGCCGACGGCGGCTTCGCTCGCGTACGGGCTCGATAAGGAAACGAACCAGAAGATCTTAGTCTACGATCTCGGCGGCGGCACGTTCGACGTCTCGATCCTCGAGATCGGCGACGGCGTATTCGAGGTTCTGGCGACCGCGGGCAACAACCGTCTCGGCGGCGACGACTTCGACCAGCGCCTGATCGACTACATCGCGTCCGATTTTCTGCGCAACAACGGGATCGATCTCAGAAAGGACAAGATGGCGCTGCAGCGGCTTAAGGAAGCGGCGGAAAAGGCAAAGATCGAGCTTTCTGGCACGACCCAGAGCAATGTGAACATCCCGTTCATCACGCAGGGCACGAACGGTCCGCTGCATCTCGACTGCACGATCACCCGCGCCAAGTTCAACGAACTGACCGCGGATCTCGTCGACAAAACGCGCGTGTGCGTCCAGAAGGCGATGCAGGACGCGGGTCTTTCTAACAGCGACATCAATAAGGTTATTCTGGTCGGCGGTTCGTCCCGTATCCCCGCTGTACAGGAGATGGTCAAGAACATCACCGGCAAGGAGCCGTTCAAGGGCATCAACCCGGACGAGTGCGTCGCGATCGGCGCGGCGATCCAGGCGGGCGTATTGGGCGGCGAAGTCAAGGACATTCTGCTGCTCGACGTCACGCCGCTTTCGCTCGGCATTGAGACGGTCGGCGGCGTGTTCACGCGGCTCATCGAGCGCAACACCACGATCCCGACCAAGAAGAGTCAGATCTTCTCGACGGCGGCGGACGGACAGACCAGCGTCGAAGTCCACGTGCTGCAGGGCGAGCGTGAAATGGCGCAGTACAACAAGAGTCTCGGTCGCTTCCAGCTTGCGGGCATTGCGCCGGCGCCCAGAGGCGTACCGCAGATCGAAGTCACGTTCGACATCGACGCGAACGGCATCGTGCACGTGTCCGCAAAGGACCTCGGCACGGGCAACCAGCAGCAGGTGACCATCACCGCCTCCACGAACCTCAATGAGGACGAGATCAAGAAGGCGGTCGAGGACGCGGAGCGCTACGCCAACGAAGACAAGCAGCGCAAGGAAGCCGCGGAAACGCGCAACCATGCGGACCAGCTCGTGTATACCACGGAAAAGACGCTGAGGGAGCTCGGCGACAAGATCGACGCAAACGATAAGTCCCGTGTGGAAGCGGCGGTTGCGGAGCTGAAGAAAGCGCTTGAGGGCACCGATGACGCAAGGATCAAGGAAGAGACCGAGAAGTGCACGAACGTGAGCTATGAGGTCTTCGGCAAGATCTATCAGCAGCAGGCGCAGCAGCAGCCGGGCGCGGAAGCGAACCCGAACAACGAGGGGCAGCAGCAAAACGACGATGTGGTCGACGCGGATTATACGGTTGTTGACTGATGATTTGACAGTCTGAACATGGAACGGATCGGGCAAGTGGACGCTTGCCCGATCGTAAGGTACACGTGAGGTACAAGCGTGGCAAACAAGAGAGATTATTACGAGGTGCTCGGCGTAGAGAAGAACGCCTCGGACGCGGACATCAAGAGCGCGTTTCGAAAAAAAGCAAAGACCTGTCATCCCGATCTGCATCCGGGCGACACGCAGAAGGAGGCGGAGTTCAAGGAACTGAACGAAGCCTACGAAGTGCTTTCCGACCCCGAAAAGCGCGAGAAGTACGATCAGTTCGGGCATGCGGCGTTCGATCCGGCGATGGGCGGCGGCAATCCGTTCACCGGCGCGACGGGATTTGACGGATTCGGGGACATTTTCAGCACGATCTTCGGCGGGTTCGGCGCACAGACGCAGAATCGCAACGCGCCGATGACCGGAGACGATATCCGCTATAACCTGACGCTTTCGTTTGAGGAAGCGGCGTTCGGCGCGGAAAAAGAACTGACCGTCATGCGTGAAGAGGTCTGCGACGTATGCGGCGGGTCCGGCGCAAAACCGGGGACGCAGCCGCAGCGCTGCCAGACGTGCAATGGCTCGGGGCAGGTCCGCATCCAGCAGAACACGATCTTCGGGGCCTCCACGATCACCAGACCCTGCTCCGCCTGCCGCGGAACGGGGAAGATCATCTCCGAACCGTGCGCGGAGTGCCGCGGCAAGGGGCGCGTGCGCAAATCGAAGCGGCTTTTCCTGAAGATCCCGGCCGGCATCGACGACGGGCAGACGATCAACATGCGCAACGAGGGCGACGCCGGCTATAAGGGCGGACCGCGCGGCAATCTGTACGTCACGATCTCCGTGCGCGCGCATTCGCAGTTTGTGCGGCGCGGAAGCGATCTTCTGCTGACCATGAACATTCCGTACACCACGGCGGTGCTCGGCGGCGAGATCACAGTTCCGACCCTGACGGGTCAGATCAAATACAACGTCCCGCAGGGCACGCAGATCGGCACGACGTTCCGGCTTCGCGAGCAGGGCGTGCAGAAGCTGCAGCAGCAGGGCAAAGGCGACCTGTTTGTCACCGTCAACGTCGAAGTGCCGAAGCGCGTCAGTCCGCAGGCGCGAGCACTTTTAGAACAGCTTGCGGCACAAGAGGGCGCGCCGGTCGTGCAGAAAAACAAAAAACGCCCCCTGAAGGACATTTTCAAATAACGATACGATCGAAAGAGGCGGCCGAGCAACCGGTCGCCTCTTTGCGTAAGAAATCAGTTGATCGGAACGATGGATTCGATCCGGCGCGAGCTTGTATAGAGTGACTGCAGATGACGGCGGAACTTCGCGACCAGCGTGCCCTGATAGCGCGAGTCGATGCGCGTGGAATGGATGACCGTGTTGTCGCCGAGATAGACCATGACGTGCCCGATCTTCGAGCGTTTTTCATTGAGCAGCAGCACAAGATCGCCGCGTTTGAGCTCATTGAGCCGTTCCGGATCGCCCGACGGAATCTTTGTATCGACGACCGTCATGCGCATGGTCGGACTGTAGAGCTCTTCAAGGTGTCCGAACGCGGTGGCGGTGATTTCCAGAGGGATCTCGGACGGCGTCTTGCTGCGATCGTAATCGTAGCCGCGCAGAACCCAGTTGATGATGCCGGAGCAGTCGTAGGACGCGTCGCCGACGCGCCGGAACGAATGATACGGCGTACCGAGCCGGTCATAGATCGCCGAGATCATGCATTCGATGAAATGCGCGGTCGGATCGATGACGGAAGGATAGATGCGGCGCGCGCTGTCGAACACCTTTTCATCGAGTTCATCCATCGCGACCTCGGTCACGACGCCGTTGCGCACGGTCAGCATCCGCTTTTCACCGAGATACAGCGCGCAGTCGGTGAGATCGCCGGAATACCTTCCGTGGACCACCACTTCGGTGTTCGGGATGACCGCGTCGCCCTTGCCGATGCCGTTTGAGAAGAACAGCAGATCACCGCGCTCGGCGGTTTCCAAAGAGTCGATGTACGCCCATTCGGTTTCCGCGCCGTTTGCGGCAACGAGATCGCCCGCGCTGTTGAACAGCTTGAACAGCAGAGAATTGTAGATCGGATCGATGTACAGATGCTTTGGGTAAAGCGTTTCATCCCCGAGCGGTTTCTGGTAATACCGGTAATACCCCTCGTTGAAATGCAGACCGGCTTTGTTCAGCGTTTCATACAGGAAATCCGCTGAGCTGTCAAACGGCGTATCGACGGATTCTTCGGCAAGCGCAACCAGCGTTTCGCGGTCGAAGGCGGCGTCGGTCGTTTCGCACGCCTGATGCAGATAGAGATTGAACGCGTCTTCGCTGAGATACCGGATCTGTCCGAGTTCGACATACCCCGTACGCCCGTCCGGCGTGAGGATGGCGGCAAATCCTTTATCATCGAGACCGAGCACGCGAACCACCGAGTAGCTCGCGTGCGCGGCGACGCGCGAATCCAGCGTGCGCGCGCTGTAAATGAGTCCGTTCGGGCGCACAAGCATGGCGTACGGCGATTCGGGCGGCGTCAGACGGGATTCGGAGACGCTGCGCGTTTCAAGGTATCCTTCGCCGTCCGCACCGACGGGCTTCAAGCGGTAATAGGTCTTGGTGCGTTCCACGGTGTCAAGCACGATCCATTCCTGGAACCATACGCCCTTGGTACGCACAAACGGCGTGATGCGCTTCGCATCGGCGGACGGCTCGGTGAGAATCGCCGGGAAATTGCTGTTTGTGGAAACGAGCGTGAGCGAGGCAACGTCGAGCATCATTGCTTCCCGCATACGCGCCTCGGCGTCGGCGTCAAACGGCACCGGCGTCGGAGACGGGGTAGGAGTCGGCGCGGGCGTGTCCGTAGACACCGGCGTCGCGGTCGGCATGGGCATCGGCGTATTCGCAGGCGCGGTCGACGCGGCGACCGCAACAGGCGCCTCCGTAGGGGCGGGCGTATCTGTCGCCTCGGGAACCGGCGCAACGCTGCTGCAGCCGAGAAGACAGACCAAAAGGACGGTAATCGACAAAAATCGCTTCATAATAGGAACAGTTTACCGTTGAACAGGGAAAAAGTCAATCACAAGCGCTTTTTTCATTGGAAATCTTTACAAAAACGCCGAAACAGGGTACAATCGATTCATGAAACAGGAACACATCGATCGAATCAACGAACTCGCAAAAAAGGCGAAAACCGAGGGTCTGAGTCCGGAGGAGACAGAGGAGCGCGACCGGCTTCGAAAGGCGTACATCGCGGATTTTAGAAGATCCCTCGAAGCGCATCTGGACAACACGTACCTTGTCGACGCAAAGGGAAACAAGACAAAACTGCAGAAGAAGCGTTGAGAACGGGTCAGGGGGGAAAGTGCCCTTGTCGCCTAAGATTGCAATGAGGTGATGTATTCTATCATGAATAAAACACGAAAAAGCAGTTCATCATACCTTAAAGCAATAGGCGTTTTTCTCGTATTAGAATGCATATTGGTAATTATTGCCATAATGAGTTGCAATTATAATAGAGTTAAAGCAGATGAAACAAATACTGAAAAACTTGTAATCCAACCTACAAAAATCGAAAGGGTTTATTCTGTAAGAGGGGCGGATACCATCAGAATAAATGACGAGAATCGGGTCTTCAGGTTGTTTTGGCATGGAGACTATGCAAGAAAATATAAGTTGAACAGTAAGCAGTTAGCAGAGCTTTTATCCCAGGAACATACTTTGTCCATTGAAGTGAAAAAAGAGGATGAATCCATTGTCGGATTACAAGGAAATGGAAAAGTATTTCTGACAATTGAAGACTATAATAGTTTTCATAAAAAGAACTGTTCAACTGCAATAGTGGTTTTATCAGTTTTTCAGTTTATTCTGCTTGCTTTCTTTATTCCACTGATTATCGTACTTATCAAATTAAGGAATTGACGTGGTCGTATGGGATGACAAGAGGACGGGTTTCTTGTCAACACCTACTTTTTATCGAGAAGGGGAACAAGAAGAAACAATAAAAAACGGAGAGGCACACGCCTCTCCGTTTCGCTTATGATGCTCAGAACTCGGGCGGGGGAACGAGATCCCCGTCCTGGCGCATGGCGGCTTCGCGCGCGCGGCGCTTGGCCTCCGCGGCCTCGGCGTCCTTTTTGCGCTGCTCTTCGAGCTGCTCTTTGATCTTTGCTTCGATCTCGTTGCAGACCTCGGGATTGTCCTTTAGGAACAGGCGCGCGTTCTCACGCCCCTGCGCCATACGCATCTCGCCGTACGAGAACCACGAGCCGGACTTGATGATGATGCGGCGGTCGATCGCCATATCGAGGATGCATCCCTCTTTGGAGATGCCTTCGCCGTACAGCATGTCGAACTCCGCGATGCGGAACGGCGGCGCGACCTTGTTCTTGACGATCTTCACGCGGGTGCGCGAGCCGACCGCTTCGTTGCCGTTTTTGAGCGTTTCGATGCGGCGCACGTCCATACGCACCGACGCGTAGAACTTCAGCGCTTTACCGCCGGTCGTCGTTTCGGGGTTGCCGAACATGACGCCGACCTTTTCACGCAGCTGGTTGATGAAGATCACGACCGTATTCGTTTTGGCGACGCAGCCGGTGAGCTTTCGTAACGCCTGCGACATCAGACGCGCCTGAAGACCGACGTGCGAATCGCCCATATCGCCCTCGAGCTCCGCTTTCGGAACGAGCGCCGCGACCGAGTCGATGACGATGATGTCGATGGCGCCGCTTCTCGCAAGCGCTTCGGCAATGTCGAGCGCCTGTTCGCCGGTGTCCGGCTGAGAGACGTAGAGATCGTCGATCTGCACGCCGAGATGCTCTGCATAGACGGGATCGAGCGCGTGCTCCGCGTCGATGAACGCGGCGGTGCCGCCCATTCTTTGCGCCTGCGCAACGACGTGCAGCGCAATGGTGGTTTTACCGCTCGATTCCGGTCCGAAGATCTCGATCACGCGGCCGCGGGGAACGCCGCCCACGCCGAGCGCGAGATCCAGGTCGAGACAGCCGGTCGGAATGACGGAGACGGGTACGCGGGACGCGTCGCCCAATTTCATGATTGCGCCTTTACCGAAGTTCTTTTCGATCTGGCTCAATGCGATTTCAAGTGCTTTTTCTTTTTCCAGCATGCAGGTTTCCTCACTTTCAGAGTCTCTCGTGTGTATTCAACATATTATAACATATTACGCTTCGTTCGTACAGAGTTTTCTGCGCAGAAGATCGAGCGCATGAAGCGTTGCGGTATGCCGGATGCGATCGCGGTCGCCGAACAGCGTAAGCCGCTTTACAACGGTCCCGTCCGCACTCGCAAGCGCAACAAACACGGTGCCGACCGGCTTATCCGGTTCGCCTCCGTCTGGGCCTGCGTATCCGGTTGTGGAGAGCGCATAGTCCGCGTGCGCCGCCGCTCTTGCGCCTTCCGCCATCTCGCGCGCGCATTCTTCGGAGACGGCGCCGACGGTGTCGAGCGTTTCCGCTTTGACCCCGAGACGACGCATTTTCGCGTCGTTCGAATAGGTCACGTCGCCTTCGATAAAGTAGGCGGAGCTGCCCGGATAACAAATGAACGCGTCCGCGAGCCGTCCGCCGGTGCAGCTTTCGGCAACCGCAAGCGTTTTGCCGGAGGCGATCAGCGCGCGATGGCAGACCTCGGCAAGCTCATGTCCGTCGGTATCGTACACGACGTCGCCGAGCCTCTTTTTGATCTGATCGAGCACGGGGGAGACGATCGATTTGCCCTCCTCGTCGGTTTGACAGCGCGCGGTCACGCGCAGCGTAACCTCGCCGGTCTTGCAGTACGGCGCGATCGTCGGGTTTGTCTGGTTCTTAAAGAGATCGTCGAGCCGGTACGCCACGTCCGATTCGCCGACGCCGAAGATGCGCACTTCCCGCGAATACAGCTTATGTCCGCTCTTTTTCAGCAGATACGGCATGACGTAATCGTGAAACATCGGGAAAAGCTCGCGCGGCGGTCCAGGCATCAGGATCGCGGCCTTGCCGTCCTTTTCTAAGATGCAGCCCGGCGCGGTGCCGTTCGGATTCGGCAGAATGATCGCGTCCTTCGGGAACATCGCCTGTTTTTTGTTGTTCGGCGCGATCGCGCGGTTTCTGCTGCGGAAATACGATTGAATCTTTTCCCATTCGTCCTCGAACAGGATGAGCTCCTTGCCGAGCGCGGCGGAAACGGTCTCTTTGGTCAGATCGTCGTCGGTCGGTCCGAGCCCGCCCGAAAACAGCACGACGTCCGCGCGCGAAAGCGCGGTCTGCACGGCTTCGGTGAGCCGCCCGGGGTTATCGCCGACCACGACCTGATGATACATGTCGATCCCGCTCGGCGCGAGAGAACGCGCGATGTACTGCGCGTCGGTGTTTACGATTTGTCCCATCAGAAGCTCGGTTCCGACGCAGATCAGTTCAGCAATCATGTAAATTGAGCACTCCTTTGTTCTTTACGATATACTCGATCGCGGAGACGATCGAAAGCGCCAGCGCGACATAGATTAGGATTTCCACAAGAATCCATAGATATGGGTTCAAATAACGGAACGGGAACTCATCGTACAAAAGCAGCGACATCACGACGATATCCTGAAACAGCGTTTTGAACTTGCCGAGCTTTGCCGCGGCAATGACCACGCCCTTTGAAGCGGCGATCTGCCTTACGCCCGAGATCAGAAACTCACGGGCGATGAACAGGATCGTCACGACCGGATGCAGCAGATACCGCGGATGCAGCGGATCGGTGGTGCAAGAGAGCATCACAAACGCGGCGACGATTAAAAGCTTGTCCGCGATCGGATCCATCAGCTTGCCGAAGTCGGTCACGACGTTGTGCCTGCGCGCATAGTTGCCGTCCAGGATATCGGTAATCGCGGCGGCAAGAAAGATCAGCGCGGCGATCCAGTGACTGTACGGCAAAAACGCCGCCCACCATGCGGGAAGCAGCAGCGCAAGTAGAAACAGAGGAATCAACAGGATTCTTAATACGGTCAGTTTATTGGCAGTGTTCATATGCATTCTCCGCTCATATCGTACGGTTCGGCGCCGGTCAGACGGATCTTGAGATACTGTCCGGGTTCATGCCGGAAGCTCGGGGGAACGAACACGAGCCCGTCCGCGTCCGGCGCTTCGCGGACCGTGCGTCCGTAGGTGCCGTCCATCCCCGTTTCCTCGACCAGCATCAAGAGTTCACGGTTCAGCCAGCGTTCGTTGCGCGCAAGCGAGATCGCCTGCTGCTGTTCCATCAGCGCGGAAAGACGCGCCTCCTTGACCGGCTCTTCGATCTGATCCGGCATCTCTGCGGCAGTCGTGCCTTCCTCGGGCGAGTATGCAAACGCGCCGACGCGATCGAACGGATACTCGCGCAAAAACCGCAGCAGCTCTTCAAACTGGGCGTCGGTCTCGCCGGGGAAGCCGACCATCATTGTGGTACGGAGCGTAAAGTCGGGATACTGCGCGCGGATGTGATCTAAAAGCCGCATCACATGCGCCTTGCTGCCGCGCCGGTGCATGCGTTTCAAAAGCGCATCGCTGCAGTGCTGCAGCGGCATGTCCAGATACGGGACGAGCTTTTCACCCGCCGCAAGCGTGTCCAAAAGCTCCTGCGTGACGGTATCGGGATAGGTGTAGAGCAGACGGACCCATTTGAGCCCGTCGATGCGATCGAGCGCCTTTAGAAGCGGAATCAGCCGCGGCGATCCGTACAGATCCTTTCCGTAGCCGGACGTATCCTGCGCAATGACGGACAGCTCGGTCACGCCGAGATCGGCAAGCGCCTTCGCTTCATCGACAAGCGCTTCCAAAGGCACGCTTTGAAGGTCGCCGCGAATCAAGGGGATCGCGCAGTAGGCGCAGCGATTGTTGCAGCCGTCTCCGATCCTGAGATACGCGCGATACGGCGGCGTGACCAGAAGCCGCTCCGGCTTCTTGACCGTGGGGCAGGCGAGCGAGAGCTTTTCGGCGATCAGCTGCGGAAGCTTCGCATATTCTCTTACGCCCAGGAAGATGTCGACCTCCGGAAGCTCGGGCGGAAGCTCGCTGCGATACCGCTCGGAAAGACACCCGGTCACGACAAGCAGCCGGCAGCGGCCGGTCTCCTTGTACTGTGCCATTTCGAGGATCGCGTCGATGGATTCCTCCTTGGCGGGCGTGATGAATCCGCAGGTATTGACGATCAGAATCTCCGCTTCGGAGGGATCGTTTGTAAACACATGTCCGGCTGCTTTCAGGTAGCCCATCATCGTCTGTGAATCGACCTGGTTCTTTGCGCAGCCGAGGGAAATGACGCCGATCTTCATACGTCAAACTCCTCCGAAATCGGTTCGGTTTCTTCCGGATCGATCGGATCCGGTTCGGGATCGGACGCGCCGCCGCCGAACACACGGTTGAACTCCGCCTGCGTGATCAGCACCTGCCGCGGCTTGCTGCCGTCGAACGGCGAGACGTATTTCTTCTGCTCCATCATGTCGATGAGCCGCGCGGCGCGCGCATAGCCGACGCGTAAGCGCCGCTGGATCATGGAAATGGACGCCTGTCCGTTTTCCATCACAACGCGGACCGCTTCGCCCAAAAGGTCGTCCTCCTGCTTGCCTTCGCCGAAGACGCCGCCCTGCGGACCGCCCTTTGCCTCGTCGTTGATCTCGGAGAGCACGTCCTCGGAGAACTTCGTATCGCTCTTCTTAAAGCAGGACATCACGCGCTCGACCTCTTCGTCCGAAACGTAGGCGCACTGCAGACGCGTGGGCTTGCCGGCGCCGTTCGGATGGAAGAGCATGTCGCCGCGACCGAGAAGCTTTTCCGCGCCGGTCGCGTCGAGAATGATGCGCGAGTCGATCGACGAACTGACCGCGAACGCGCAGCGCGACGGAATGTTCGCTTTGATGAGGCCGGTAATGATATCGGCGCTCGGACGCTGGGTCGCAACGATCAGGTGGATGCCCGCGGCGCGGCCGAGCTGCGCGATGCGGCAGATGGAATCTTCGACGTCGTCCGGCGCGACCATCATCAGGTCTGCAAGCTCGTCGATGATGATGACGAGCTTCGGGATCGTCTTGCCCGGTTCGGCAAGCGCGTTGTAGCGCGCAAGATCGCGCGCGCCGACCTCGGTGAACTTCTTGTAGCGCATGGTCATTTCGTTGACCGCCCAGCGGAGGGCGCTTGCCGCCTTCTTTGGCTCGGTCACGACCGGAATGAGCAGATGCGGGAGCGTGCCGAACACGGACAGCTCGACCATCTTCGGATCGACTAAAATGAGCTGCAGATCCTGCGGCGAGGACTTGTAGATCATGGAGATGATCAGATCATTGATGCAGACCGATTTACCGGAACCGGTGGAACCGGCAATCAGCATATGCGGCATTTTGCCGAGATCGGCAACGATCGTCTTGCCCGCGATATCCTTGCCGAGCGCCATGGTGACCGCGGACTTTGCGCTTTGGAACTCATCGCTTTCGATGATATCGCGTAAAAGCACGGTCGCGGCGTCCTTGTTCGGGACTTCAATACCGACCGCGGCTTTGCCGGGGATCGGCGCTTCGATCCGGACGCGCGGCGCGGCGAGCGCGAGCGCGATGTCGTTAGAAAGCGTTGTGATGCGGTTGACCCGCACGCCGGGCGCGGGCTGCAGTTCGTATCGCGTCACGACCGGACCGACGGAGATATTGATGACCTTTGCGGAGATATTGAAGCTTAAAAGCGTTTCTTCTAAGAGATGCGCGATCGCCGTCGGGTTCTCGGCGCTCTTTGCATACGTTTCGCGCGGCTTGTTGAGACAGTCGATCGACGGCGGCTCGTACGCCGGCACTTCGGGCGCGGGCGGCACGACCAGCGGCAGCTCGTCCGCGTCATCCGGCTCTGGCTTTGCAGGCTTCTTCGGCGGTTCGGCAATCGGCTCGTTTGCGATCGCGGAAACGCCGGACGCCTTCTTCGAAGGCTTCTTTTCCGGCACGGGCGGCGTCAGAAGCAGCTCGTCCGTTTCGTTTTCATTGAGAAACGCGTCGCTCTTCCTGGACAACCGCCCCGTGGACGGCATGAGATCGTAATCGACCGGCGTATGCGATTTGGGCGTACGCCTGTTGACCGACGGTGTTTCCGCCTCCGGCACGGAGAACAGCTCGTCGAACGGAATCTCCTTCTTTTTGCGCTGCGAAGGTTTTTTCGGGGCGGGCGCGGCTTCGTCGTCGATCGTGGTCGAAAAACCGGTCTTCCACGGCTTTCGCGAAGGCTCAACCGGTTCGTCCTCGTCGTCGTAGCCTTCGGAGAGCGAGTGCTCATGCTCCTCGATCTTTTCCATGACCTTATTGCCGAACGCCTGCGTGTATGCCTTGATCGAGATACCGGTGCACAGCAGCAGGGAAATGACGAATCCCGCGACGATCACGACCCAGCAGAGCAGTTTGCCGCCGATCACGTACAGCAGCGTCGGCAGGATCATGCCGAGCACGCCGCCGCCGCGCGAAAGCTCCACGCCCTCGCTCCAGGCGACGGAGAACTGCCGGAAGAACTGCGAAACGTAGTCGAAGAACTTGTACCCGCTTTCGCCGAACTGATGCAGATTATTCAGCTGCTGATCGGCGGTCCACAGATGGATCGCGCAAAGCACGAACCAGAATGCGAGAATTCCGGTCAACAGCGTGCCGCGCGCGGGCGATTTGCGTCCGCCGAGAATGAGAAAGAACCCGATCAGCACAAAGATGACCGGTACGGCGTAGGCAAAGCATCCGTGCATCCCCAAAAGGTACCCGGAGATAATGGTGCCGAGCCAGTCCTCGGACCCGCTGTACAGATAGACCGCAAAGAGAGCGCCGATCGCGAGCAGAACCACGCCGAAGATCTCGGAAAGCGCGCGCGGGGAGCGCTTCTGTTCGGCTTTCTTCTTTTGCGCCGTTCCTTTCGCGCCGGCTTTCGCGGTTGATTTTTTCTTGTTATTCGATTTATTTGCCATGGATATCCTCCGCAGATCCCTAAACTAACATCTTATTATACCGCCAAACCACGTTCGGTGCAAGTAGAAAAAGGATAAGACCCCCTTGCGGGGACGTCGGCTTGTGCGGTATAATGCCAAAAACGGGCGTAAGGAGAAACGCATGCTGCCGAAGCTTCTGATCTGGGACTGGAACGGAACGATCCTTGACGATATCGATCTGTGTCTGACAATCGAAAACGAGCTTTTGCGCGAACGCGGAATGAAAGAGATTACAAAGGAATGGTATCTCGACCATTTTGCGTTCCCGATTGAATCGTATTACCGGATGATGGGGTACACGTTTGAAACGGAGCGCTACGACGCCGTCGCCGCGCAGTTTATGGAGCGGTACAACGCACGGTACGGGAGCTGTCCGATTCAAAACGGCGTGAAATCCGTGCTTGCAGAGGCGAACGCGCGCGGCGTTATGCAAACGCTCCTGTCCGTTACGGAACAGAACGCGCTGAAAGAGCAGGTGACAAGGCTCGGATTGAACGGGTATTTCGGCGAATTGCTGGGACTGGACGATCAGCTCGGGCAGTCCAAGGTCGAACGCGCGAAAGCGTACAGGAAGCGGGTCGGGATCGATCCGTGCGACACGCTGTTTATCGGCGACACGGATCACGACGTCGAAGCGGCGCGCGCCGTCGGCTGCCCGTGCGCGCTTCTGACGGGCGGTCACCAGTCGAAAGCGGTGCTTCTCCGCTGCGGCGTTCCGGTCTATGATTCGGCCGAAGCGATGTGGAAGGCGCTTCAGTCATGAGCGGTTCGTTTTTTCAGGCGGTCTATGCGGTTGTGAAACAGATTCCGAAGGGGCGGGTGGTCACCTACGGAGACATTGCCCGCGCGATCGGACATCCCAACCGCGCGCGGTTTGTCGGCTTTGCGATGCGAACCTGTCCGGATACGCTGCCGTGGCATCGGGTCGTGATGGCGGACGGCACGATCACCGGCGGTGACTTTGCGCCGGTGAGGAAAGCGCTCTTGGAGCAGGAAACCATTCCGTTTTTGCCTGACGGTCGCGTGGACCTCGGCGCGTGCCGGTTTCGTATCGTTTCCGAACGCTGACAAGATTGGGTAGGCTTAGCGTGGAATCGCCGTTGCATGCGCGGCAAAACTGTGGTACACTATTCAGAAAGGTATTTTGAAGGACAGATTACTATGAAACGTACCGATATCGGCGGACAGGCGGTCATTGAGGGCGTGATGATGCGCTCCGAAAAGGGGACGGCGCTTGTCGTTCGACGTCCCGACGGATCGCTTGCCAAAGAATTTCATCATCAGAAAACACGGTATAAGAAAGGCTCGTTTCCGACCTGGCCGATCGTGCGCGGCGTTTACGCGTTCGTGAAATCGCTGTCGGACGGCATGAGCATTACCACACGCGCGGCGGAACTGCTCGGCGAAGAGACCGAACAGCCGTCGAAGTTTGAGCTGTGGCTCTCGAAGCGGTTCAATAAATCCGCGATGGACGTCATGAAAGCCGTTGCGATCTTTCTTGCGCTTGTGCTTGCGATCGGGCTGTTCGTGCTGCTGCCGATCGGCGTTGTGGAACTGATCGAGTGGATCTTCGGGGAGATGAGCCTTGTGTGGAGCACGGTCGTGCAGGGCATCGTGCGGCTGATCATCTTTCTGCTGTATATCTACGGCATCTCGAAGATCAAGGACATCAAGCGCGTGTTCATGTACCACGGCGCGGAGCATAAGACGATCGCGTGCTTTGAAGCGGAGCTGCCGATGACGCCGGAAAATGCGGCAAAATGCACGCGCCTGCACCCGCGCTGCGGCACGAATTACCTCTTTTTGACCATGGCGATATCGATCGTCGTCACGACCGCCGTGACCGCGCTGTGCGCATTGATTCCGGGGTTTAAAGCGTGGCAGGAGGTCGGCTTGAACCGGTTTTTGTTCCGGGTGGCGCGGATCGTACTGATCCCGCTGATCGCGGGCATCTCCTATGAAGTGCTGAAGGCGGCGGCAAAACGCGACAACACGGTTTGCCGGATCGTTCGCGCGCCGGGGCTTGCGCTGCAGCATCTGACCACCAAGGAACCGACGCCCGACATGCTGGAGGTTGCGATCGCGTCGTTCGAGCTTGCCCTGCACCCGCCCAAGGGGGATCTGGAGTTTGAGATCCCGAAACAGGAGGAATCGAAACCGGAACCGCAGCCCGCTGCGGAGGAACCGATCGCATGATCGTGCGCAGGGCGGAGCAAACAATTGCAAAGCGCCTTGCTCCGGTCGCCGGAGAGGACGCGCTTTTGGAAGCATCCTTTCTTTTGCGCTCGCTCGGGTTTCATTCGCCGTATCAAAGCGTGTCCGAAACCGACGCCGAGATGATCGAGCCGCTGATCGAGCGGCGTCTGTCCGGAGAGCCGCTGCAGTATGTGCTCGGCGAATGGGCGTTTTACGGACTGCCGTTCTACGTGGATCGACACGTCCTGATTCCGCGTCCGGACACCGAACGGCTTGTCGAACTCGCCGAACGGTTTTTGTCGGAGGGACGCCGCGACGTACTGGATCTCTGCTGCGGAAGCGGCTGCATCGGGATCGCGCTCGCGGTGCGCTGCAATGCGAACGTGACGGCGGCGGACGTCAGCGCGGACGCGCTGGAACTGACCGCGCGAAATGCACGAAGAAACGGTGTGTCGGTGCAAACCGTGCAGAGCGATTTTTTAGACAGCGTGGAGGGGACGTTCGATCTGATCGTGTGCAATCCGCCGTACCTTGACCGGGAAGAAATGGACGCAAGGGAACCGTCGCTGCGGTTCGAACCGGAGATTGCGCTGTACGGCGGCGAGGACGGACTGGACTTTTACCGGCGGCTCGCGGCGGGCTATCAACGCGTGCTGAAGCCGGGCGGGCTGCTGCTTTTGGAGATCGGCATGAAGCAGAGGGACGCGGTCGAGGCGCTGTTTGAAAACGCGGAATGTTATGACGATTACGGCGGGAGACCGCGCGTGATTTCGGTGAAAAACGATGATTGAGAAACTGAAAAAACTGAAGGAGCGATACGATGCGCTCACCGAGCGCCTGGCGCAGCCGGAGGCGACGGAGGATCGGGAAACGTGGAAAACGCTCGCCAAAGAGCACGCGGAACTCGAACCCGTCGTTGCCGCGTTTTCTCGGTATCGGGAAACGGAGCGTGAGCGGGACGACTGCCGCGCCATGCTTTCCGAGCATCCGGACCCCGAACTCAAAGCGCTTGTCGAGGAGGAACTTGCCGCGCTCGAGCGGTCGCTTTCGGAGCAGGAAACCGAACTCAAGGGTCTGCTGCTGCCGAAGGACGAGAACGACGACCGCGGCGTCATTTTAGAGATCCGCGCGGGCACGGGCGGCGAGGAGGCGTCGCTGTTCGGCGCCGACCTTTTAAGGATGTATCTGCGCTTCGCGGAACGCCACGGATATAAGACCGAAACGATCTCCGAAAACATAACGGAGCTGGGCGGCGTCAAAGAGATCGTGCTCTCGATCTCCGGAAAGCGGGGCGCATATGCGCGGCTGAAGTTTGAGGGCGGCGTACACCGCGTTCAGCGCGTACCGGAGACCGAATCGCAGGGACGCATCCATACGAGCGCGGCGACGGTGGCGGTCATGCCGGAAGCGGACGATATCCACATCGAGATTAAGGAGTCGGACCTTCGGATCGACACGTACCGGTCGAGCGGAGCGGGCGGACAGCACGTCAACAAGACGTCGTCCGCGATCCGCATCACGCATCTGCCGACGGGGATCGTGGTCGCCTGCCAGAACGAGCGCAGTCAATTGCAGAACAAGGAGCAGGCGATGCGGCTGTTGAAAAGCCGCCTCTATGAGCACTTTGCTTCCGAACAGCATGCCGAGCTTGCCGATCGCAAAAAGAGCATGGTCGGCAGCGGGGACCGGAGCGAACGCATCCGTACGTACAATTTTCCGCAGAGCCGGGTGACCGATCACCGCATCGGGCTGACGCTGTATAAGCTGGAAGCGTTTTTAGACGGCGATATGGATGAAATGATCGACGCGCTGACCGTTGCGGAGCGCGCGGCGCTGCTTTCGGGGGAACAGGACGGATAGGATGGAAACTGTTGTGATTTCAACCGTCGGCAAAGAGGATGCCGGAACGGTGATGGGCGCGGAGCTGATCCGAAACGGCGAACTGGTCGCGTTTCCGACCGAGACCGTGTACGGACTCGGCGCGAACGGACTCGACGGCGAGGCGGTCAACCGCATCTTTGCGGCAAAGGGACGGCCGAACGACAATCCGCTGATCCTGCATATCGCGAAAAAGAGCGACGTCAAGGATCTCTGGGCGCACGTGCCGAAGATCGCGAACACGCTGATGGACACGTTCTGGCCGGGACCTTTGACGCTGATCTTCAACAAAGCGGACTGCGTGCCGTACGAGGTCACCGCAGGGCTCGAGACCGTTGCGATCCGCATGCCGCAGGATAAGACGGCGCGGACCCTGATCCAGAAAGCGGGCGTGCCGATCGCGGCGCCGTCGGCGAACCGCTCGGGCAGACCGAGTCCTACGACCGCAAGGCATGTTCTGGACGATATGGACGGACGGATTCCGCTGATCCTTGACGGCGGGCCGTGCCGTTACGGCGTGGAATCCACGGTGCTGTCGCTGGTCGGCGAGCCCACGATCCTGCGTCCGGGCGCGGTGACGCGTGAAATGCTGGAAGCCGTGATCGGACCGGTACAGCTTGCCCCGAGCATCTTAAAGCCGCTCGGCGAGCGCGAGGTTGCCGCTTCGCCCGGCATGAAGTACAGGCATTACGCGCCGGATGCGGAGGTGTACGTCATCGAGGGCGATCCGAAACCGGTCGCCAAGCGTATCCGGACGCTGTACTACGATCTGGAAGCCGAGGGGAAGCGCACGGCGATCCTCGGAACCGAACAGACGATGCCGTCGTATCGGAACCTGAACGCATACTCGCTCGGCGACCGGGAAGAACCGGAAACCCTGTGCGCAAATCTGTTTGTGCTGCTGCGCGACACCGGCGCGGAAAACGACGTGATTTTGGCGGAGGGAATCCCAACGGAGAATACCGGGCTTGCGTTTATGAACCGGCTGCTGCGGGCGGCGGGATTTCGCCGCGAGACGGTATAAGGAATCGGACGATTGCAAAAAACTACGGAGTACCCTCTGTACAAATTGCGGATCGTTTGGTATAATTTCTTTTCGGAGACAGGCAGACAGGAGGACAGAATGAAGCTTTCACTCGCATCGGACCACGGCGGTTTTCTGTATAAGGAAGCTGTCAAAGAACATCTGCTTTCGCTCGGACATGAAGTGATCGACTGCGGCTGCTTCGGTCCCGAGAGCGTGGATTACCCCGAATTCGGCATTGCGGCGGCGGAGCTTGTGCGCGACGGCAAGGTC
>CAJOKM010000024.1 GCA_905235205.1 uncultured Clostridia bacterium | reverse complement strand
TTACGCTCGGTAAAAGCGTTCATCTGATTAACGCCCAGGCATTTCTTCGGTGCTCTATGCTTTCTGATGTCTACTATCGCGGAACAGAAAGAATGCACAATCGGATTTCGATTGACGAAAACGGCAATTCCTACCTCCTCAACGCAACGTGGCATTATCTGCCGGTCAATGCAATTGAAATGAAGCGCCTGCCGGACAAATGCGTCTATGCGGAGAACGAAGCGCTGGACGTAACCGGCGGCATCATCAAAACGTATTACGACTATGACATCGCGGAAGAGGAACCGCTGACGGCAGAAATGGTTTCGGGATTCGACGGCGAAAGGGTCGGCATACAGACGCTGACCGTCACCTTCGAGGGCAAAACGACGACGTTTGACGTCACGGTCGGCAATCCGCCGACGCCAACTCCGACGCCAACTCCGACGCCGACCCCTGTTCCGGCATTCGACGGCACGGTGACGCTAAATCCGAACGACGTGAAGATGAACGGCAAGACGCCGTATCGGGTCTATAACGGCAAGGCGCAGACGCCCAGTGTGATCGTGAAGGATAAGAGCGGAAAGACGGTCGCGGCGTCGAAGTACACGGTCAGCTATCGCAACAACACGAATCCCGGCACGGCGTATGCAGTTGTGACCATGAAGGACACAGGCGCAACGACAAGCGTGTGGTTTAAAATCTATTTGCCGCCGACGGTAAGCGCCACGGTGCAGAACAGGAACGACGGCATTCAGATCAGTTGGAAGAAGGTTGACGGGGCGAAGGGCTACGTCATTTACCGCCGCGCGTGGAACCTCGTGGATAAGGGCTGGACCACGTTCGAACGCTGGAACAACACGAAGAGCACGACCTGGATCGACAAAAAGGTCTACGCGGGTACGCGCTATCAGTACGGTATCAAGGCGTATTTTTCCGATCCGATGGATAACTACAACCTCGGTCTGGTCGGACCGCTGAAAACCACGGTACGCATCACGACCCGCACGCTTTCGAGTGTCACGCCGGGCAGCAGGAAGCTGACGGTAAAGTGGACGGGATCAAAGCTGTTTACCGGCTACGAGGTGCAGGTCGCCACGGACGCGAACTTTACCAAGGATGTGAAGACCGCGACGGTCAGCAAGGAAAAAACGTATCAGATGGTGATGAAAGGATTGAAAAAAGCCACGACCTACTTTGTGCGCGTACGCTCGTATCACATTTTCGAGGGCACGACGTACTACGGCGGCTGGTCGAACGTTTTGACAGGAAAGACGAAATAAGGGAATAGACAAGCGGGACGCCGAAAGACGTCCCGCTTTCGCATTGCGATTTCATGAAAACTATGATATGATTTTGGTATGAAACCGCTGACACAAACCGAACAGGATACTGCCGCCGCTTTGCTCTTCTCCTGCACGGAGATTCTGCCCGAGGGGTTCCGCATCGAGCTATCCGGGACCGCCGAACGCTGGGCGGCGCTTTCGCGCGCGATCGGCAGCCGGCGGCTGTGCGCGTTTGCGGCGGAACTGCTTTCAAAGGCGTATCTGGACGCGTTCAAAGAACCGTTCCTGTTCTCGGAACGCTGCATGGCGTTTGAGATCCGGTATCATGTGAACGCATATCTTTGGACACAGGGGCTTCGGCGCACACGGCACGTTTCGACCCTGCTTCTGAACCGTGCGCGCATCGAGCGCACCTGTCATTCGATCGAGATCGACAAAACCGACGTGTATCGCAAAAGCCAGCGGATTATGTTCCGCTATTTCTTCGGCATTCGCCTATCGTACCGGCGAACGCAGAGCGATCCCTACGCAAAACAGGTCGGAGAACGCCGGGTGCGTGTGCCGTTCTATCGATTCTTCCGGCGCTGAAGCGGATTGCAAATCGCGTTGCGATATGGTATTCTCATACCGGATTTGAACAGGAAAGGAGACCACTTTGAACCGGTTTCGTAACAAACAGACCGCGTTGTTTGCACTGATCGCGTCGATCGTGCTGATTGCGTCGCTGCTGCTCGGCACGGCGTGCATCGGTCCGCTCGGCTGCGGTCTGATGTGCACGGCGTGCGGTTCCGCGTGCAGCGACTCCTGCGGCGGACTGACGGATCCCTCCGACGAACCGATGTGGGACGGTCCAGGCTCGATCCGGGAGACGCCGGCTTCGGGATGGGAGCCGGAGGCGGTCGTCACGGCGGCGCCCGAAACGGCTGCGCCTGCGACCCCCGCGTCCGATTCGCCGTTCGGACAGCAGGTTTCCGCGGTCACGCCCGCGCCGGACACGCCCGCCGCGGCGGCGGTGCGTGAAAAGCGGGTGCAGCTCAAAAACGACGGGACCGATACGGTCACCGTTTTAGTGCTGATGAACGGCTCGGACCTCGAATCCGAATATCAGGAGGCGACGGCGGATATCACCGAAATGGTCCGCGCGCAAAAGAGCGATCGCGTGAACATCCTGCTCGAGACGGTCGGCACGAAGCGCTGGGACAGGCGCTACGGGATCTCCTCGAACCGTTCGGAGCGCTATCGCGTGACGGATCGCGGGATCACGCTGGTCGACGGTTCGCTCGGACAGCTCGACACGACCGTGCCCTCGACGCTTTCCGATTTTATCCGCTGGGGCGCGCAGAACTACCCTGCCGACCGCTACATCCTGCTCCTGTGGGATCACGGCGGCGGTCCGGTTTACGGGTTCGGCTATGACGAGTATCAGAGCTATGAATCGACACTGACCATCGACGAGATCCAGCTTGCGCTGCGCGACGGCGGCGTGTACTTTGACCTGATCGGGATGGACTGCTGTCTGATGTCCTCGATCGAGGTCTGCTGCGCGCTGTACGAGTACTGCGATTACACGCTTTTGAGCGAGGACTTCGAGCCGGGCTGCGGCTGGTCGCACAGCGGGTGGCTTTCGGCGCTTGCAAAGAACCCGGCGATCCCGACGCCGGACCTTGCGAAGATCGCGATCGACGATTCCGTGCGCTTCTGCGAGGCGAATCTCAGTAACGACGGCGGCACGACGCTCGCGCTGATGGACGAATCGTACATGAAGCTGCTGTACGCCGCCTGGGTGGACTTCGCGTATGACAACGAAGACGCGCTTTTGAACGCGAACTACAGCCAGCTGCGGCAGTCGACCGGTCGCGCGCATCCGCGTATGCGCAGCATATCCGACTGGTTTTTGGGCGACGGCGACGATTACACGCTCAGCGATTACTGCATCACCGACGCGCTGTCGCTTGCAGAGAACATCGAATCCGACAAAGCGGACGCGTTCACGGCGGCGCTCAACGCGTCGATTGTGTACTTCGGCAGGACGTCGGATGAAACGACGCTGACGGGACTATCGGTCACGCTGCCGTACGGCGACAGGGAGTTTTACAACGAATTGAAGCGCGTGTTCCGCAACGCCGGCTTCGATACGGACTATATCGACTGGCTCGGGAAGTTCGTCTCGGTGCAGATCGACTCCGATCACGCCTATGACTTCGACGACTGGGGCGATCTGTGGGGCGGCTGGGGAACCCACGATACGGATTACGACTGGGACGACTGGACGGGTCCGGACGGCGACTGGTCGGACGACGGCTGGGCGGACGACGATTGGGGCGACGATTGGAGCGACCTGTTCGGATGGCTGTTCGGTCGCTGAGGAAAGGAACGCTATGAAACGAAACGCAGGCATGATACTGATACTGCTGCTCGCGCTGCTCGGCTGCGCCGCGCCCGAACAGCCCGTGGAGGGCCCGACGGCGGTGCTCGCGCCCGAACCGTGCGACGTAACGCTGACGCTGCCGCTTCGGCGAAACGGCGAAACGTCGACCGCGCTGAAGGCGTTTACGGCGGGCTTTGCCGATCCGAAGGGCATGCCGATGACCTTCCGCGCAACGAGCGCAGACACGGACGTGGCGGTCTGTGCGCTGTCCGACGACGGAACGCTGTTCATCTATGCGGCGGGGATCGGCGAAACCGCGCTGACCGTGAGCGGCTTCGCTTCGGACGGAAGATCGGCGGACACGACCGTCGGCGTTAAAGTGACCGACGCGCGGCGCACCGTTGCGCTGATCGTGCTCGGCGTACTCGTCGCCGCCCTGCTGATCCTGTTCGGAAGACCGGTCAGAAAAGATCCGGAGCAGCCGGTCGCCGCGATTGAAGAAGAACCGGAACATCCGGTTGTCGTGATCGAAGAAGAACCGGCAGATCCCGCGCCGGATGAATCCGAAACCCAATCTGAAAGGAGTTCACTATGATACAGGAAACCGTTGCGCGCTACCGCGCATATCTCGAAAAACTGCGTGCGTACTCGCATGCGATGGGACTGATGTCCTACGACATGAACACCGTCATGCCGAAGGGCGCGGGCGAGATCGTCGGAGAGACCTTCGGGATCATATCCGGGGTTATATACGAAATGGTCACCTCGCCCGAGACCGAAGCGATGCAGCGTGAGATCCTTGAACACCGCGACGAAGTCGATCCGATCCTCGTGCGCGTTGCCGAGCGCGCCATGGAGGAGCGCGAGCGCATCGCCTGCATCCCGAAGGACGAGTATGTGCAGTACACGATCGATCAGACGACCGCCGATCAGGTCTGGCACGAGGCAAAGCTGAAGAGCGATTTTCAGATGTTTCTGCCGCACCTCGAAAAGCTGATCGCGGCGAAAAAGCGCTTTGCGCGCTACTATAAGCCGGACGCGCCGGTGTACGACACCCTGCTGGACGAGTACGAGAAGGGACTGAACACCGAAACGCTCGACAAGTTCTTTGCGACCGTGCGCGAGCGTCTGGTGCCGGTGATCGCGAAGATCAAGGAGCAGCCGGACGTATCGTTTTTGCACCGGCACTATCCGATCGCCGAACAGCGCGTGTTCTCGGACTATCTGATGGACGTGCTGGGGCTCGACCGCAATCACTGCATCATCGGAGAAACCGAGCATCCGTTCACGACGGAGTTTACCAAGTACGACGTGCGCATCACCACGCACTATCATGAGGACGCGGTCGAAGCGTCGATGTACAGCGTCATCCATGAGGGCGGTCACGCGACCTACGAGCGCAACGTCGCCGACGAGATCGCCAAGACGCCTCTGGGATCGGGCGTTTCGATGAGCGTGCATGAAAGCCAGTCGCGGTTCTTCGAAAACATCATCGGCAGAAGCGAGCCGTTCATCGAAGCGATCTTCCCGCGCATGCAGGAGATCTTCCCGGAGCAGCTCAAGGGTGTCACCGCGCACCAATTCTACGTCGCGGTCAATAAGGCCGAGCCGTCGCTCATCCGCACCGAAGCGGACGAGCTCACCTACGCACTGCACGTCATGGTGCGCTACGAGCTTGAAAAGCGGCTCTTTAACGGCGATCTTGAAGCGAAGGACCTGCCAAAAGAGTGGAACCGGATGTATCGGGAATACCTCGGCGTCGACGTGCCGGACGACCGCCGCGGCGTGCTGCAGGATTCGCACTGGGCAAGCGGGCTGTTCGGATACTTCCCGTCCTACGCGATCGGCAGCGCGTACGGCGCGCAGCTCATCAAGCGGATGGAGAAAGAGATCGACGTGTGGAACAACGTCCGCGCCGGCAATCTGAAACCGGTCGTGGAATGGCTCACCGCGCACATCTACCGCTTCGGCTGCATCAAGGATCCGACCGAGTTGATGGAAGAAGCGTTCGGCGCGCCGTTCGATCCGACCTACTACACGGATTATCTCACGAAGAAGTTTACCGAGCTTTATCACCTCGATTGACAGGCATGGGACGCGGGGAGAAGCATGTTGCATCTTCCCGCGTTTTTCATTTTGTTATAATCAAAAAACTTTTGGTTTTGTAAAAAAAATCGTTGACAGGGGGGTGTTCTTTCGATATAATAACACATGCGCGTAAGTTGCGTAGGGGAGCATAGCTCAGCTGGGAGAGCATTTGCCTTACAAGCAAAGGGTCACAGGTTCGAGCCCTGTTGTTCCCACCAAGAATGGCCCGGTAGTTCAGTTGGTTAGAATGCCAGCCTGTCACGCTGGAGGTCAGGGGTTCGAGCCCCCTTCGGGTCGCCAATATGCCTCGGTAGCTCAGTTGGTAGAGCAAGGGACTGAAAATCCCTGTGTCGGTGGTTCAAGTCCACTCTGAGGCACCATCCTGCGGGAATAGCTCATTTGGTAGAGCGCAGCCTTGCCAAGGCTGAGGTGGCGGGTTCGAGCCCCGTTTCCCGCTCCACAAAAAAGGCGGCAACTTGCCGCTTTTTGATACAGGGTTCGGCGCCATGGCCAAGCGGTAAGGCACGGGTCTGCAAAACCCTCATCCCCGGTTCGATTCCGGGTGGCGCCTCCAAAAACAGATGCACTCGATCGGGTGCATCTGTTTTTAGCTTCGTTACTCCCACATTGAACCGGGCGCTTTAGCGCACGGTTCGATGAGGGCCGGTTCGGGGGTGAATGAAGCCCCGGTGGGGCTTCAGAGCCGAACCGTGACCGAGCCCGCAGGCGAGAAGCGCCTCCAAAAGAAGTCCCAAAAACTCGGATTCAAGAAGAACTTGAATTGTTTGAAAACACGCCGGCAGCAGAAAAAGAAGAGCATCGGTCCCGTGCGAGCTGCCTCCCGAAAAAGACAGTCCCCGCGGAAAGAAGCAAGAGACACAGCAGGATGAATGCCCAGTGGAATGCCCATAAGGAATTGATTTGACTTATTATACGATTGTCTATATAATACAATACGATAAGGTATCATTGTACGATATGCTGCGCTTGTGTGAGAGGAGGATGACCCTGTTGAGCATCACGGCTGAGGAATTCGGAAAGCTGATGGACTTTGCGACTTTCATCAATAAAGACTATATCAGTTTTATTCGTAATGTCGGGTACGGTCTGAGTACATTCTTCGGTTATCCGCTGACGGTCTATACCGTGTTTGATGTGGACTATAAGGGGAATACCTATGTCGATCGAGTGGAAGGACATACGATTTATCCGGAAGGATTGAAACAGTATCAGGATCATCTGTGGAAGAGCGATCTGTTTGTACAGCGTGTAACGGGCATTCGCCAGGGCAGCATGCAGAACCGCGTGATTACGATTCCGGATATAGCAACGTATGACGAGTTCTACGCAACGGATTACGGGAAATATCTGAAACAGATCAACACCCCGTATCAGGCGATTCTTCGCGCGATGCGGGGACACCTGCACCCGCTTCACGTGCTGAGCGTTTTCAAAACGACCGAACAGGGCGATTTTACCGAACATGAGCTGGAACTGCTTGCCGGCATCGATCGCATCTTCGGGGAGAGCGTCGAATACTATCTTCGTTTTCTTTCGGAACGCTATTTCTGGAACTTTTTGCAGGATGAAAGTACGGAGCAGGGGCACAAGCTTGCCATTGTGGACGAACGGGGCGACATGGTTTTTTACAATCCCGAGTTTGTTCATCTGGCATCCGAATGCTTTGACCTGCACGGAACAAGCGGCTATGTGAAGCGCATTCGCGAGGAGCTCCGGTCGCAAAAGAAAGCCGAGTTTTTCCTCGTCTCCGATCCGGTGAGCATAACGGTCGGCGACTTTACGCTGATCATTTCGCGCCACAGTTATCCGGTAGCTTCGCGGGAACGGAAGTTCTTTTTTATCCGGATCGAGCGCGCGGGAAAATCCGCACCGCTAAAGCTGCCGGAACCGGAAGACAAATCGATTCTGCGCCTGGTTGACGCCTACGGGCTGACAACGCGTGAAGCGGAGATTGCAAAGCTTCTGCCGTCCGGAATGAACAACGGAAAGCTTGCAGAACAATTCCATATCAGTGTACCGACGGTGAAATTCCATCTTCAGAACATCCGCCGCAAGCTGAATGTGCAAAGCAGAGCGGAAATCATTGCAATCGTCACGGAACAATCATAACCGACAGACGTAAAAAACCGAATGAATTTTCAGGATAGGACCTGTCCGGATGGATAGGTCCTATCCTTTTTATTTGAAAACCTATCCTTTCTGTGCAATAAACCGTCCTTGCGGTCAGTTTCTTTAATTATGCAATTCATTGTAATATATATGCAGGAGCAGAAGGCGCTTCCTCGATTCATTATTTCGGGCAAAAGAAAGGAGCTTTTTATGGCACTGATGACCGCAAAGGAATACATCGACAGTCTGCGGGCGCTCAAAACACGGGTTTACATGTTCGGCGAGAAGGTGGAGAACTGGGTGGATCACCCCATCATCCGTCCGAGCATCAACAGCGTTGCAATGACCTACGCGCTTGCGCAGGATCCTCAGTATGAGGAGCTGATGACCGCGACCTCCAACCTGACGGGAGAGAAGATCAACCGCTTCAATCATCTGCATCAATCCACGCAGGATCTGATCAACAAAGTCAAGATGCAGCGTCTTCTGGGACAGAAAACGGCGGCGTGTTTCCAGCGCTGCGTCGGCATGGATGCATTCAACGCCGTGTATTCCACGACCTTTGAGATCGATGAGAAGTACGGCACGCATTATCATGAAAATTTCAAGAAGTTTTTGACCATGGTACAGGAGAAAGACCTGACTGTTGACGGCGCGATGACCGATCCGAAGGGCGACCGTTCCAAGGCGCCGCACGAACTTTCCGATCCGGATCTGTATGTCCATGTCGTTGAACAGCGTCCGGACGGCATCGTCGTCAGCGGCGCAAAGGCCCATCAGACCGGTTCCATCAATTCGCACTGGCATATTTTCATGCCGACCATTGCCATGGGTCCCGACGATAAGGCCTGGGCTGTTTCTTTTGCGTGTCCGTCCGACGTCGACGGCATCTACATGGTCTACGGACGCCAGTCCTGCGACACGCGCAAGATGGAAAACGGCAGCATCGACAGGGGCAATCAGAAGTTCGGCGGACAGGAAGCGCTCGTTGTACTCGACAATGTGTTCATTCCGAACGAGTACATCTTCCTGAACGGCGAAAACGAGTTTGCCGGCGTCATGGTGGAACGCTTCGCAGGCTACCACCGTCAGAGCTACGGCGGCTGCAAGGTCGGCGTCGGTGACGTTCTGATCGGCGCGGCGGCAACGGCTGCGGAATACAACGGTGTGGAACGCGCAAGCCATGTCAAGGATAAGCTGATCGAGATGGTACATCTCAACGAAACGCTGTATTCCTGCGGCATTGCCTGCTCCTGCGAGGGCTGTCCGACGAAGGCAGGCAACTATCAGATCGACCTGATGCTCGCAAACGTCTGCAAGCAGAACGTCACCCGCTTCCCGTATGAGATCGCGCGCCTTGCCGAAGACCTTGCAGGCGGTCTGATGGTGACGATGCCGGCGGATTCGGATTTCAATTCCGATACAGTTGTCGGAAAAGACGGCGAAACGCTCGGCGAGATCTGCAACAAATACTTTGCTGCGAAGGACGGCGTTAAGACGGAGTATCGCCAGCGCATCCTGCGACTCCTGGAAAATATGTGTCTCGGCACCGCAGCGGTCGGTTATCGTACCGAGAGCATGCACGGCGCAGGTTCTCCGCAGGCGCAGCGCATCGTGATTTCACGGCAGGCGAATCTTGCAGAAAAGAAAAAGCTTGCAAAGTTCATTGCGGGCATTCCTGTCGAAGAAGAAAACAAATAAGCAAAAGGAGGAAAAGATATGAAAGCTTTGGTCAAGACGGAGCGCGGCTGTACCGATCTGAAGCTGATGGACATCCCGAAGCCCGTATGTCCGGACAACGGCGTTCTTCTGAAGGTACGCGTCGTGGCGGTGTGCGGCAGCGATATCCACTACTACAAGGATCTCGAGCCGATGCCCATCCCCCAGGTTATGGGGCACGAGTTCTGCGGAGATATCGTTGAAGTCGGCAAAGACGTTTCGGGCTGGGAGATCGGCGATTTCGTGATTTCGCGCGTTCCGCTCTACCCGTGCGGCGAATGTCCGGAGTGCAGGGACGGACACCCGGAACGCTGCCGCAGCCGTAAATCCGCAGGGCTGCAGACGCAGGGTGCGTATACGGAGTATATCGTTTCGTTCCCGAACCTGTTATACCGGGTTCCGGAAGGCGTCTCCGAACGGATGGCGGCATGTTGTGAACCCTCTGCGGTCTGTCTGCACGCGGTCAAGCGCTTTCATGTGCGTCCGGAGTGGACCGTGGCGGTCTCGGGCGTCGGCATGATCGGTCTTTTGACGATTCAGTTCCTGCACATCTACGGCGTGAAGAATATCATCGCCATCGGTTTGGACAGCGACGCTCCGAAGCGCTTCCCGATCGCGGAGAAATTCGGCGCCGTCAAGACGATCAACGGTCAGCATCGCAGTGCGGCCGAGCAGGTTCTGGAGTACACCGGCGGCCGCGGGGTCGATCTCGCGATCGACTGCGTCGGCGCGGTTCCAGCCATCGACGAGCTCTTCAAGATGATGGCAAGGGGCGGCACGCTCGGTGCAATCGGCGTACCGGGTCCGGATGCGCGCGTTTCGGTGAACTGGAACAAATTTGTCTGGGGCAGCCAAAGCGTGATTTCGAGCTTCTACTCCGCTCCGGAAGACTGGGAAGAGCTGATCGGATACATGAAGGACGGCACGCTGTCGTTCGAAGAGGTATTCACCCACGATCTCAAGCTGGAGGAGTGGGAACAGGTCTTCAAAAACGCTTCCAATCCCAACTATGTCAAGGCGGTCTTCCGTCCCAACGCATAATAAAATCAAAAGAAAAGGAAGGTATTTACCATGTTTGAAGTTCTCGCACCGAATCTCGGTCAGTCCAATTCGGACATCACGCTGGAGCAGTGGTTCAAGCAGGTCGGCGAGCACGTCGATAAGGATGAACCGCTGTTTGAGATGAGCAACATGAAGCTCAATCAGGAGGTCGTATCCGCCGTTTCCGGCACCGTCGTTGAGATCCTCGTTCAAGAAGGCGAACAAGCGGCGCCGAAGAGCCTGCTTGCCCGTATTCAGGAAGATTGAGGGAGCAAGCGGTATGGAAGACAATACTCACGGACGTCGTATCAAAAAGACGGAACGGTTGAAATCAACGCGCCGTTATATCAACGATCTGATGCTGGAGAGTCTAAGAAACTATCCGCAGGCGTCGCCCTACTTTGAGCTGGAAACGGATGCGCTGATGCAGCTCAAGGATGAGCTGAAAGCGCAGAATCCGAATGTCACGGTCACCTCGCTCTATGTCCGGATCATGGCATCAGTGCTGGAAGCCTATCCGCTTTTGAATTCGGCGGTCATCGACGGCAAGCAGGTCACCTACGAATCCTGCAATGTCGGCGTCGGCGTCGGTCTGGAATCCGGCATTATGACGGTGGTTATCAAAGAGGCACAGTCCAAAAACATCTTTGAGATCTCCGACGAGCTGAAGCAAAAGACCGCGCTCATCAAAAAGGGAGAGCTGCCGATGGAGGATATGCTCGGTTCCACGTTCACGATCAGCAGCATCGGCGTACAGGGCATTCGCTATTCCACGGTCATTCTGAATCCGCCGGAAACCGGAATGCTGGCGCTCGGCGTTACCGAAAAGCGACCGGTGGTTTTGGAGGATGATACGATCGGAATCCGTCGTGTGACGGGCTTCGGTCTGACGCACAACCACGCGCTGATCGACGGTTACCACATCGGCGTTATCATCAATCTGATGCGGGAGCGGCTCAAGAACCCGCGCGACTATATGGGACTGTAATCTACAAGGAGGAAATCGTATGAAATTCAACAGAGAACAAGCTTTGGACATGTATACGGACCTCGTGTTCGGTCGTGCCATGGCGAACAAGATTGTCGAGTACATCTACGGCGGTCGTATCAACGGCGCAATCCATCCGAGCCTCGGACAGGAAGCCATCAGCGCAGGTATTCTGGAAGCGAAGAAGCTGACAAGCCATGAAATCTACACGCACTGCACCCACCGTCAGCAGCCGTTGATCGCGCGGACCGTCGGTCTCGACCCCTTCCTCGGCGAACTGATGAACAGGCGCACCGGTTTGATGAAGGGCACGTCCGGCGAGTATCATCTCGTTTCGCTGAAGGACAATCATCTGCCGATGCAGGGCATCCTCGGTGCGGGCGTTGCAAACGCGACCGGTTTTGCGTGGGCGCTGAAGCTGGACGGCAAGGACGGCGTTGTGGTCTGTTCCTGCGGAGACGGTGCAATGAGCGAAGGCATCGTGTATGAATCCATCAACCTTGCGGCAATCAATCATTTGCCGATCGTCTATCTCATTGAGAACAACGGCATCGCAATGAGCACGCCGATCGAGCTGCAGGCGCCGCATCAGGACCTGTATCTCAGAGCGGCCGGCTTCAATATCCCCGGCTTCAAGGTGGACGGAAACGATGTCGAAGCCATGACGCAGGCACTGCTCGGCGCGATCGAAACCGCAGCGGCAGGTCAGCCGGTTCTGGTCGAGGCAAAGACGACCCGCTGGACCGGTCACTATGTCGGCGACATGCAGAAATATCGCGACACGAGCTTTTTGAACGACACAAGCAACATCGATCCGGTTGTGCTTTATGAGAAGAAACTGACCGCTGCCGGTACTGCTTCCGAACAGGAGCTTGCCGACATCAAGGCAGCGCAGGAAACGCTGATGGCGGATGCGTTCCAGCGTGCGTGGGAAGCGGAAGCTCCCACAAAGGAAGATTGTGTCAACTACAACAATCTTTACAGCAACAATGCAGGAGGTGAACTGTAATGGCGAAAATGATGGGCGTAGGCGCACTCAACCTTGCGCTGAATGAATTGATGCAGGCAGATCCCAAAGTGCTGTGCGTCGGCGAAGACATCGGCACCATGGGCGGCTGCTGGACCTATTTCCGCGGTCTCAAAGACAAGTTCGGTTCCGAACGCGTCATTTCCACCCCTATTTCCGAAAGCGGCTATACCGGCGTTTCCGTCGGTCTCGCATACGGCGGCTACCGTCCGATCGTGGAATACATGTTTGCGGATTTCGCAACGCTCGCCTCGGACGGCATTATCAACGTCGCCGCAAAAGCACGCTATAACTCCGCGGGCGCGCTGAGTCTCCCGATCACGTTCGTGTTCCCGGAAGGCGTCGGCCAGGCGGGCTGCCAGCACTGCCAGACGGTAGAGGGCTGGTTTGCCAATGTTCCGGGCATTAAGATTGTTGCGCCGACGACGCCGGCGGATCTTCGTTCCTTCCTCAAGGCGGCAGTTCTCGACGATGATCCCGTTTGCTTCTTCTTCTCCCGCCCCTGCGCGATGAGCATTCAGGAGGAAGTCGATACGTCGGATCAGACCGTTCCGACGCTCACCAATGCCGCAAAGATCGTCAAGGAAGGGTCCGACCTGACGCTGATCGCATGGCACAGCTCGCTTCTGAAATCCATTAAGGTCGCGGCCGAAATCGAAAAGGAAACCGGCAAGAGCATCGAGATCATCGATCCGCGCGTTCTTTGCCCCTTCGATAAGGAAAAGGTATTCGCCTCCGTGCGCAAGACCGGCAAGGTCGTTATCGCAAACGAGGAGGTCGAACGCGGCAGTTTCTCGTCCCACATCTCCGCATGGATCGCGGAGAATTGTCTTACGGATCTGAAGGCGCCCGTCAAGCGCGTCGGCAGCTACAATACCTGCATCCCGTTCGGCGCAGTCGAACAGTTTGCACTTCCGCAGGAAGAGGACATCCGCAAGGCGATCCTGTCCGTTCTTTGAGCAAAAAGCTCCTTCCGATATGTCGCTCCGCGTTCGGTTCGGGACCTTCTACCACCCCTATCGGATCGGCGCGGAGTGACGCTCTCTTTCAGATCACACATCAAATTATAAGGAGGCACTTCTGTGAGAAACTTTACTTTCTATTCCCCGACGCTGTATGCGTTCGGCGACGGTCAGGAACAAAACGTCGGTGCGCTCGTGCGCAGATTCGGCGGCACCAAGGTTCTGCTGGTGCATTACGGCGGTGATTTTGTCAAATGGACGACGGCGTACAACGACGTCACGGCAGCGCTTCGCGCAGACGGCATTCCGTATGCGGAGCTGACCGGCGTACAGCCCAATCCCCGCAGCGATAAGGTCTATGAGGGTATTGAAATCGGTCGCCGTGAAAAATGCGATTTCGTGCTTGCGCTCGGCGGCGGCAGCAGCATCGACTGTGCGAAGGCAGTCGCGCTCGGTATTCCCTATGACGGCGATTTCTGGGATTTCTTCTCCGAGAAGACCAAGATCACGACGACCCTGCCTGTCGGCGTCGTTCTGACCATCGCAGCCTCCGGCAGCGAGGGCAGCGGTCATTGCGTCATTACGCATGAAAACGGAAACCTCAAGTGGGGCGTTCCGCCTACCGACATCATTCGTCCGAAGTTTGCGATCCTGAACCCGCGCTATACCAGCACGCTCCCGAAGTTCCAGATCGCATGCGGCGCGTTTGATATGTTCAGCCACGTCTGTGAACGCTACTTCACCCGTACGCCGGACGTTCGTCTCACCGACCGCATTTCCGAAGCGCTCATGCGCACGGCGGTGGAAGCGGGTCGCAAGGCGGTCAAGGATCCGTCCGACTATGCAGCGCAGGCGGACCTGATGTGGGTCGGCAATCTCGCGCAGAACGATTCGAGCGGCGTCGGCCGTATTCCGGAATGGTCTTCTCATCTCATCGAGCACGAACTGTCCGCGCTGTTTGAGTGTGCACACGGCGCAGGGCTTTCGGTCATCATGCCGGCATGGATGGAATACGTCATGCCCACCGGTGTGATGCGCTTCGCGCAGTTTGCCGTCGAAGTCTGGGGCTGCGATATGAACTACGATCGCCCGGAGGATACCGCACGCGAGGGAATCGCCCGTATGCGCGCGTGGGCGAAGGAAATGGGACTTCCCACCACGCTGGGTGAAGTCGGCGCAACGGCGCAGGATATTCCCGCTATCGTTGCACACCGTAAGGAGAAAGGATTCCCGATCGGATTCTACGTCAAGATCAACGAAGAAGAGATGGCTGCAATCCTGAACCTCGCACTCTGATCGGCTAAAACAACGGGAGCTTTTTGTGTAAAAGCAAAAAGCTCCTTTTTCGAAGGAGCGTTCGGATGAAAAAAGAAAAATTCAGCGGCTATTGGATGGCCGTCATGTGCTTCATCTTCATCTTTATCAACATGGGCGCACTGAATTCGCTCGGCGTTTTCATGCCCTCTTTGGTGCGGGAGACGGGTTATACAACCGCGCAGATCAGCCTGATGTTTACGTTCGCGGGGGTGGCGGCGGTTGTAACCGGCATGACGGTCACGCCGATCGCGCTGCGAAAGCTCGGTGAAAAGAACTGTATGCTGATCAGCACGGTTCTGACCGCGGCGCATGCGCTGATCTACAGCTTTACCGACAGCCTTTGGGTTCTGTATCTCGGCGCAACGATTGCAGGCGTTTCGATCGGGATCGGCATCTATGCCGCCTGCTGCGCCATCATCGGACACTGGTTTGTGAAAAACCGGCTGATGATGCTGAGCATCGTTTCCGCGGGCTCCGGCATCGGCAGCGCCGTCATGAACATGTTCTCCGGCGCTGCGATCGTGGCGATCGGCTACCGGCATACCTATCAGGTGCTTGCGGCGATGGTGCTGGTCGTCGGACTCGTGATCTGGTTTGCGATCCGTAACCGCCCGGAAAACATGGGACAGAAGGCGCTCGGCGCAGGCGAGATTACGCCGACCGAAACGCCGAAAGCCGCTCCGAGCACGGGGCTCACCTTCCGCGAAGCGCTCAAAACGCCTTCCTTTTATCTGATCTTCCTTGCGGGCGCACTCGGAAGCATCGCATGGACAGGCGTGAACATGTATCTCGTGACGCTGCTTTCGTCAAACTACGGTCTCGGTGTGAACGTCGCAACACGCTACGACGCCGTTCTGCGCGTCGGTGTGGCAGTGTTCCTTGCGGTCGGCGGAAAGATTGTGGAGAAGCGCGGGATCAAATTCTATGTGCTGCTTATCGGACTGGCGCTTTCGTCGGGACTTCTCACCATCCTCCTGACGGGAAATACAATTATAACCATGCCCGTGCTGCTGGTCGCCGTGATGATCGTTCTCGCGTTGGGCGGAACGCACGGAAATGCAAATGCGCAGATGCTTGCGAACAGCGTGTTCGGACACAAAGACTTTACCACGATCCAGGCATATCTCGTTGCCGGCGCGAATATCGGCCTTGCCACCGCCGCCTTGCTTGCAGCACCCTGGATCGGCGAGGACGGCAGTACGCTCGGCTGCTTCCGTCTGTTCTTTATCTGCTCGGTCCTTTGGCTGGTTCTGGCATTTGTCGGCATCCTGCTTTCACCGTATCTGAAAAAGAAAAAGGAGAAACCAAACAATGGGAACCGTTCAGTTTGATTATCAAAACGAAGTTGTCGTGATTACCGATGCGGCAACCGGAATCGGCAGAGGAACAGCGCTTGCATTTGCAAAGGCCGGCGCATCGATCGCCGTGTGTGATTTCAATCGCGAAAAAGGTGAAGAGACCGTAAAGCTTTGCACGGAACTCGGTGCAAAAGCCGCGTTTTATCAGATGGACGTGACGAACGAAGATCAGATTCATGAGGCGAAAGATCGGATTTTGAACGACTTCGGCACGGTTGACGTGCTGTTCAGCAACGCCGGAATCGCACAGAATACGGTATCCGGTCCCACGATGCTTTCACTTTCCGAGTGGGAAAAGGTGTTTGCAGTCAACGTGCTCGGAACGGTGCGCGTATGCAGCGCGTCAAAGATCGCCTCTGCGAATTATGCACAGTCTCTTTCGTTGGAACTCGGCGAATACAACGTCAACGTCAACGTCGTAAACCCCGGCTATGTCTATACGCCGATCTATTCCGAAGGCGGCGCAATGAAGCTGCGCGAAGCAGCGAAGGATACGCTCGACCGCTTTGAAACCGGCGAGCAGGTCATCGGCGCCATCGCCGATGCAAGTTCCTCGCTGCACCGTATGCAGACCCCGGAGGATATTGCAAATCTTGTCATGTTCCTGAGTTCCGACGCCGCGAAGGAGATCACCGGTCAGGTTATCAATATCGATTCCGGCATCATTCTGCGATAAGGAGGAAATCTTATGGACAGCGAATCCTGGAGAGCACTGCTGATGGGCGTGGGAGTGCTTGCACTCGTCGTTGCAAGCATTGCAGCGATCCTGATCTATCGAAAGAAGACGGGAAAGACCAAGTAATCATTCTGTTTGAGGGGCATGTATGGAAACATTATTCTGGATCGGTTTTGTCGGCGCGGCGCTCGCGGGGCTGTACGCGCTGCTGCAAACCAAAAAGGTGCTGTCGTTTTCGGAAGGCACCGAAAAGATGAAAAAGATCGCGAGATCCATCCGCGATGGCGCGAATGCCTATCTCAGGCGTCAGTACAAGACCGTACTGCCGGTGTTCGCCGTGATCTTTGTGATCCTGATCGCGCTCGCGTTTGCTTCGGGCGGAAGCCTGCTTTCGAAATTCACGCCGTTTGCGTTTGTGACCGGCGGCGTCTGGTCTCTTTTGGCGGGCTTTATCGGCATGAAGATTGCCACGCATGCGAACTCCCGTACCGCGCAGGCGGCAAGCGAGGGGCTGAATCGCGGTCTTCGCGTTGCGTTTTCGGCGGGATCCGTTATGGGCTTCACAGTCGTTGCGCTCGGCATTCTCGATGTCACACTGTGGTATTTCCTGCTCTATTACGTATTCGGCATCCGTGACGCGGTCATGATCGGCAATATCATGGTCATGAACGGTATGGGCGCTTCGTTCATGGCGCTGTTC
Source organism: uncultured Clostridia bacterium (assembly GCA_905235205.1). GTDB lineage: Bacteria > Bacillota > Clostridia > Christensenellales > CAG-138 > UBA3792. The sequence continues at coordinate 16,915 of CAJOKM010000024.1, read as the reverse complement.
GCGCGCGTGGGCGGCGGCATCTACACCAAAGCGGCGGACGTCGGCGCGGACCTTGTCGGCAAGGTTGAAAAAAAGATCCCGGAGGACGATCCGAGAAATCCGGCAACGATCGCGGACAACGTCGGCGACAACGTCGGCGACGTCGCGGGCATGGGCGCGGACCTCTATGAATCCTACGTCGGCTCGATCCTTGCTACGTTCGCGCTTTCCGCGATCGGCGGCTACGGCTTTGCGGGCATGTTCCTGCCGCTGATGCTTGCCGTTTCCGGCATCATCTGCTCGATCATCGGCGCGCAGCTTGTGCGGGTCAAGGAAAACGCCACACAGAAAACGCTTCTGCGAACGCTGCGCACCGGCACGTATACCGCGGCGGTTCTGTCCGCGATTGCAGCTTTGCCGCTGACCTATTTCATCTTCCGCAGCGTGGATGGCGCAAGATGGTGGGGAATTTACATCGCGATCCTCGCGGGACTCGTTGCGGGCTGTCTGATCGGGTTCTTCACCGAATACTTCACCTCCGAGTCGTACCGACCGACGCGCAACCTTGCCGCAACCTCGCAGACCGGTTACGCAACGATCATTATCGGCGGCATTTCTCTCGGCATGGAATCGGCGCTGACCTCCATCCTGATCGTCTGCGCGGCGGTTCTTGTCAGCTACTTCATGGCAGGCGGAACCACTGCGATTGTTGACGCGAACGGGCACTTCCTGCAATCCTTCAACCGCGGTCTGTACGGCATTGGCATTGCGGGCGTCGGCATGCTGTCCACCCTCGGCATAACGCTTGCGACCGACGCCTACGGACCCGTTGCGGACAACGCGGGCGGCATTGCGCAGATGGCGGGCATGGATCCGAAGGTGCGCAAACGCACCGACGCGCTTGACTCGCTCGGCAATACCACGGCGGCAACCGGCAAAGGCTTTGCGATCGGTTCGGCTTCGCTGACGTCTTTGGCGCTTCTCGTTTCCTACGTCAACATTATTCAGGATAAAACCGACGCGGTGCTGAACTTCTCGGTCATCAACCCGACGGTTCTCATCGGCATGTTCATCGGCGCAATGCTTGTATTCGTTTTTGCGGCGGTCACCATGCGCGGCGTTGAAAATGCTGCGCAATCCGTTGTTATCGAGGTGCGACGGCAGTTTCGCGAGATTCCCGGCATTCTGGAAGGCACGGCAACGCCGGAATATGCAAAGTGCGTTTCCATCTGCACGAAAGGTGCGCTGCGCGAGATGATCGCGCCGGCAGCGATGTCCGTTGTGGTTCCGCTTGCTTCGGGACTCATCTTAGGTCCTACCGGTGTGGTCGGTCTGCTTGCCGGCGTCTCCGTTGCAGGCTTCGCGGTCTCGGTGTTTATGTCCAACGCGGGCGGCGCATGGGACAACGCGAAGAAGTATATCGAAGAAGGAAATTACGGCGGCAAGGGATCAAAACCGCACAAGGCGGCAGTCGTCGGCGACACGATCGGCGATCCGTTCAAGGATACGTCCGGTCCGTCCCTTAACATTCTGATCAAGCTCTGTGCAACGGTCTCCATCGTATTCTCGGGCTTGATCGCACTCGTCCATTTGCTGTAAATCTCCACCTTGTCTTCTCTGCAAGGCTGCTTTGTATGGTTATAAAGCAGCCCTTTTCTTTTTACAGACAATGCTGTGCTTTTGACGGCGGCATGATCCGGAATCGGTGCATAATATTGCAAACGCCTTCCGGACGTTCCTACCGGAGGGTGGACGATAGGATGATAAAAGGATGATGCACCGATGAACGGACGAGAACTCCTTTTTTATACTCATTACAGGATGTTGTGGCAAAAAACGAATCCTATAAAATGATAGTAGAAGCGGAAAAACGTTCCGTTTATTCCGAATTAATTGAATGGAGGTAATACCACATGGTAGAAGTTCAAATCCCACAGCTCGGTCAGTCAAATCTGGAAGTCACGATCGAAACATGGATGGTCGAAGAAGGCGGTCGCGTTGCGAAGGGCGAACCGCTGTATGAACTGTCCAACGAGAAACTGAATCAGGAAATCGACAGCCCGGCAACCGGCGTTCTGAAGAAGGTATTGAAAGCAAAGGGCGAAGTGGTCAACCCCGGCGACATCATTGCGGAAATCGAAGAGGACTGAGCGTATGGGGTTCGATATCAATGCAGGGAAGCGCGTCAAGGAGAGCTATGAGCTTTCCAAGACACGCAAGTTTTTGGCAAGCAAGCTCTTGGAAAGCAAGCGGAACTATCCGCAGGGCAGCGGCAGCACCTATTTTGCCATGGAGCCGCTGCAGGAGCTGAAGAAAAAGCTTCAGGAGCAGAACAAGAATGTTACCTACACTTCGCTGTTTGTCAAGCTGGCGGCGGAAGGATTGAAGCAGCACCCGATCATGAACTCGGCGCTGATCGACAACAAGGATTTTTACGTCTATGACTCCATCAACATCGGCGTCGGCATCGGTCTCAACGAGGGCATCATGCTGGTCGTCATCAAGGAAGCGCAGGACAAGAACATCTTTGAGATCTCCGACGAGCTTCAGGAAGATATTGCGCTGCTCAAAGCAAAGAAGCTGCCGATGGATCGTATGATGGGGTCCACTTTTACGGTAAGCAACATGGGAATGCTCGGCGTTGAGCAGTTCACGCCGTTTGTCACGGTTCCCGAAACAGCGATCCTCGGCATCGGTTCAACATACCGTCGTCCGTGGGTCAATGAAGACGGCTCCATCACGGCACACGACATCTGCTGCTTAAGCTGCACCGTAAATCATGCGGCAGTTGACGGTCTGCACGGCGGTTTGTATCTCAAGACCATGATCGGAATGATGACGCATCCCGAAGATTTCATGGGCTTATAAAAAACAAAATAAAGGAGGAAACCATGAGCTTTACGAAGGAACAAATGCTGGATATGTATTCCGAGCTTGCCCGTTCCCGTGTGCTCGGCGAAAAGATCGTCGAATTCATCAAGAGCGGCAAAATCAGCGGATCGATCCACCCCTGTCTCGGCCAGGAGGCAGTTACCTCCGGCATCATTTCCGCGGCGAAGATCTCCGGTCTGAACATCTACCACACCGGCACGCATCGCGGACAGACCCTGATGGCCTATAAAGTCGGCTTCAGCCCGTTTATCGGCGAGGTTCTCGGTCGCACCAGCGGCGCGAACGCAGGCGTTTCGGGCGAGTATCATTTGACGGACATCGAACACGGACTGATTCCCGCAACCGGCGCACTCGGCGGCACGTGGGGCATCCTGGACGGCGTTGCATGGGCGATCAAGCAGCAGGGCCGTACCGATGATACCGTCGTTCTTGCGCCTTACGGCGACGGCGCTGTCAGCGAAGGCGCTACCTTTGAAGCGCTGAATATTGCCGCGCTGTTGAAGCTTCCGATCCTGTTCTTCATTGAGAACAACGGTGTTGCAATGTCCACCCCGGTCAGCAAACAATACCCGCTTGAAAATCTGTCCGAACGTGCCAAGGCATTCGGAATGCAGGGCGTCACCGTAGACGGCAATGACGTCGTTGCCGTAACGCAGGCGGTTTTGGATGGTTTGAAACTTGCACAGCAGTGCATTCCGAACATTGTCGAAGTCAAGACGTGGCGGTGGGAAGGACACTTCGTGGGCGACAATCAGGCGCAATACCGCGACACCAGCTTCCTCCAGCATCTGGACGACATCGACCCGGTTCTGATTCACGAAAAGAAGCTCAAGGAGCTCGGTTACGCCGATGACGCTTATATGGCAAAGGTTCGTGAAGAAATGACCAAGGAGATCGTAGACGCATTCGACTACAACCTCACGCAGGGCTTCCCGGTGCGTGAAACCGTGTTGGATTACAACAGGCTTTATTCGAACGACGCAGGAGGTGAGATCTAATGTCGCAGCAGATACTTCTGAGAGCGCATAACATTGCAGTTGCCGAGGAAATGGCGAAGGACGATAAAGTCATCGTCATCGGCGAAGACGTAGGTCCCAAGGGCGGTATCTGGACCACCTTTATGGGTCTCTATCCGAAATACGGCGAAAATCGCGTGATCGAGATGCCGATGGCAGAAGCGGGTTACAGTATGTTTGCCGCAGGCGCCGCCATGATGGGCTATCGTCCCGTTGTTGAGATCATGTTTGCGGACTTTGCGACGTTGTCCTTTGAAGCGATCGTCGACGTCTGCGCAAAATTCCGCTACAACTCCATGGGCAAGCATTCTCTGCCGATCACGTTCATTCTTCCGCAGGGCGTCGGTGCGGGCAGCGGCGCACATCATTCGCAGAGTGTTGAGTCCTGGTTTGCCAATGTGCCGGGGCTTAAGATCGTTGCGCCGACCGGTGCGGCGGATGTGCGGCTGTTCCTGCGTGCATCGATCCGTGATGACGACCCCGTTCTGTTCATCTGGCATCGCGGTCTGATGATTTCCAGGGAGGACATCCCGGACACGCTGGCGGATGACGAGATCCCGTCGCTGAAGAACGCGGGCAAGATCGTCAAAGAGGGCAACGACCTGACGGTTGTCGCCTATCAGCGTTCCCTCGTTGTTGCACAGATGGCGGCAGCGGAAGTCGAAGCCGAGACCGGCAAGACGATCGAGATCATCGATCCGCGCGTGCTGATTCCGTTCGACAAGGAGAAGATGTTCGCATCCTTGCGCAAGACCGGTCGTCTGCTCGTTGCGCATGACGCGCCGGAACGCGGCGGCTTCGGCGCACAGATCGTGACCTGGGCGGTCGAAGAACTCGGCACCGAGCTCAAGGCGAACCCCGTCAGCGTCTGCGGTAAGAACACCGTCATCCCGTTCAACAAGCTCGAAGACTACGTCGTTCCGAACAAGGAAGAGATGAAGGCGGGCATGAAGAAGGCGCTCGGTCTGTAATCGGGAGGTTCGGTCATGAAAGCTGTCAGAAAAATGGATCACGGTATCGGGTTCGTGTCCTGCGTGGATATCCCCGAGCCGCAGATCGTCCGTCCGGACGATATTAAGATCAAGGTCGAATACTGCGGCATCTGCGGTACCGACGACCACATTGTAAACCACGGTCTGGAACCGCCCAGAGCGCCGCTCCCCGTGCCGGTCACCCTCGGCCATGAGTTCAGCGGCACGGTCGTCGAGGTCGGTCCCGCCGTTAAGAACATCAAGGTCGGTGATCGCGTCACCACCGGCGGTCTCACCGGCTTCTGCGGGCGCTGCTACGCCTGTATCGCGGGCAGCATCGGCGGCTGCGCAACGGCGAAGTCGATCGGGTATGAAACCGACGGCGCGATGGCGGAATATATCGTCCACGAAGAGCCCTATACCTTCAAGCTTCCGGATAACATGAGCTTCGAAGAGGGCGCGCTCATCGAGCCGAGCGCCGTTGCATGTCATGCGGCTTTGGAAATGACGCACATCAGCCCCACGGATACCGTCATCGTTATGGGCGCGGGTCCGATCGGTCTTCTCGTCATGCAGTTTGCGAAGCTGACCGGCGCAAAGGTCTTTGTCGTCGATGTTTCCGCATCCAAGGGCAAACTCGAACTTGCAAAGCAGCTCGGCGCGGACGGCGTGTTTGAAAACGATACGCAGAACGTCGTCATGGAAGTTCTGAAAATGACCGGCGGGCGCGGCGTCAACGTCACCTTTGACTGCACGTCCAATCCGACCTGCATCGATCAGGCGATCCTGATGACCTGCTTCGGCGGTCAGGTTACGATGGTCGGCACACCGGGTCCCGAGGGCTATCAGCTCAAGCGCATGCTGATCTCGTTTATGAAGGAACAAAAGCTGCAGAATGCGTTTGCGCACCGTGTCTCTACCTGGCCGAAGGCGATCCGCCTGATTGCCGAGGGCAAGATCAAGGTCGCGCCGCTTGTCAGCCACAAGTTCAAGTTCGAGGATTGCGAGAAAGCATTCTCATTCCGTGATCCGATGAAGATCAAGGTTCTCATGGAGCCGTAAAACGACAAACAATGACGGGCGGTGGGAGAGATTCCGCCGCCCTTTTCAGAAAGGAACAGAATCATGAATGTACAGGAATTGCTGCAGCAAAAGACGGTGGCGCTTGAAGAAGCCGTCGCGCTGATTGAAAGCAATGATTATATCTATACGTACGGGGCGTCCGGCGAACCGCAGACGTTTCTCTCCGGTCTTGCCGCGCTCAGGGGCAAAGCGGAGAATGTGACAATCGTGAATTTTCTGAACTCGCTGCCTTACGACTATTATCTTGACGAAAGCTATCGGGGCGTGCTCTACAACGAGAGCTGCTTCTTCGGCCGCTTCTGCAAGGACGGGCAGATTGCCGGAACCACGAGTTATGTGCCGACACATCTGCGCCACAGCTTTACGGGCAAGGAATACTATCACAGCATCCGACCCGCGGTGCGCAAGGTGTTTGTGCTGTCGGTAACGCCGATGGACAAACACGGCTATTTCTCCACCAGCACGGTCGGCATGTCGGTGCGCAACATGGTAAAGTGGGCGGATCTCGTCATCGTGGAGGTCAACGAGAACCTTCCGCGCACCTTCGGCGATACCTACATCCACATCACCGAGGCAGACGCGGTATTTCAGGGCAACAACAAAGTCATTTACCTGCCCGGAAAGGCGCCGGACGAAACGGATATGGCGATCGGCGCGAACATCGCCGAACTGATCGAGGACGGCTCCACGCTGCAGCTCGGCATCGGCGGCATTCCGAACGCCGTCGCGCTGTCTTTGAAAGATAAGAAGGATCTCGGCGTACATACGGAAATGCTGAACGACGGTCTTGTGCAGCTTTACAAAGCAGGCGTGATCAACAACAGCCGCAAAACGATTTATAAGGACAAGATGGTCACGACCTTCACGTTCGGCAGCAAGGAAACGTACGACTTCCTCGACGACAACCCCGGCGTGCTGCACATTCAGACCGAAGACGCCAACAATCCCGATATCATTGCGCAGAACTACAAGATGGTCTCGGTCAATACGACGCTGCAGGTCGATCTGATGGGCCAGTGCGCGTCGGAAGCGGTCGGCACGATTCAGATCAGCGGCATCGGCGGACAGTCGGAAACGGCGGTCGGCGCAAAAGCGTCACCCGGCGGAAAGTCCATCATTGCGCTGCGTTCCACGGCAATGGTCAAGAACAAAAACGGTGAACGCGAACGCCGTTCCACGATCGTCGGGGTGCATCCGGCGGGCACGATCATTTCATTGCTCCGCTCGGACACCGATTATGTTGTGACGGAATACGGCGTTGCACCGCTGCGCGGCGCTTCGCTTGCGGAACGCGCAAAGCTTTTGATCGGCATCGCACATCCGGATTTCCGTGCCGAGCTTTTGGACGAAGCGCGTAAGTACCATCTTGTATAAGGAGGAAAAACGATGAAACTGACAGTGATCGGAGCGGGCCCCGGCGGGTATGAAACCGCTCTGTATGCGGCAAAGCGCGGACTGGATGTCACGATCGTGGAAAAGGATGCGCTCGGCGGCACCTGCTTGAATCGCGGCTGCATCCCGACCAAAGCGCTGCTTGCCGTTTCGGATACGGTCAAAACGATCCGTGACGCGGCAAGCTACGGCATCACCGTACCGGAAGGCGTCATGGCGGATTTCGAAGCGGCGTTTGCGCGTAAGGACTCCGTTGTGAAAGCGCTGAACAGCGGCGTGGAATACCTGCTGAGCGCAGCAAAGGTGCGCGTTTTGCGCGGCACCGGCACGATCGCAGACGCGCATCATGTGAAAGTCGCATTGAGCGACGGCGGCAGTGAAACCGTGGAAACCGATAAGATCATCATTGCGACCGGTTCGGAACCGTCCGTCCCCGCAAGCTTCGGCTATGACGGCGAACGGATCATCACGAGTAACGAGATTCTTGCGCTGAATACCCGCCCCGCCTCGCTGATTATCATCGGCGGCGGCGTCATCGGCTGCGAGCTGGCGCAGTTCTTTGCGCGGATGGGCACGCAGGTCACGATTCTTGAAATGATGCCGCATATCCTGCCGAACGAAGATCGCGACACCGTTCGCGCGCTTGAAAAGAGCTTCCGCAAGGACGGCATCAAGGTGTTCTGCGGCAAGGGCGTCGAAAAGCTGGAACCGGTTGACGGCGGCGTGACCGTCACGCTGTCCGACGGAAACGCTTATACGGCGGAAAAGGTGCTTGTGAGCACCGGAAGAAGACCGGCGACAAGGAACATCGGGCTCGAGAACATCGGCGTCGAAACCGACCGGCGTGGGTTTATCCCGGTTGACGGTTACATGCATACCTGTGCGGAAGACGTCTATGCAATCGGTGACGTTGTACCGACGCAGCAGCTTGCGCATGTTGCGGCGTACGAAGGGTTCGTGGCTGTCGATCATATCTGCGGCGACCTTCGCGAAGCGGATTATCGCGCGGTTCCCGGCTGTGTCTACACCAATCCCGAGGTTGCAACGGTCGGCCTGACTGAAACGGCTGCCGAAGCAAAGGGAATTCCGGTCAAGGTCGGTCGCTATGACTTCATGGGGCTGGGTAAAGCAAAAGCCTCCGGTCATACCGAAGGCTTCGTGAAGGTGCTTGCGGATCAGAACGATGTGATCGTCGGCGGTACGGTGGTCGGCGCACACGCGACGGAGCTGTTGCAAACCATCACGCTGGCGGTGCAGTTTCAGCTCACGGCGGAGCAGGTCGGACATACCATATTCCCGCATCCGACGATGGGTGAAGCGATCATGGAAGCCGTACACGACATCCATCATCTCAGCGTTCACAAGCCCTGAGCTTCCTCCTGCAGTTTGCGCAGCAGCTCTGTTCGGGAATGAACGGCATATTTGGAAAAGATGTTCTTGATATGTGTCTTGACGGTTGACATGGAGATGACAAGCTTTTTCGCGATCTCCTGGTTCGACAGTCCGCTTTCGATCAGCGTGATGACCTCGATTTCCCGCAGCGTAAGCTCGTGCTGAAGATATTGCTTCCGAAGCGCGGGCTTCGCGGCGGTCGCGGTCTGCTCCTGCTGTGCAAGAATCACCTGGAACGGGAAATTACCGATGTGCGCATCGTTGATTTCATAAACGGTGAATTGGATGTCGTCGTATGCAATGGATTCCGAAGCCGATTGTTCGCCGCCCTCGCGCCTGTCGAGCAGATCGTTGATGACCGTACGAGCGGGTTTTGCTCCGCAGTTTCGCGCGATCAGTTGTGCAAATGCACGGTTATACTCGAGCACATTGCCGAACGGCTCATAGATGGCAACGCCGTGTTCCTGCATATCCAGATACTGCAGGAAGAAGCCGGAGGTTGTTTCACACCGAGAGATGCGCTTGTAGTTTCCGACCTGTTCGCTGAAAAGACGCCCGATCGCGCTGAACAGCTGCATCTGATACTCGTCCGGCTCCGGCGTGCCTTCCGGGAGATAGACGGACAGAACATGCAGCGGCGTTACGCCGCGCTTATGTGCGCCGAGGCGAACCTGAAAGCGAATGCCGGATTGCTGCATTCGTTTTGCAAACGAATCTTCGGACTGTTTGCGATAATCGGTAACAAACACGTATTTGTTGGAGTTTTTTGCCCAATCGATCGTGCTCTGCCGGAAGGAACGATCCTGCACGATGCCTTTGGTGTTGTAAAACTCAAGGTCCGAAGAGCTGAAGAAGTTGCTGTAGTTGCGAAGGACGCGCGGCGTGCCGTCGCGATTGTATCCGAAAATCGTATACGTTGAGATGGGCAGATCAAAGTTCGTTTCAAGACTTCGGAACGTAGCGTTGATAAAGTCGTGGAAGCTCTCGCTCAAATCGGATGAAAACCGGATGAGCTTGATCAGATCTTCCTGCTTAAGGTTTTCGAGTTTCGGCAATGCCATAACAAGTCCTCCGAAAAAACTGCCGATTGTGGGAACGGTTACGCAAAGTAACCATTGCTATTCATTTTAACATATATGAAACTATATAGCAAGGAGAATCTTGCGTTCTTTTTGCGAGCGTGCGGAGCATATACTATGCAGAAAATTCGAATTTCGTATCTCACGAACACAGGCTTTTTCATAACGGCGCAAAAGCATCGTATTCTTCTCGATGCGGTGTTTACAAGGCGGCATTATCCGTTCAGCGCGATGCCGAAGAACGTGCTCGAAAAGATCCTGACACGTACCGGACAGTTCTCCGACGTCACAATGCTGATCGTGACGCATCGGCATGAGGATCATTGCGACGGTGACGCGCTTCTGCGCTATTCCGGAGACGGAACGCCGGTGATCCTGCCGCCCGATGTGTACGAAGCCGGCATTCCCGAAACGAAGCTGCGCCTGATGCCAGACCCAATGCACGGCGGCAAGGTCTTTGAGGATGAAACGCTGCGCATCACGGCGATACCGACACGGCATGACGGACCGCAGGATGTCCTGCCGGGAGAACATTTCAGTTATCTGCTGGAGTTTTTGCCGGAGCACGTCAATCTGCTTGCGCTGGGCGACGCCGAAACGACATACGAGCAGTTCAGCCCCTATCTTGCCGGTAAACGGATCGATCTTATGACTGCGAACTTTGTGGAGATCAATCAGGATCGCGGGCGAGCATTCCTGAACAGAATCCATCCGGCTTTGACGCTCCTATGCCATCTGCCGCTGCCGGAAGACGATCAATACCGCATGGCAAAACTTGCAGGAAGGAATCTGGATCGGCAGAAGGATGCGCTTCCCGATTGCCTGATCTGTGATGTGCCCGGCATTGCGGCGGAGCTCACGGAAGAGGGTTACAAAGTCATATCCATTCAATACGACGGAGGAATAAACGAATGATCTATTACGAATCTAACAGCACGGATCCATATTTCAATCTTGCGCTCGAAGAATACTTCTTTGAGAAAATGGATCGAACCGAATCCTATTTTCTGCTGTGGCAGAACGCAAATACAATCGTGGTCGGCAAGTATCAGAACACGGCGGAGGAAATCAACCGCCAATATGTGGAGGAGCATGGCATCCGTGTTGCAAGAAGACTCTCCGGCGGCGGTGCGGTCTATCACGACATGGGAAACCTGAACTTCACATTTATCGTTGATCAAAACAAGATTGAAGAGTTCAATTTTCGTGCGTTTGTTCTTCCGCTGATCGAGACGTTGAAGACGATCGGCGTCAAGGCGGAGTTCAACGGACGCAATGACGTTACCATAGACGGCGCGAAATTCTCCGGCAACTCCCAGTACTCCAAAAAAGGGAGATTGATGCACCATGGATGTATCATGCTCGACTCCGATCTCGGCGTCGTTTCGGAAGCGCTGCGCGTCAAGGATGTAAAGTTTTCATCCAAAGCGGTCAAGTCGGTCAGAAGCCGTGTCACCACGATCAATGCAAACGCGCCCGAGCCGATCGACATGGAGACGTTCAAAGCGCTTCTGAGAGATCAGATCTTTTCAACATCACATCCAACGACAGCGATACTGACGTCGGAGCAGATCAAAGAGATCCAGGCTTTGCGGGACGAAAAATATGCGACGTGGGAATGGAACTTCGGCGCATCCCCGGCGTATGACATGCGAAAGGAAATGAAGTTTCCGGCCGGACTCGTGACGGTGCTGATGAAAGTGAGCGAAGGCAAAATCGAGGACATCCATTTTTACGGCGATTTCTTCGGGAACGGCGATATTCACGATCTCGAACGACAGCTGTGCGGCATGTGGCTGGACGATTCGTTGGCGGAGCACCTGAACCGGATCGACACGGATACATACATGAAGGGTATACGCCCGAGCGACCTGTATTCGCTTCTGATGCACTGAACGCGACGCCTGAAGGGATTAGAAAATTCACCCGCACGGGTGCTTTCAGGATGAAAAACGGAGGACAATGCAAAAAAACCACCCCAAACATCCACGCCGCGGGATGATGGCGATTTTGGTCCAACATGATAGATTTATGATGAAATAAGGTATAAATATACCGCTTTGCGCACGGAAACGGAGGTGGGAGCTCTCATCAGACAGATCGATATTTTCAGGATAGAGAAACTCTAAAAAAATATGAAAGGAAAAGGAGTAAAGTATGGGAACAATTGAAATCCTCAGTCTGGTCGGCATCGTGCTGGGTATCGCGATACTGATCTTCTGCGCGTACAGACGAATCAACATTCTTCTGTACTCGATCCTTGCCAGCGTCGTTGTTCTGGCATTCTCGGGTCAGTGGCCCTGGCAGGGCATTACGGGCGTGTTTATGTCCGGTTTTGCGGAGTATGTAAGACAGTACATGCTGCTCTTCATTACGAGCACGCTGTTCTCGTTCATGCTTGCCGAGTCCGGTGCAACGACCGTTATAGCGACATCGATCATGAAACTGGTGAACAAGGCAAAAACGCCGGTCGGCAAAGCATTTGCTGCGGTTCTTGCGCTCGGCGTCATCCAGGCGATCCTGATCATCGGCGGCGTCAACGCGATCGTTTACGTCTTCATGCTCACCGGTATCGCACGTGACCTGTTCAAGAAGATGAACATTCCGTGGCATCTCGCATACCTCAGCATCTGGGGCGGCGGCAGCACCGTGGCATGCTTCATCCCCGGTATCGCGCAGGTCAACAACATTATTCCGAACCAGGTTTGGGGAACTTCTCTGATGTCCCTGCCGGGCATCACGCTGATCACCTTTGCATTCGCAATGGTTCTCACCCTGATCTACAGCTACTTCGTCATCAAAAAGTCAATCAACTCCGGCGAGGGCTTCTTCCCCACCGGTACGAAACTCGATGAGCGCTATCCCGAAAGACAGACCACGGAAGAGGAAGGCGTCAAGAAGCCCTTCATCGTTCGTCTCGGCAAACTGCTTTTGGCACTTCTCCCGCTCATCGTTATGTTCGTCGTGCTGAACCTCGGCGTTTCCCCGTCGCTCAGCATGCTCGTCGGCTGCCTTGCGGTTGTGATCTTCCACTTCAAGACCTATAAGCCCAAGCAGATTTTCAAGGACGTTGAGAAAGCGGTTCCCGTCGGCATTTCCGTCGTCGCAAACTTCTGTGCGATCGTCGGCTTCGGCGCGGTTGTTTCCTCTACGCCGTTCTATACCTGGCTCGTCAGCAACATCGAAACCGTCATCACCGGCGCAACGGCAGGTCCGTCCACGCTGTGGATTCTTGTCGGTTCGATCAGCGTTGCCTGCGGTATCACCGCAACGGCAGCAGGCGGTCTGCAGATCGTCCTCGGCAAGCTCGGCGGCGTGTTTGCAGCCAGCGGCTGGTCTCTCCCGGTTCTGCACCGTCTGAGCGTTATGACCACCGGCGTCTTCGATTCTCTGCCGCACAGCGCAGCAATCATGAACGGCTTCCAGGTGTTCTGCGTAGACCACAAGATGGTTTACAAGTATGTTTTTGTGGAGACGGTTCTCATCACGGGCCTTGCAACCGTACTGGCGACATTCCTGTGTTCGCTCGGTCTGGCATTCTGATGAAACATGTTCAACAGCAATCCGTTTAGCTTCTATTCTCCGGTCAATATCATCTACGGCAAAGGCGCATTGAATCGCCTGAAGGATCTGAAACTGCCGGGAACCAAGGCGGTCATTGTCACAGCCGGCGACGGTTCCATGGACGCATATGCGGCTCGTGTCAAGAGCCTGCTTGCGGAACAGAACATCGGTGCAGCCGTCTTTGCCGAGATCGGTACGAATCCGGATACAAACCTTGTAGACCGTGCCGCCGCTTTTGCGGCGGCACAGGGCTGCGATTTCATTGTGGCGCTGGGCGGCGGCAGTTCCATCGATTGCGCAAAGGGTATGGCTGTCGTCCTGAAAAACGGCGGCAAATGCTGGGATTACGTCGTGAGCGGTTCCGGCGGCAGAAAGCCGATTACCGACGGTGCGCTTCCGATCATTGCAGTCCCTACGACTGCGGGCACGGGCAGCGAGGTCAGCTATGTGGCAGTCATCTCCAACGAAGCAACCAACGAAAAGCAGGTTATCTTTTCGCCGCTGCTGTTCTCGAAGATTGCGATCATCGATCCGGAACTGACTTATACCGTGCCGAAGCATCTGACCGCGTTTCAGGGATTTGACGCGTTCACCCATGCGCTGGAGGGCTTGCTGATCAAAAAGAACAACGCCGTCACCGATATGTACGCGCTGGAAGCGATTCGTTTGATCGGCGAATACCTGCCGCGCGCGGTGGAGAACGGCAGGGATGAGGAAGCACGCTGCGCTTTGGCGGCGGCGAGCAATCTGGCAGGCATCGTGCTGGCACAGGCGGGCAGCTCCTCCGAGCACCCTCTCGAACATGCGCTCAGCGCGTATTTTCCGCGTCTTCCGCACGGCGCAGGGCTTGCAACGGTGTTTGAAGCGTACTATGAGGAAGTCATTGCGCAGGATACCGTCAACGACAAACTGACGCGTGCGGCAAAAGCGATGGGGCTTCCCGTCGACGGTATTTCAGACAGAGACGGCGCATTGTGTTTCCTGAATGCCGTCGTGGATATGATGCAGCAGATCGGTCTTTATCGGCTCGATCTGACGCGTTACGGCGTCGTGGATCCGGACATTGACGCTATGGCTGAACTGGTATCGCAGTCCGGTACAATCGTCAATGCCGATTGTTGGCGTTTGGACAAGGAAAGCCTTACAAGAATTCTGACAAAGTCTTTGTCAAGATAACTACCCTCTCATGTCGGCCCTTTCGTCCTTTGCGGCGAAAGGGTCCGTCATTTCTTACCGAAAGGAGAACGTCAGCATGGGCAGATCTTTGAGAGCTCGAATCGTAAGTTTATCTTTGAGGCAGAAGTACAAGCCCCGCAGCGATGCGGAAGTGATCGCATCCATCGAGGCGCTGAAAGATGCGCCTGCACCGGCTTATCAGATACCGGAAAGCGTGAAGCTGTCCGTACCGGTGCGCGAAGATGCGTTGGAAGATATGCAGGTCTTTACGGTCAACGAAACCGAACCCGGTCAGAAGACGATCCTCTATCTCCACGGCGGCGGTTTTCACGCGAATATTGAACCTGCTCATTGGGCCTTGATCAATAAGATCTGCGCAAAAACCGGTGCAAAATGTATTGTCCCGCTGTATCCTCTGATTCCGTATGCCACATGGAAAGAGTCTTTTCACCTGCTGACAGAACTGTACCGCACGCTGGATCCGGATGTTGAGACGATTCTGATGGGGGATTCGTCCGGCGGAGGACTGGCGTTGAGCCTCGAACTGGAATGGGCAAAACAGGGGCTGAAACTCCCCGACAAAACGATCCTCTTTTCTCCGTGGGTGGATTTGCGCACCGACAATCCCGGTATCACAAAACTGCAAAAGAAAGACCCGTTCCTCTGGGCGCCTTCTCTTCGCATCTACGCCAAATACTGGGCGGGCGATCTTGATCTGACCGATGAACGGGTCAGCCCGACGTTCGGCGATCTTTCTGTGCTGAAAAACATCTCGGTGTTCATCGGTACGCGGGAAATCTTTCATCCGGACGTGGTAGAGTTTTGCAGCAAGCTGAAGGGCAGTCAGTTGATCGTCGGTCGGGACATGAATCATGTTTATCCGCTGTTTCCGATTCCGGAGGCAGATCTTGCACTGGAGCAGATTGTCTTTCTCGTTCAGATGGGCGAACCGCGCGACGGTGATGAACCGTCCGATCCGCTTCAGACGGGTGGAACACAATACGCGGGTACGCAGCGGTTTTTGACCGTAGTTATCTTTCTGCTGATTGCCGCCGGATTCTGCTGGTGGAAAGCGTATACCGCCGCGGCAATCGTGTGCGGCGTCAGCGGACTGCTGGGACTCGGCATGTATTTCTGGGCAAAGGGGAGAGAAAAAGCTCCGGATCCCACAGAACACATCGGAACGGACAGCAACGCCGAAAAGCAGGAGAACGAATAATACTCGCAATTTTCAGAATCCTATGATACCATATGAACAGCGCCGCGGGACGATCTCCTGCGGCGCTGTAGTGGAAAGGATGGTAAAACGTGAAAACCATTGTCATCACCGGAGCCAACTCCGGTCTCGGATTTGAAACGGCAAAGAAGATCGCCGCATGCAAGGATAACAGAGTGATCCTTGCATGCAGGAATGACGCAAAGGCGGCGCAGGCAAAAGCGGATATCATCGCCGCTACGGGAAATGAGACGGTTGAGACGCTGCGGCTCGATACCTCTCTCCTGTCCTCCGTCAGAGCGTTTACGGACAATTACATAAAGGCATACGGCACGGTGGACGTGCTGATCAACAACGCCGGAATCTCTCCCATGCGGGACAGCGGAACGACGGAAGAAGGCTTTGAGGTGGTCTTTGCCACGAACTATCTGGGGCATTTTCTGCTGACGCAGCTCCTTCTTCCGCACATGGCGAAGGACGGGCGCATCATCAACATTACAAGCGATATGCACAACCCTCCCGGAGGGATCGAGTGGAAGGGCGTGGAGTATCCGGCACATGAGGCGATGGCGGATCGGCGGCGCTATTCCTATTCCAAGCTCTGCGCGATCTATTTTACCCTCAAGCTGGATGAGCTGCTGAAGGAGCATGGCTCGTCCGTATCCGTCAACTCCTTCAATCCCGGTTACATGGCTGCCACAAACTTCTCCGGCGGTCATACGGATAAGGCAAGAGCATTGGTTGTAAAAACCACCATGCCGGATCGCTACGGAGAATTAGAGACGTCTTCCGACGCACTGGCGCAGATTGCAGTGGACAGCCGGTTTGACGGCGTATCCGGACAGTACTTTGACAGAAGCACGAGCATAAAGAAATCCTCCGAGCTTTCCTACAGCAAAGAGAACCGGGATGAGCTTTGGAGTAAAAGCCTGGAATACTGCGGGTTGCAGTAAGCAGAATCTCCCCTGATTCGTGTCTGATCTGCTTTGGATGATCATCTGAAAAGCAGCCCCGGCATTCGGGACACCCCAAAGAGAGGTGCTTCCTTCGTTTTTGCTTCAGGTCATGATCCAACTGCTTGTCAACATAATAAAGGTCCCTGTCCCCACCCGTTCTGCAATCGCACGGATTGTCGGGACACCGGTACTTCATGTT
>CAJOKM010000023.1 GCA_905235205.1 uncultured Clostridia bacterium | reverse complement strand
AATTATATAAAATTTTTCGCCCATGCCCTGACCGCTGCCGACGGGTGAGCCTCAAGAGCAGCGAGTCTCCTTTTATGAGCTAATAAGACTCCGGGAAATTTCATTTCCGGGGTCAAAGACGCCGCGTCGAACGTGATCGTGTACGCGATCTCATGCGGCGTGCTCATCGCCGTCGTGTCCGCAACGATCTCGAGCGGCGCGTCAAGCGAGCCGACCGGCACTTGAAAGACCGAGTGCCCGTCGACAATCTTTGGCAGCAGCTTTTCGCCGCCGACCAGCATGTAATCATATTGATCGCTGCTCCACACGACCGAAAGCGTCACGGTTCCGTCCTGGACGGAAAGCCCGGCAGGCGATTCAATGCTCGCCCTCCCCGAACCGCCCGCAAGCGTTACGCCGATCGAGTACGCGCCGTCGGCGGGAACCGTCGCGGTTTTGTGCGCGCAGCCGAACGCACACAGCAGCATTGCCGCAAGCAGCAGCCATACAAGGATCTTTTTCATAAAACTTCCTCCGAACGAAAACCGGCGGCGCGGCACCGCGCTTGCGGGCTGCCGTGCCGCCTGTTTCCTTATGCTTTTATTCTACACGTGTTTCCCGCCGTCCGCAAGCGTCAGTTCTGCGGTACGGGGTTCTGTACGCGCACCTTGTGATCGTACCACTTGCCCTTCTTGCCGATCAGCGCGAGATCGAAGTCCTCGCCGATCACGGGAACCGGAATGTCGAACCCGTAGACCTCCTCGGTCGTGCCGTCGTCATAGGTGACGGTGTCCGTCGTCGGCTCCAGAAGCGTCGCGCCGTCCTTTTCGGCGTCCTCCGCCATGCCCAAATACAGGTTCAGGATCGACTTGGACACAAGACTCACGTGCAGCGTTCCTCTTCCGTCCTTCACCGTCAGCACGCCGAGACCCTTGTGCGCCTCGTTGACGTGGAACATGCTGCTGTCGGTGACGAATTCCGCGCTGTACACGCCGTCGGGAAGGTCCAGCTTCGCCGCTTCCTTTTGCTGCGTGCCCGCGCAGGCAAGCGCAAGCGCCGCGAACAGCATCACAAGCAGCAGAACCGCGATCGTTTTTTTCATGTGCTTCGATCTCCTTTACCGGGTTCAGTCCGCGTTGATGACCGCGCCGGCATGCGCGACGTAGAGCGCCTGGATGGCGGGGATGTTGCCGAGACCCGAGATCTCGGCGATGATCGGGGCAAAGTATCCGCTTGCGTCGAACATCGAGAACCAGGATTCCGGATCGTCCATATCCGCCATGTCGTTGTTCGCGTGATCGCCCGCAACGACCATCAGCGGACGGAGATAGACCCTGGTGTAGCCCGCCGCATGCACGGCATCGATGACGTTTTCGCAGGCGGTCTCCTCCGGCTCGCCCTCGACGGTGCCGATGAACACGTTCTTGTAGCCCAGCTCGTTCATCATCGTCTGCATCTGGGAATAGGTGACCTTTGCGGTATGCGAAGTGCCGTGTCCCATGAGCACGAACGCGACGCCGTCGGCTTCCGCCTCTTCGAGCGTCTCATAGCCCGTGCCCTCGAGCGTATCCGCGACGACCGCCTTTGCGACCGCTTCCTTATCGCTGTTGATGACCGTTGCATCCGCGCCGACCTCGCCCAGGAGCGGCTGGGCGATCTTCACGGACTCGAACTTGTCCGCATACGCGTCGACCGCCGCTTTGAGCTCGTCATACTCCGCGCCGTGCATCAGATGCGTCGGCTGCACCACGAGGTTCTTCACGCCGTTTGCAACCGCGCGTTCAAGCGCCTGATCCATGTTGTCGATCTTTTCACCGTCGCGCGCCTGTATGTGATTGATGATGATCTGCGCGGTGAACGCTCTGCGGACCGACCAGTCCGGATACGCTTTTTCGAGCGCCGCCTCGATGCCGCCGATGTCCAGGGCGCGGCTGTCGTTGAACGACGTGCCGAAGCTCACGACCAGCAGTTCGTTCTCGCCGATCCCGTCCGCGTTTCTCGGATCGTCCAGCGACGCGTCGCCGGTGTCTCTGCCGAAGTAATCGGGATCGGCGTCCTCGCCCTCCACGAGTTCCTTCTGCGCGTCGGTGAGCGCATCCCACGCCGCTTTCGCCGCCGCGCACTGCGCGTCGGTCTCTTCGGTGCGTTCCTGTACATAGATCGCGTCGATCAGCGCCGCAACGGCGTCCGCCGCCGCTTTGTCCGCGTTCGCGTCCGGCTCGGCCGGCTGATCCGGCGTCACGGGGTTTTGGGCGGTGCAGGCAGCGGCAAGGCCCAGTGTCAGTGCGAGTACCAGCAGAATGGCAATCGTCTTTTTCATTTCGTTTTCCTCCTTTTTTTTCGCAGGACACTCCGTCCCGACGGTTCTATGATGAAGATTCATCATCGGTTTTCATCGGCACGAAAAAAGCTCCTTACCGAACGGTAAAGAGACTGCGTACAAAATGCGCCCGCGTTTTTTGCAGGCATGGTACAATCAATCCCTCGTGATCTGGAAAAATGGCTTTTCCCGTACCAGCAATCGGCAGGTTTCCCGGCTCGCGGCATTGAACGCTGTCGCCTTCCCGATTTCTCAGTGGCTGCTTAAGCGTGACAGCGTCGACCCGCATACGGTGACGAGATCGCACAGGCTTCTGACCTGTTTCCCTTTTACCCGCTGAAAAAATCAGCGGCACCGACTGCTTCTATGCAATTGTCGTGTTTATTATAGACGCACCCGCACAAATTGTCAATGCGAAACACGGCGTTTTTCCCTTTTTTCACTTGCAATCCGCCCCCTGTTTCCTGTAAAATATATATAGAAGGAGGTGGGATGCTTGGGCGTAAAGGATGCGGTGGCAAGCCGGTTTTTAGAGCTGTGCCGCGAGCGGAATATCCGGTTCAACGAGCTTGCCGTGCGCGCCGGCGTCACGCCTTCCACCGTATACAGCATGATGGACAGCGGCCGGCGGGACGTTTCGATCACGACGATCAAAAAGCTCTGCGACGGACTGGACATTTCACTCGAAGAATTCTTCGCCGGAAAGGTCTTCCGGCATCTGGAACAGGAGATACAATAAAACGCACATTGCCTGGATGTGCGTTTTACTGTATATATGCTATGCCCCTCTATTTTCTCTCGTTGATGTACCGGCACGCCGCCAACGCCGCGACCGCGCCGTCCGCGACGGCGGTGGTGAGCTGGCGCACAAACTTCGAGCGGCAGTCGCCCGCGACGTACACGCCCGGGGTTTCGGTCTCGCAGCGCTCGTCGGTATCGAAATAGCCGTAGCCGTTCAGCTTTGCAAGGTCCTTGAACGGCTCGTTTTCGGGGATCAGTCCGATCGCCACGAACAGCCCGTCGCAAGCGATCTCGCGCGTTTGTCCGGTCGTGCGGTTTTCGACCTCGACGCCTTTCAGCGCGCCGTTTTCGGTGAGCAGTTTATTGATCTTCAGGTTGGTCAGCACGCGCACGTTTTTGCGCGATTCGAGCACCTGCTGGAGCTTTACTTCGCCGGTCAGCGCGGGCAGGTCCTGCAAAATGATGACCTCTTTGCACTTTTCGGCGAGCAGGATCGCTTCCTGCAGCGCCGAGTTGCCGCCGCCCGCGACGCACACGGTCTGATCCGTATAGAAATCGCCGTCGCACACGGCGCAGAACGAAATGCCCTCGCCGACGAGCTCGTTTTCGCCCTCGAGTCCCAGCATGCGGTGCTTGACGCCGGTCGCGAGCACGACGGTCAGCGCTTCATATCTGCCGCCCTCCTCGGTCTCGACGATCTTACAAGCGCCCTCGGTTTTGACGGAGACGGCGCGCTCAAGCTCGACGTCCGCGCCCTGCGCAAGGATCTGCTCCAAGAAGCGGTCCGCAAACTCGTTTCCGCTCATCTGCAGGGTTCCCGGGTAGTTTTCGACCTTCGGGGAATGCGTGATCTGCCCGCCGAAGCCGTGCTTTTCGAGCACCAGGACCGTTTTGCCGTTTCGAAGCGCGTACAGCGCCGCCGTCATACCGGCGGGTCCGCCGCCGACTACGATCATATCGTACATGGTTGTTCCTCCAAAAAACCGGTTTGTATTTCGTTGAGCTTCCCTTGCAGGGATTCAGTTCTGCCCGTAATAGGCGTTCTTTCCGTGCTTGCGAAGATAGTGCTTGTCCAGAAGCGTCTGCTGCATGGGCTTCCAGTCCGGATTCAGGATCATCGCATGCCAGTCCATAAACGCGACCTCTTCCATGACGACGGCGTTGTGAACCGCCTCCTCCGCGTCTTTCCCCCAGGCGAACGGTCCGTGGGAAAACACCAGAACGCCCGGAACGGCAGCCGGATCGAGCGCACGGAATGTTTCGACGATCACTTTTCCGGTCTGCTTTTCGTATTCGCCGCAGATCTCCGTCTCCGTCATCGGCCGCGTGCAGGGAATCTCTCCGTAGAAATAATCACCCTGGGTCGTGCCGAGCGCGGGAATCGGCTTGCCCGCCTGCGCAAATGTGGTCGCCCATCGGGAGTGCGTGTGAACGATCCCTCCGCAGTCCGGAAACGCCTTATACAGCTCGAGATGCGTCGGGGTGTCGGAAGACGGTTTCCATCTGCCTTCGACGACCTTCCCGTCAAGATCGACCACGACCATATCCGCCTCCGTCATTCGCTCATAGGGCACGCCGGAGGGCTTGATGACGACGAGACCGCTTTCCCGGTCGATGCCGGAAACGTTGCCCCAGGTGAACGTGACAAGACCGTGCTCCGGCAAAAGAAGATTGGCTTTCGTGACTTGTTTCTTTAATGATTCCAGCATGCGGTTCCTCCTCCTTGAACTCTGTATCGGCATTCCTCAATCAGTCCTTCGCGCCGTATTCCCGATCCATCAGCGCGCGGAAGCGTTTGCAGACGTCCTTCGGGGTCTCTCCCCCCGGCTTGTACCAGAACTCCGTTACGAACCTGCGAACGCCGAGCTCCCGGGCGGTACGGATCGTCGCCGGAAAATCAACGTGCCCCGTCCCGTAGGGAATCTCCCGAAAGTGTCCGGGACAGGTTTCTTTCAGATGCAGGGCGGCGATCGATCCGGCGCCGAGACGCAGGTCGGCGATCGGATCCGTGCCCGCCTTCACACAGGCATTGGTGGTGTTGCCGATATCCGGATACAGACAGAGATAGGGAGACCGGATCCGTTCGACACAGCGCATGCCCTTTTCCACCGTATTCATAAAGTCGTTTTCCATTGTTTCGAACCCGAGCTGGACGCCCGCTTCCGCCGCGTGATCGGTCAGAATACGGATGTTCTCGAGAAACAGCGTCTCCGTTTCCTCCGAATGCGGTTTGAAGTATACGTCATAGCCGGGGATCATCACAAGCCGTATGCCGAGATCGTCCGCAAGCTCCACCGCATGCAGCGCGATATCGAGTCCGCGACCGCTGATCTCTCGGTCCGGATCGCCGAGCGCGTATTTTGTCAGCGCCGACGCGTTGAGCGTCCGGATCGGCATCCGCTGTTCGCGGCATAGGTCCGCCAGCGCTTTGCGCTCCGCCGGATCCGTGTATACCCGGGAGATCCTCTCCTCTCCGGCGTCGATGCTGATCTCCACGAAATCGTATCCCGCGTCGCGCGCCATGCGGAGTTTCGCCTTCCAGCCGATCTCCGGCATCGCCTTTTCATACAGGCCCAACCGATAGCCTGCCGTCGCCGATTGATGTGCCATTCCGGTATCCGACTCCTTCCTGCGCGCCTCCCGAGAAACCCGTTCCCAATGCGCGACGTTTTATTTATTATAGCTTCTGTCCCGATAAATTACAACAGCGTTTTTCAGGTTCACGACCCGCCGGGACAGTCTTCGCACATGTGTCCGGATGCACAAACGCCGCGGCGAATTTACCGGATTTTGAACGCCGGATCGCGTCCGAAGAGTCGGATTTTCAAAGGCGGCGCGCCGGTCGAATGAATAAAAATAAAAAATAATTTATAATTTATCATTGACAAAAACGTTTTTCTGGTATATATTTTAGCTGTAAAAACGTTTTTCTATCAAAAAAACGGTCACGATCGGCTAAAAAACGAATAAAAACGGGGGTGCCATATATGACGGAAAAAGAGATCATCCTGCTTGCCGGCGAACGGTTGGACAAGGCCCTGTCGGATGCGAAAAAGAGCGGCAACCTGGTCGTAAAGGACGCAACCTCCGATCAGAACGTGATCCGCGGCACCTTTGAAAAGGGGGACGGCATTTTCAGACTGTTTCCCGCCTTTGTTCCCAGGCGGTTCGGCAAGGCCGGTCATCGGCTGAAGCTTCATCCGGACGATTACTTTGCATTCGGCATGGAGCGCGGTTCCATCACCGAACGCTGGTTTTCTTCCACGATCGCCGCACAGAACGGCCCGACGGCGAAGGCGGATGAAGGCCTGAGCTACGTGTGCACGGATTACGATTCCGATCTCAAGTTCACGCTGCGGGACGCCGTAAAGGTGCTCGGCGCGGAGCTGGTCGGCAAAGATCTGGTGAAACGGTATAACGGCTGGCCGATCTATTCCAAGTTTTTTGATAACCTGAATCCCCTGTTCCATCATCTCCACCTGACCTTTGAGGCGGCGGCGCGCGTCGGAAAGCTCGGAAAACCCGAGAACTACTATTTCCCGAAGCAGCTGAACAATCATTTCGGCGAAGCGGACTATACGTACTTCGGCTTCGATCCGGATGTGGATCCGGAGGAGATCAAAGCGCGGATCCGCCGGTTTGCCGACGACGATACGCGGATCACCGAATTGTCAAGGGCTTACCGCGTTCAGCTCGGAACGGGCTGGTATACCCCCGCGGGCGTGATCCACGCGCCCGCCTCGGTTTTGACCTACGAACCGCAGTGGAACTCCGACGTCAATTCCGTTTTCGAGAACATCGTGTCCGGCGAAATCTATCCGCCGGAAATGCTCGACGAAGAGTGTCCTTCCGACAGGAAAAAGGATATCGATTACGTGTTCGGTCTGCTGGATTGGGAAAAGAACGTCGACCCCCACTACAAGAAGCATTATTACCGTGAGCCGATCGTCGAGGAGCAGAACGACGCGTACACGCAGAAATGGATCTGCTACGGCAATCCGTATATCGCCGCAAAGGAGCTGACCGTTCAGCCGGGACAGACCGTATGCATCCGCGACGGCGCCGCTTACGGCTGCATCTTTGTGCAGGGACACGGAACGTTCGGCGTGTTTGACGCCGAAGCACCCACGCTCCTTCGGTTCGGGCAGCAGAGTTCCGACGAGTTCTTCGTATCGGAACGGCGCGCGATCGAAGGCGTCGTGATCACAAACCTCAGCAAGGTGGAGCCGCTGGTGCTTTTGAAGCACTTCGGTCCGAACTGCCCCCAGATCCCCGGACGGGACGAAGAAATGTAAGTGAGGAACAAATCGGAGTATGGTTGGTATCAAAGAAGTTGCATCCAGAGCAGGCGTTTCCATCTCAACGGTTTCGAACGTGCTCAACAATCGCCGCCCGGTCAGCGAAGAGCTGCGGCAGAAGGTTCTGAAGGTCGCAAAAGAGCTGGCGTATGAGCCCGATCCGGTCGCCAGAAACATGAAAGCGCCCAACTCGAAGATCATCGGCGTGATCGTCGGCGACATGTACGGCGTCTTTTATCCGTTCGTCATCAAGGGCATTGATGAGATCGCTTCCCCGATGGGCTATACGATCATCACGTCCGGCGGGAAGGATTCGTTCGTGAACGCCGACTATGAACTGGAACTGTTCAACCAGTTTGTGAACAACCGCGTGGATGGCATCATCTTCGTTTCGGCGATCAGCAACGAAAAGAGCGGCGAGCACTGCGAACGTCTCCTGAAGATCGCCAACAAGTTCAAGCGGACGCCGATCGTTAGTATCGAGCGCAATTTCGCGGCGCACGGGATCGATTCCGTGTATTTCAACGGGTACGAAAACTCCCGTCTCGCCATGAAGCATCTGCTGGACTGCGGATGCAGAAAGATCTGCCACATCTCCGGGCCGAGCGATATTATCGGAATCGTCGGCGAGCGAATCAAGGGGTACCGCGACGTGGTGAAAGAGGCGGACCTGCCCGTCAGCGACGACATGATCGTCAGCGGCAATTACTCCCATCAGGGTGGGTATCTTGCCATGAAAGAGCTGCTGCGCCGTTTCCCGGATCTGGACGGTGTTTTCTGCGGGAACGATCAAATGGCCGTCGGCGCCGTGAAGGCTGTAAAGGAACTGGGAAAGGCCATTCCAGACGATATCCGGGTCATCGGCTATGACGACGTCTTTGTTTCGAGCATCATCGATCCGCCGCTTTCTTCCATTCATATCAAGAAACGGCACGCCGGAATCGAGGCTGCAAGGCTTTTGATCAAGCGGATTGAAAACGAAGCCATCGCCGAGGAACCGCAGCAGATTCTGATGGAGGGACGGCTGGTCGTCCGGCAGTCCACCGTCGCCTCTGCGCAGGAAGACTGGATTCTGACCGATTGGTGATTGAAAACCGACCGGTTCTCATAACGGGCATCAATCAATAACAGGAGGTACTTTTATGAAACGAATGCACGGTGTTGTCATCCCGATGGTTACTCCGTTTACGGAAGAGGACAAAATCGATCTGGAATCCCTGAAACGTCTTTGCGACTACTGCATCGACGGCGGCATGGATTGCCTCTATCCCTGCGGAACAACCGGCGAAATGATGTACCTGTCATTGGAAGAGCGGAAACGGATCGCGGAAACGGTCGTCGCCTATGCGCATGATCGGATCTCCGTCTTTGTGCATGTGGGCGCGTGGAGCCAAGCGGACACCATCGAGCTTGCCCGGCACGCCGTTCGAATCGGCGCGGACGGGATCGGCGTGGTCACCCCTGCATTTTACAAGCTGAGCGACAAGGGCCTGATCGATTTCTATGTCGCTGTCGCAAACAGTGTGCCCGCCGATTTCCCGGTGTATATGTACGCGATCAAGCAGAATGCCGTCAACGACCTGAACCGGTATGTCTGCGAGGAAGTTGCCAAGAGATGCCCGAACGTAATCGGCGTCAAATACAGCTTCGCGGATATGACGCGCATGCAGGAGCTGATGCTGGTGAACGGCGGCCGCTTCGACGTGCTCGCCGGTCCGGACCATCTGTATGCGGCTTTCTCCGCGGTCGGCGGCAAAGGCACCGTCTCCGGCAACGCCATGTGCGCAAGAGAACACTATAAGGCGCTGCGGGAAGCGATCGACGCGAAGGATTTCGATCTGGCGACCCGGATCCAGCGCAGAACGAACGTCGTCAACGCCGTGATGTGCGCGATCAACAATATCGCCGCGTACAAAGTCATTTTGCACCGCGAAGGCGTGCTTGCCTGTACGAACATGCGCAAGCCGATGGAGAAACTCGCTCCCGAGGAGGAGGCTTCCCTGCTTCGGCAGCTCGATGAGCTGGATTACAAGAACGTTTTGATCTGAAACGACGAACCGGAGAACTGCTTATGAAACCGAAAGTATTGATTACGGCTCCGTGCTACGAAGACCGGTGCGTCGAAGGGCTCAAAATCCTTGAGGCGTACGGATGCGAGCTGATCATCAACCGCCGCGGACGGCCGCTGACCTTTGAAGAGCAGAAGGAAATCGTCGGCGATATCGACGCGGTGATCGCCGGATCCGATCTCTGGGACGCGCAAATCTTCCCGTACGCGAAGAAACTGAAGGTTATCTCCCGCTTCGGCGTCGGTATCGACACGCTGAATCTCGACGATATCCGCAAGTTCGGGATTCGCGCGAATTACTCGCCCGGAATCAACAGCAACGCCGTTTCGGAACAGGCGATCGGTCTGTTGCTGAGCCTGCTGCGCAACATTCCGTCTCTGGACCGCTCGACCAAGCAGGGCGGCTGGGTCCGCTATGTCACGCATGAAATCAAGGGTCAGACCGTGGGGCTTGTCGGGTTCGGTGCGGTGGCGCGCAGCGTCGCCGAAAAACTGATCCCGTTCGGGGCAAAGCTGCTCGCGTACGACCTGATGCCGAACACAAGCGAAGCCGAACGGCTCGGCGTCACGCTCTGCCCGCTCGACGAGGTCATCAAAAGCAGCGACATCCTCTCGATCCATGTGCCCTGCACGCCCGAAACGCGCGGCATGTTCAACCGCGATCTCTTCGCCAGGATGAACGACGGCGTCTATATCGTCAATACCGCGCGCGGCCCCATCGTCAAGGAAAGCGACATGTACGACGCGTTGGTTTCGGGCAAGGTCGCGGGGTACGGAACAGACGTCTTCGAAACGGAACCG
The DNA here is from genome assembly GCA_905235205.1 of uncultured Clostridia bacterium. Classification (GTDB taxonomy): domain Bacteria; phylum Bacillota; class Clostridia; order Christensenellales; family CAG-138; genus UBA3792. Next base: position 9,816 of record CAJOKM010000023.1, on the reverse strand, counting down.
GTGGATCTCAACAATCCGCTGTTCACGCTCGATCAGTACATCTGCACGCCGCATACGGCAGCCGAAACCTACGAAAACTACCGTGAGATGGGCATCCATACCGCGGAATCGATCGTGACCATGCTCAAAGGCGAAACGCCGAAGAACGTTCTGGTGTGACCGCCGGACGGGCTTCGGTTTGAAAAAGAGTGACGGAAGACAAAGGAGAATCAAAATGGAACTGTCTAAACTGGTTCAGGCAACGAGCGGATCGATCATCCGCAAGTTCTTCAACGCGGCGGCGGGAATGGAAGACGTCATCAGCTTTTCGATCGGCGAACCGAACTTCATCGCGCCGAAACCGGTCATCGAGGATGCGGTCAAGTGGCTTCACGAAGGCAAAACGCATTATACGGACAATGCCGGCGTAAAAGACCTGCGCGACGCCGTTGCGGAGTATCATAAAAACCTGCATGCGGATCCGGACAAGGAGATCCTGATTACCTGCGGCGCGACCGAAGCGATCGAGCTTGCCCTGTTTACCCTTGTGAATCCCGGCGAGGAGGTCATCCTCGTTTCCCCGGCATGGCAGCCGTATTTCTGCCAGATCCAGATGTGCGGCGCAATCTGCAAGCCCGTTATCGCGAAGGAAGAAAACAATTTTGTCGTCGATCCCAAAGACGTTGAAGCGGCGATCACCGAGAAGACCCGCTGCATCATCATCAATTCGCCCTCCAATCCAACCGGTGCGGTGATCGATCGTGAGACGATGAAGAAGCTCGCCGAGATCATCCGCAAACACGATCTGTTCGTTATCAGCGATGAGATATACAGCCGTCTGATTTACACGGATGAGCCGTACACCAGCATTACCGAGTTCGAAGGGATGCGGGAACGGACGGTTTATATCAACGGCTTCTCCAAGATGCTGGCCATGCCCGGCTGGCGTCTGGGCTACGCGATCACCACACCGGAGATTTTTATCGGCATGAAGAAAATGCATGAAAACGGCGTTTCCTGCCTGTCCGAACCGCTCCAGCGCTCGGCGGCGTATGCGCTGCGCTACTGCCAGAAAGAGATCGAGGACATGCGGCTCCAGTATCTGCGCAGACGCAACCTGATCTGCAAGCTGATCAACGAGATTCCCGGCCTGTCGTGCAGGACTCCGCAGGGCGCTTTCTACGTGATGATGAACATTCAGGAATTGATGAAGCAAACAGGCATGAGCACGGAAGATCTTGCCATGGACATCCTGCAGAAAAAGCACGTGATCACCGTTCCGTGCTCCGGCTTCGGCCCCGGCGGTGACGGTCTGCTCCGCCTGACCTATGCGGCTTCCGACGAAGCGATCACCGAAGGCATCGGAAGAATCCGCGATTATGTTTCGGCGCTTTGATCCAATCGTTTTATGATCCGGGAAACATGGATTGTAAATACAAAAAAGAAACTATAAAAGGAGGAACCCTACTCATGAAACTCAGCTTGAAAAAAATCGTTGCGCTGTCACTGATGCTGGCAATGCTGGCTCTGACGGTTATCGCCTGCTCGGGCGGAACCCCTGCTGCCGCCGGATCGACCGATCTGCTCGCGAATGTAATTGCCAAGGGCAAGCTCGTCGCAGCGATTGAAGTCGGCTCCGAGCCCTTCACTTTTGCCGATCCCGCTACCGGCGAGTACATCGGTTTCAACATCGACATCATGAACGGTTTCTGCGAGTCGATCGGCGTCAAGCTCGAGCTCGCGCCCATGGAGTTCTCCGAGCTCTTTGAGGCTGTCAACAACGGCAAAGCCGACATGGCAAGCGCCAACATCTCCAGAACCGCAAAGCGTTCCGCAACCGTTCTCTTCACCGAGCCGGTCACGCATTCCAACGGTATCGCCATGGTTCTGAAGAGCAGCGGCCTGACCAGCATCGACGAACTCAATGATCCGTCCCGCACCGTCTGCGGACCGTCCGGCGGCGTGTATGTTGAGATCGCAAGAGAACTTTGGCCCAACGCCAAAGTCGAAGAGATCGGTTCCTCCGCAGACGCGATCGCGGCTCTGCAGGCCGGTCGTGTAGATGCTTACCTGACCGACACCAACACGTCCTCGGTCATGATGAAGGACGACGACACCCTGACGATCCTCCCCGAGCCCCTCTCCGTCGATACCGTTGCGTTCGGTCTCAAGATGGATCTCGGCTCGTACACGCTCCGCGACGCGTTCAACAACTACCTGAAGATCATCAAGATGGACGGTACTTACAGCGACATCTGTGAAAAGTGGTACGGAGCTCCCTGGACTCCGTTCATGGGCGAATACGGTGCGTAATCTCTGCTTTCCCGCGTAACGCAAGGAAAAACGGACGGCCGCAGATGAAGGCGTCTGTGGCCGCCCGCTTTCAACACCTACTGTTTCCTGTTCCGGAAGGAACAAATCTTTATCGAGTCTGAACTGAACCGAATTCTCGGAAACGAGCAAACACTTCAAGCCGGTACAGGACTCTTTGGGAGGTACTATGAGTCAAATACAGTTTCTGGATTGGTTGCCGACCCTTTTGGAGGGCTTGAAAGTAACATTGCTCTCATCGCTGATCGCGATCGTAACCTCCGTATTAGTCGGCTCACTGGTTGCAATCCTTGTGGCCTATAACAACAAGTTTCTTTCCGCAGTCATGCGGGTCTATATCTCTATTTTCCGGAACACGCCGCTGCTGGTCATCCTGTTCTTCCTGTTCTACGGGCTTCCGATGATCAAGATCGTCCTGCCGGCGCTGGTTTGCGGCGTAGTCGCGATCACATTGAACGAAAGCGCCTTTGTAGCGGAAATCATTCGGGGTTCCATCAAAAATGTCCCGCCCGGAGAGGTGGAAGCGGCCGTCAGCCTGGGTCTCAGCAAGACGCAGGTCGTGAACAGACTGATCTTCCCTCTCGCGTTCCGCAATTCGATCCCGATCCTTACGGGACAGTCTTCCGTGATCATAAAGGACACCTCGCTGTTCTCCCTGATCATGGTCATGGATCTCATGCGTGCGGGCAGCGCGTTCTATGAGAAGTATCTGAACTCCGTATCCATATGGGTGATTGCCTTTATCTACATCGCCATCTTCCTGCTGATCACGCAGATCGGCAGAATACTGGAAAAGAAAGCAATGGTAAGGAGATAAGCAATGTCACTGATTCAAATGATCAAGTTCATGTCCTCCGGCCTTGTCATAACCGCCGAGCTCGTTCCGCTCTGCGTTCTGACAACGCTCGTTGCGGGCCTGATACTCGGTATTCTGATGTATAAAAAGATCCCAGGGCTGAATATCATCCTGTTTGCGTACAAAACCTTTATGCGCGGCATCCCGGCGATCGTTATCCTGCGGCTTCTGTATTACAACATCAATCTCAGCTCGGCCTTCTTCACAGCATTTTTAGGGCTGTCCCTGTACCATGCCGCCTACGTGGGCGACATCGTGCGCGGCTGTTTTGAGGCGATCCCCAAGGGCCAGATGATGGCTGGCGAATCGCTCGGCGTCGGTTACTGGACGATCATGCGGAAGGTGTATATCCCGCAAATCATCAAACCGATGGTGCCGATGCTTTGCGGGCAGTATGTTCTGCTCGTAAAGGATACGACGATCGTTTACGTCGTCGGCGTTATGGATATCATGTGGATGGGCCGTCAGCTGATGGCATTGACGTTCAATCCGATCGCAGGCTATCTGCTGATCGGCATATTCTACTACGTGCTGTGCGCACTGATCGAGCTCATCGGCCGCCGCGTCGAAAAGAAGAACGACCACAAAGGCCCGACCCGCAGTTTAAGCAGTTATTATTAAGCAATCGCAAGGTGAGGATACTATGGAAGAACAAAAAGTATTAGTCGAATTTCAAGACGCCTGCAAGACCTTCAACAACGGCAAAATCGTTGTTCTGGATCACTTCAATTTCAGTTTTTTCCAGGGTGAGACGCACGTGATCTGCGGCAGAAGCGGCGCCGGCAAGAGCACGCTGATCCGCTGTATCAACCGTCTAGAGCATATTGACAGCGGCAGGATCCTGTTTGAGGGAAACGAAGTCACCAAGCACAACATCAAGCGTGTCCGACAGCGGATCGCGATGGTGTTCCAGAGCTTCAACCTGTTTCCCAACATGACCGCGCTCGAGAACGTTACCTTCGGACCGATCCATTCCCTGCACAAGAGCAAGAAGGAAGCGGAGGAAACCGGAAAACAGTTCCTCGAAAAGGTCGGACTGGGCGACCGCATGAGCGCAAAGCCGAACATGCTCTCCGGCGGACAGCAGCAGCGCGTTGCGATCGCGCGCGCGCTGAACATGTTCCCCGATATGATCCTCTTCGATGAGCCGACGAGCGCGCTCGATCCGGAAATGGTCGGCGAGGTCATCGACATCATGGAGGAACTCGCGAACGAAAAGCGCAGCATGATCGTCGTCACGCACGAAATGGGGTTTGCGAGAGAAGCGGCCCACCGCATTTCCTTCTTGGAAGGCGGACGCTTTATCGAAACGAATACGCCGGACGAGTTTTTCAACCATCCCAAAGACGAATCGGTTGCAAAGTTCATCAAGCAGATTCAAACATTCTGATTTCAGCATAAACGCAGAGGCTTGACAATATGAGTAAAAAAATTCTGGTTACCGCTTCCCACTATGAGGATCTCTGTCGGGAGGCTGTGGAGCTGTTCCGTTCAAACGACTGTGAGCTGGTGATCAACCATAAGGATTTCCCGGCGTTCTCGTTTGAGGAACTCAAAGAGGTCATGGGCGATATCGACGGCGTGATCGCGGGCCTGGACGACTGGAACGAGGAGGTTTTCAAAATCTCTCCCAAGCTGAAGGTCATCGGCCGCTTCGGCGTAGGCGTCGATAACATCGATTTGAAAGCCGCCAAAAAGTACGGAATCAAGGTCGCGAACGCCAAGGGCAAGAATGCGAATGCCGTCGCGGAACTGGCGGTCGGCTTTATGCTGAGCGCAGCGCGGCAGATCCCCCAGCTGAACGCGGAACTGAAACAGGGGCGCTGGCGCCGGTTCGTCGGCCGCGAGCTTGCGGGAATGACGGTCGGTCTGTACGGCTTCGGCGATATAGCCAAACGGGTTGCCAAAAAGCTCATGGGCTTCGACCTCAACGTCATCGCCTGTGATCTCTATCCCGACCTGCAGGCGGCGGAGGCCTATCACGTTACGCTGACCGACCGGGAAACCGTTCTAGGGCAAAGCGACATCGTCAGCATCCACATCCCCGACATGCCCGCAACCCATCACGCGATGAACGCCGAAGCGTTTGCCGCGATGAAGAAAGGCGCGTACTTCATCAATACCGCACGCGGCGGGCTTGTCGATACCGAAGCGCTGTGCGATGCGGTCGAGTCCGGACACCTGTCCGGCGCGGCAACCGATGTGTACGAGCAGGAGCCGCTGCAGATGGACGCCCGAATTCTCAGCATCCCGAACATCGTCACGACACCGCATACCGGCGCGGAAACCTACGACGTTTACCGCAACGTTGCGCTTTTCACCGCGCAGGAAGTGATCGACGTGCTGGAAGGCCGCGATCCGCAGAACTGGCTGAATCCGTAACGCGTCAGATCGCTGTCAGAAGAAAGGAACGTAGCATGGATCTGAATCTGAAAGGAAAAATCGCGGTCATCACCGGCGGCGCAAGCGGGATCGGCGCTGCCGTCGGACGGGAACTCCTCTCCGAAGGCGCAGCGATCGCCGTCTGCGGAAGAAACGAAGAAAAGCTCGCGGCGTTCCGGAACGAATTGCAGGGAAAAGGCGCCGTTTACACCGAGCGCGCCGACGTTTCCTGCGAGGCGGATATGCGCGCGTTCGCCGCGCATGTCGTTGAAAAGTTCGGACGGATCGACATCTGGATCAACAACGCCGGAATCGCCGTGAACAAGTTCTTCCTCGATTTCACCGACGAGGATTGGGACAGGGTCATGGGAACAAACCTCAAAGGACTTTGGAACTGCTGCCGGATCGCCGCTCCCTACATGATGGAGCAAAAGAGCGGCGTGTTCATCAACATCTCCAGCTATGCCGCCAAGATTCCCCATGCCGAGGGCGCCGTCTATGCGGCTTCGAAGGCGGCCGTATCCAGCCTTACCAAGAGTCTCGCGGCCGATCTGGCTCCCTATCATATCCGCGTTCTCGGCGTCATCCCCGGGATGATCCAGAGCGAGATCGCCAGAAAGAGCATTGAAGAGAACGGCGCGAAGTACGTTCGCGACATCGCGATGAAACGGCTCGGTCTGCCGGAGGATCTCGCAAAACCGATCGCATTCCTCTGTTCCGATGCTGCTGGCTATATGTCCGGATTCGACGTGGAGATCACCGGCGGCAAGTTCGCCGCCCAGAACACCGACTGGCCCTGGACGCGCATCGGCGCGGCGTATCCGTCGAACCGATAGGAACCGCGCGACTCCTGTACAATAGAGAAGAAAGAATAAGGTGATCAAGTGAGCAAAACAGAATTACGATATCAGGTCGCAAAGGACGTTTTTGCGGAAGTCGGCGTGGATACGGACGCCGCCATGGACCTGCTGGACAGGATTCCCATCAGCATCCACTGCTGGCAGATCGACGATCTGTCCGGTTTCGAAGCTCCCGAAAGAGGACTTTCCGGCGGCATTCAAGCGACCGGAAGCGATCCGAGCAAGGCAAAAACCAAAGAAGAATTCATGCGGAACCTCACAAAAGCGCTCTCGCTTGTTCCGGGAAAGAAAAAGCTTGCGCTACATGCGATCTATCTCGACAACCTCGGCGCTTTTGTGGATCGCGACGCCATCGAACCGAAGCATTTCGCGTTCTGGGTCGATTATGCAAAGGAGCACGGGCTCGGACTGGATTTCAATCCGACCTATTTCAGCCATAAGAACGCCGATTCGAACTTTACGCTTTCGAGCTTTGATCCTTCGATCCGCGCGTTCTGGATCGAGCACGGAAAGCGCTGCCGGCGCATCAGCGATTATCTGGGGCGGCAGCTCGGGCAGGTCTGCATCGACAACCACTGGATTCCGGACGGCTATAAGGACTATACCGTTGATAAACTCGCGCACAGAGAACTGCTTGCCGATTCGATGGACAGAATCATGGAAGAGAAGCTGGATTGTACGGTAGACAGCTGGGAAAGCAAACTGTTCGGGCTCGGAATCGAAAGCTATACCGTCGGCTCTCACGAGTTCTACATGAACTACGCCATGAAGCACGACAACTGCATGGTCTGTATGGATATGGGGCATTTCCATCCGACCGAACAGATTTCCGCGAAACTGACGGCGTTCTCCGTGTTCGGAAAGGACGTCATGTTGCATGTCAGCCGTCCTGTGCGCTGGGATTCCGATCACGTCGTGATCCTGGACGACGAGCTTAAGGAAGTCATGCTCGAAATCGCCCGTCACCGTCTGTTCGATACCGTTCACATCGGCACGGATTATTTCGACGGCTCGATCAACCGCATCGCCGCGCAGGCGTTGGGACCGAGAAGCATCAAAAAAGCGCTGCTGTATGCGCTGTTGGAGCCGACGGAAAGACTTGCCGCTTACGAGAAAGCCGGAGATTTTACGAGACGGCTTGCCTACTGCGAAGAAATGAAAGCGCTTCCCTTCGGTCTCGTGTGGGATATGTACTGCGAACGCTGCGGCGTTGCGGGCAGAGATTGGGTCGAACGCGTGTTTCAGTAGTCGTTTCGCTTTTGCAGCGGACGGGTTTCCCGACATATGGTTCAGAATTGGAGGAAAACAGTATGACAGCAGGAAAAACCGAATGGATCATCCCGGATATGTTCTGGCCGGCCGCCGACAACGGCATCTATACGAGCCATGAAGCCATCTGTGTTCTCAACGTGAGCGACGCGCCCTGCAAGGTCGGCATTCGTTTTTACTTTGAGGATCGGGAGCCTGCGGAATGCGAAGAGATCCTTTGCGGCGCGCGGAGGACAAAGCATATCCGCTCGGAAATGATGAAATTGAAGGACGGCAGCGACGCGCCGCGTGGGATGCCCATCGCCGCCGTTGTTACGTGCAGCGTTCCCGCCGTCGTGCAGTATACCCGCGTGGACACGACGCAGGAACCGCTCGCAATGATGACGACAATCCCATTCTAACAGCATGCATCAGATAAGGAACGGCTCTGCCGTTTCTTACGGTCAGGAGTGAAGATGCAATATTTCATAGGTCTGGACAACGGCGGAACCATCACAAAGGCGGCGCTGATCGACCGTAACGGAAACGAGATCCATACCGCCAGCATACCGACCAAGGCGCTGACCCCCTATCCCGGTCATATGGAACGCGACATGGACGAAATGTGGAAGGCCAACTGTGCGGTGATCCGGTCCCTGCTGCAAGAAACCGGCGTGCAGCCGTCCGAGATTGCGGCGGTGGGCGTCTGCGGACACGGGAAAGGTCTGTATCTCTGGGGAACAGACGATAAACCCGTGCGCAGCGGGATTCTCTCATCGGATAACCGCGCCTACCAGTTTTCACAGAAATGGAAAGCCGATGGCACGGAGCAGGCAGTCTTTGCGCGGTCTTTTCAGCACATCATGGCCTGTCAGCCGGTTGCTCTGCTTGCCTGGCTGAAAGAAAACGAGCCGGGCGTTCTGGAAAAAACCAAATGGGTCTTTGCGTGCAAGGATTATATCCGCTTCCGTCTGACGGGAGAAGCCCGCGCGGAGCTGACGGATTATTCCGGAGCAAACCTCGTCAATCTGCGCACAAAGCAGTACGATCCCGAACTGCTGGACCTGTTCGGGCTCGGCGCGATTCTGGAGAAGCTCCCACCTTTGTGCGCGTCCACGGAGATCTGCGGCCGTGTCACCGCCGAAGCGTCCGAGCAATGCGGACTGTCCGAGGGAATGCCCGTGATCGGCGGGATGTTCGACATCGACGCGTGCGCGCTCGCGCTGGACGTCGTCGACAGTTCTCATATCTGCATGATCGCCGGGACCTGGTCGATCAACGAATACCCTTCCCCCGCGCCCATCCTCGACGGCAGCGTGGAAATGAACTCCCTGTTCTGCCTCTCTCCATATTATCTGGTCGAAGAAAGCTCCGCGACCAGTGCCGGCAACATCGAATGGTTCGTCAAAGAGCTTCTTCCGGAAGTCAAGCAGGAAGCGGAACGGCAAGGAAAAAGCGTTTATGATGTCCTGAACGCCTGGGTGGAACAGATTCCGCCGGAGGAGTTCGTCCCGATCTTCCTGCCGTTTCTGATGGCGTCCAACATCCATCCCAACGCAAAAGGCAGTTTGATCGGCCTGATGTCTGCGCATACCCGCAGGCATCTGGTGCGCGGTGTCTATGAAGGGATCGCTTTCAGCCACCGCTATCATCTGGAAAAGCTGCTCAAAACGCGCAGCACCCTGCCCGAAAGCATACGGCTTGCGGGAGGCGTTACGCGGTCTGCCGTGTGGACGCAGATGTTTGCCGACGTCATGCAGCTGCCGATCGAACCGGTCGAGGTACGGGAGGCGGGCGCACTGGGCTGCGCAATCGCGGCCGCCGTCGCCGTCGGAAACCATCCGACGCTGGACGCTGCCGCGGCGGCGATGTGTAAAATCTCCCCGCGGGTAATGCCGGATCCGTCCAAAAAACAGATCTATGACAAGAAGTATGCGCTGTACAGGAGTGTGATCGACTGTCTGGATCCGCTTTGGGATGAGATGCATGCGCTCGTCAAAGATTGAACGATCGCGCCGCAGACCGCCAACCCTGTTTATGAATCCGACAAGTGCACGCCCCCTGCATCAGTAAACTAAAAGTAGACACAGAAAAGTGTCTACTTTTCCTGTATAATGAAGGAAGCCAAGGAGGTGAAAAGAATGGGAAAGAAAGGGATAC
>CAJOKM010000022.1 GCA_905235205.1 uncultured Clostridia bacterium | reverse complement strand
ATTTTGTGCTGCAGACCAAATGCTCCTTAAACTGGCGGCAGGAGGGCGGAACCTTCCACTACGCGCGCGACGGCTATACGGTCGACAACGACACGCGTCCCGACGCGATCCGAAAGGACGTCGAGGACTCCCTGCGCCGTTTGAAAACCGATTATCTCGACTCCGTGATCGTGCATTACGTGACCGACCGCTACCCCGTGGAGGACACCGTCGGCGCGCTCGAGGACCTGATCAAAGCGGGCAAGATCCGCGCGTACGGGCTAAGCAACAGTCAGCCGAAGGACCTCGACGCCTACTGCGCCGCGCCGGACGCAAAGCGGGGCGTGTCGGTCGTGCAGGAGTTTTTCAGCATCCTCTCGCCGTTCCACGGGCGCGAGTACTTTGACGCCTGCCGCCGTAACGACGTGTCGTTTCAGACCTACGGCGTGCTCGAAGAAGGTTTTCTGACCTCGCCCGCCTTTTTGAATCGGACGTTTGAAACCACCGATATCCGCTCGCGGCTGCCGTGGAACGGCGACTCGTACAAAGCGGGGCTCTTACGCCTGTTTGAGGCGTGGACGCCGATCAAAGAAGCGCACAACTGCAGCTTCGCCGCGCTCGCCGAAGCGTGGGCGCTTGCACAGTTCGACCGGATGAGTCTGCTGGTGGGCATGCGCAGACCCGAAACTGTCAAAGATACGGTTTCGTGTCTTGCCGTTTCCCTTTCCTCCGGGGAGCTGCAACGGATGGAAGAAGCCGCGGCGCCGATTCAGGTCGCCGTTTTGGACAAATAACGATTCTTTTCACCCGCTGACGGACGTTCGGCGGGTGTTGCATTTTATAGCAAAAACCGGTATACTGTGTATTGTGGTAGATTCGCTTGCGGATCACCGTATCTATGAATAAAGGAGGATATTATGAAAGATCTGAAAAAGTATCTGGCTGAGTTTATCGGCACGTTCGTGCTCGTTCTGGTCGCCTGCGGCGTCGCGGTCGTTTCCAAGTGCGAAGGCAACGCCGGCGTTCTGCTGACCGCGCTCGCATTCGGCGGCGTGATCGTGGCGATGGCGTACTCCATCGGCAACATCTCCGGCTGCCACATCAACCCGGCGGTTTCCGTCGCGGTGCTGATCAACGGCGGCATGAAGTTCAAAGACTTCATCTTCTACGTGATCGCCCAGTTTGCCGGCGCCATCGCGGGCGCGGCGGTGCTCGGCGTGTTCCTCGGCGACTTCTCGAACCTCGGCGCGAACAACATCAACCCGGGTCTGTGGCAGTCGCTGCTGATCGAAGTCGTTCTGACCTGCATCTTCGTTCTGGCGGTGCTCGGCGCAACGTCCAAGATCGAGAACAGCAAGGTCGCGGGTCTCGTGATCGGCGGATCTCTGGCGCTCGTCCATATGCTCGGCATCTTTTTGACCGGCACCAGCGTCAACCCGGCGCGTTCGTTCGGTCCGGCGCTGCTGCAGGGCGGCGAGGCGCTCGCGAACTACTGGGTGTTCCTGGTTGCGCCGATGGTCGGCGGCATCCTGGCGGCGCTGATCTGGAAGCTGCTCAATTGCAAATGTGAGAAAGCATAAGTAATTCCATTCGGAAAGGCGCGGCGCCTGCCGCGCTTTTTCGTTGCTTTTCGAACACAATTCGTGTATAATTAACGCATGAAAAGCCATTCGAACATCCTCCGGATCGTTGCGATCCTTCTGACCGTTTTTACGGTCGCGTGCGCTGCGCCCCCGGCGGTTTCCACGCCCGCGCCTTCGCCCGTACCCGAGGCGGAGACAGTCGTTGTCGTCGATTCCGATCCGGTCGCAACGCCTCTGCCCGTGCCGACGCCGTCGCCTTCGCCCGCGCCGACCCCGACGCCGGAGCCGACCGATACGCCGTCGCCCTCGCCCACGCCGAGACCGCTGGAAGGCAGGATCATCGGCATCGATCCGGGACACCAGCGCGTGTACGATCCGAATCCCGAGCCGGTTGCGCCGGGTTCCAAGCAGACCAAGCACAAGGTCGCGGGCGGCTGCAAGGGCGTCAAAAGCGGCGTTTTCGAATACGAGGTCGTGCAGAACGTCGGGCTGTACCTTCGCGATCTTTTGGAGGAGCAGGGCGCGACCGTCGTGCTGACGCACGACACGGTGGACGTGAACATCTCCAATATCGAGCGCGCGGAGCTGTTCAACGCGCACAACGTTGATCTGGGCATCCGCCTGCACTGCAACAAGGCGAGCGATCGCAAGACGCGCGGCGCGTTCATGCTGGTGCCGACCGAGGAGCGCACCGATTTTTACGAGTTCAACGTGCGCGCGGCACAGACGATCCTCGCCGCGTATTTAGAGGAAACCGGACTGCCGATGCGCTATAAAGACGGCATGACGTACCGCGGCGATGTACCGCGGCGATCAGACGGGCTTCAACTGGTGCAAGCGCCCGATCGTCAACATCGAGATGGGGCATCTTTCAAATCCCGACGACGACGCGCTTCTGTCGACCGAAGCGTTCCAGAGGACGATGGCGCAGGGGCTGTGCAACGGGATTGTAAAAGTTTTTGCGGATGGTGAATAAGAGATGACGAAAGGATCGCATGAATGCGATCCTTTTTTGTTTCAGATAATTTCCGTTTCGATCACCCGCACGACCCGCTCGAGCCCTTCCCGGTCCGCTTCCGTAAAGCGCGAAAGCGAGGGGCTGTCGAGGTCGAGCACGCCGATTGGGACGCCGTCTTTATGAATCGGCACGACGAGCTCGGAGCGCGAGGCGCTGTCGCAGGCGATATGCCCTTCGAACGCGTGTACGTCCCTGACAAGCTGCGAGCGGTTTTCGCGCACCGCCGCGCCGCACACGCCCTTTTCCACCGGGATCTCGATGCAGGCGGGCCTGCCCTGGAACGGACCGAGCACCAGCACGCCGTTCTCGAGAAAATAGAATCCCGCCCAGTTGAGATCCGGCAGCGTTTCATAGATCAGCGCCGAAAGGTTTGCGAGGTTCGCCGTCCGGTGCGGCACGCCCTCGATCAGCGCCTTTGCCTGTGCGGCAAGCGATTCATAATCGGTCATGTTGTCCTCCTTTTCGGGTATCGTCCGTTCGGCGTCCGGCGATTTTGCGCGCTCCTGCCTGCCCTTGCGCGTTGCGATGGCGTGGATGACCAGATAGACCAGAACCAGAAACGCGACGTAGATCAGGATCGACGGAACGGTTTCCCCGGCGCATTGCAAAAAAGCCTGACGCGTTCCGCCGGAATCCGCGATCCCGCGCGGCGGAGCCGTCAGAATCATGACAAGCAGCAGTCCGCATAGCAGCGCCGCGCCGATCCGTTTTTTCATGCGTCTTTCCCTCTTTTGATTCGATGCTGTCAGTATACCACGTTTTTGTGCCGGTGCAAACCCCGGTTTGTCACCGAAGTGTAAAATGATTGGAAACGAATCCCGCATTCCGTTGACCGATCCGGCGTGCCGTGCTAAGATGAACCCGAATCGACGCGAACCACGTTCGCGCGGAAAAGAGGATGTCTGCATGAATTGCCGAAACTGCGGCGCGCCGCTGGACGAAGGCGCGTTTTTCTGCCGCAAATGCGGGACGAGCGTCCCCAAGCAGCCTGCCGTGCAGCCGAAAAAGACGCTGCTCTCGCGGCTGAAAAGCAACAAAGCCGCGCTGATTCTGCTTGCCGCAGGGGCGGTCGTTCTGCTTCTGGCGCTCGTTCTGATCCTGTCCGTCGTCTCGTGCAGCCGCAATCGTTTCCGCACGCCCGAAGCCGTGACCGAAGCGGTATTAACGGCGCTCTCAAACGGCGACAGCGACCGGCTTTGTAAGCTTTCCAGGACGTCCGAGCCGTTCCTCGGGCAGCATCCGGAAGCGTTCGCCGCGGGCGACACGCCGCACGCGGTCATGCAGGGATACTACCGCGCGCTCGGCGAGTCCGTGCGCATCCGTCTGCTCGAACGCGGCGGAAACCGGCTCGGGCTCGGCGAACAAGCCGAAACGCGCTTTGTTTCCGGCTCGGAGATCTTTGAATCCAACCGTTCGCTCGACATCGACGCGACGCAGTATGCCGTAACCTCCGGTCCGCTGACCGTCGACGGCGAGACGGTGGCATCCATCCAAATCATCGCCGCTGAGCTGGACGGCGAATGGAAGCTGATCGTCGTCTACATTTCCGACGTGAACTGAACCAAACCGGTCTGCAAAACGCCTGCGGGCGTTTTTGTTTTTCTTGTCTTTTTCACGCGATTCAGGTATACTGAATTATCATAATGGATGTGTATGCGCACTGCGCGGAAAGGATTGTTTATGCGGGTTCTGAAACGCTCGATTTCCCTCTTGCTGACGCTTCTTCTGGTGCTGACGTTCGCGCCCGTATCCGGGGCGGCGACCGGCACGCTCGCCAAAAACAGCGGCACGCGGCACGAAGCGTGCACCGCGCTGTCGGGGCAGGCGCAGGCGTACTATACGGGAAGCAACGCCTACGATACCCTGAGCGCGCTTTCCGCGTCCGCTTCCGATCCGATGGACAGCGCGATGTTCGCGCAGCTGCACGCGCTGATGGCTTCCACCATGACGAACAGCGTCACCTACAACGGAAGCAACGGCCTGCAAAATTACTGGCCGTATACCGACGCCAACAACGGCTCGTCGAATCCGGTCCTGTTCTATTCGGACGCGCTGAGCTCGAGCTTTAACCGCGAGCACGTCTGGCCCAAGAGCCGCGGAAGCTTTTATCAGAAGAACGCGGGAAGCGATCTGCACCATCTGCGTCCGACGAACGCCAACGTCAACTCCACGCGCAGCAACTATACGATGGGCAACGTCAAGGGCGTGCTGTCTTCCTATAGCACCTACGCGTACGGTGACAAAACCGTGCTGTGGTACAGCGCCGCCGCCGACCGCGTGGAGGTCAACGACAACATCAAGGGCGACGTCGCGCGGATTTTCCTGTACGTCTGGTGTCGCTGGGAGCAGCCGAACCTCTATGAGAACGTCGCCGCTTCCGCGCTTCCGCCGCTGGACTCCGACGACAGCGCAAACGACGGCAAAAAAGTCATTGAATCGCTCGATACGCTGCTCGAATGGATGGAGATCGATCCAGTCGACACCTGGGAGATGTCCCGAAACGACCAATGCGAAAACGTGCAGGGCAACCGCAACGTGTTTATCGACTATCCCGAATACGCATGGCTGCTGTTCGGCATGACCCCGCCCGCGGAGTATCAGACGCCGAGCGGCAAGGCCGCATCCGCGTCGCCCAAACCCACGGCGACCGCGACGCCCGTCCCAACTGCAACACCGACCGCAACGCCGACCGCGACGCCCGTCCCCACTGCAACACCGACAGCAACACCGACCGCGACGCCCACCGCGACGCCCAAACCCACCGCGACGCCGACGCCAGCGCCCATTACGCCGCCGACAAGCGGCGACTATGTGCTGCACATCGGCGGCGGCGGAATCGCGGAGCATACGGAAACGCATAACGGCGTACCCTGTCTCCGTGTCGACGTCACGCTGGACGGCGCAACGGAAGCGCTGCCGCTGTCCTCGCTCTCGTTCGATCTCGCGTACGATCCCGCGCTTCTGACCTTTATGGACTTTTGCGGATATCAGGGCTCGATGAGCTATATCAATACGAACGCGCCCGGCTTGGTCCGGTACACGTTTATTTCTCTGAACGGAACGCCCGTCGACGCGGATACGCCGATCCTTACACTGTACTTTGCGCTGTCGGAGGCGGGACAGGCCGCCGAGCGCATTGATTTTACGTTCTGCGGGAACTTTGACGCAAGCTCCGTCGATCCCGTTACGCACGGCACGGTGCTGTGTACGCTCGGCGCCGTCAACCACCCGTATCTACGATCGGTGCTGTACGGCGACGCGAACTGCGACGGACGCATTACCGCGGCGGACGCGGCATTCGTTCTGCGCTCCGTGGTCGGTCTCTCCGCGCTGTCGGAAGCGGGACGCGCCAACGCGTGCGTGACCAAGGCCCAGGAACCCGGCGCGGCGGACGCGGCGGTCATTCTGCGCTACGTGGTCGGTCTTTTGGACCGGCTTCCCGCAAACTGATCCGGAGGACGCTATGGAGTTTGATTTTACGACAATCTTGGACCGGCGCGGCAGGGATGCGCTTGCGGTCGACGTGATCCCCTATCGAGGCGTTCAGGTGGAGGACGGGCTCCGTCCGATCCCGATGTGGGTCGCGGACATGAGCTTCAAAACCGCGCCGGGCGTGGTCGCCGCGATCGAACAGCGGCTCGATCACCCGAACTTCGGGTATTTTCTGCTGCCGGACGCGTACTTTGACGCGATCATCGACTGGCAGAAGACGCGTCACGGCGTGACCGGACTTAAAAAAGCGCATATCGGCTATGAAAACGGCGTGCTCGGCGGCGTATCCGCGACGATCCGCGCGCTGACGAACGAGGGCGATCCGATCCTCGTGCACAGTCCGACCTATATCGGGTTTCTGCACGTCCTGCACGATCTCAACCGCAGGGTCGTCTCAAGTCCCTTGAGGCGCGACGCGAACGGCGTATGGCGCATGGATTACGCGGACATGGAGCGCAAGATCCGCGAAAACGGGATCAGGCTTGTGATCTTCTGTTCGCCGCACAATCCGTGCGGACGCGTGTGGACGAAGGACGAGATCGACGGCGCGATGCGCGTGTACCGCGACTGCGGCTGCACGGTGATCTCCGACGAGATCTGGGCGGACCTGACCTTTGAAGGACACCGGCACATCCCGACGCAGAGCGTCAGCGACGACGCGAGAGCGCGCACGATCGCCTTTTACGCGCCGAGCAAGACGTTCAGCCTCGCGGGGCTGATCGGCTCGTATCACATCATCTATGACGAAACGCTCAAAAACGCGGTCACAAAGACCGGCAGCGCGACGTATTATAATTCCTGCAACGTGCTCTCGCTGCACGCGCTGCTGGGCGCGTACAGTCCTTCCGGCGCGCGCTGGGTCGACGAGCTGAAAACCGTGCTGTACGGCAATCTCCGCTATGTGAAGGACTTTATGGAGTCGAACTTTACGGGCGTTTCGATGTTTCTTCCCGAAGGGACCTACATGCTGTTTGCAGACTGCAGGGCGTGGTGCGAAGCGCACAATGTTCCCATGGACGAGCTCTTAGCGCGCGGCATTCGCGCCGGCGTGATCTGGCAAAACGGCGCGGACTTCGGCGATCCGTTCAGCATCCGCTTAAACGTCGCACTCCCACGCTCGCTCGTGGAAGAAGCGATGCAGCGGCTGAAAGAACGCGTGTTTGTCTGATCTCACCGTATAACAAAACGCCTCCCTGCACGGGAGGCGTTTTCGTGTTTGTCGTTATGCGGCAGGTGCAAGCGCTTGCGCCTGAACGCCGATCGAATTTGCGACCAGTTCTTCGTAGTCCGCTTCAGAAAGCTCGCAGTGGTAGAACAGCCGGAAGTATTCCGCGACCTCGGCGTACAGATCGTAGTCCGCCGCGTCCGGATACAGGAGCTTTGCCATCCACAGCATGCCTAAAAGCCGCTGCACCGACGGCGGGAAGCCCATCCAGTTGTACGGGCCGAACGGAACCTCGTAGTATGTGCCGTTCTGAATCGCCGCTACGTTTGCCCACGTATCCTCTCCGCCGACGGTCTCAAAGATGCTGTCCGGCGCAAACAGGATCACGTCCGGGTTCCACAGAAGGATCTGCTCCATGTCGACCTCGTTGCCGCTGCCCTTCGAGGACGGGCTCTCCACGACCGCAAGGTTGTTCGACAGCAGATCGATGACCTCCGCGTGATAGCTGTCCTTGGCGATCACGTTGAGTCCCTGATCGCCCGTGATATACAGCAGATCGACCTTCTCCACGGACTCCGCAAGCGCCAGCGTGCGCGCATAGACCGTCTCGCAGTACGCCGCGAGCGCTTCCGCTTCGTCCGGCATGTGCAAAAGCTCTCCGAGCTTGCGGTACGCGTCGCCCATCGTCGCGATCGTCGCGGTGACGTGTACAAACGGAATGCCCGTCTGTTCGCTCAGCGCATCCAGGTCCTCTTTGATCGAGTCCTTCGGTTCGCCCACGTCGATCACGACCTGCGCCTCGCTCGCGAGCAGTGTTTCCAGGTTCAGCTCGCCTTTGCCGCCGTAAAGCTGTCCGAGCTCCGGCAGGTTGTAGTATTCCGTCGCAAGGAACTTCTCCGCGGTCTTGTCCCACTTGGACGCGATGCCGACGAGCTTCTCCGGGCACAGTGCAAACAGCACGATCTGCGCAAGCGGTCCGGAGACCGCGACCCGGTCGATCGTATTCGGCAGTTCGACCTCGCGCCCCGCCGAATCGGTGAACAGGAACGTCTCCGGCGCGGGTGCGTCGGTCGGATTCTCCGGCGCCTCGGTCGGTTCGATCGGCGCGTCGGTCGGCTGTTCAACGACCGGTTCATCGGTGGGCGCAGCGTCGGGTTCGGACGTCTTTGCGCAGGCGAAAACGGCAAACAGCATCAGGATTGCCAGCAGCAGTGAAGTGGTTTTTTTCATCATGTTCATCCCTCCTTTTTTATGATCGGTTTCGCTCCTCCGCCGCGGGCACGATCACGTTTCCCGCGTCGGTTTTTGTCAGGGTCACGCGTCGCCCGTACAGCGTTTCCAAAAGCGCAGGCGTCAGCTGTTCCGCTGTGGCTCCGAACGCCTCGACGCGACCGTCCTTGAGCGCCAGTATCTCATCCGCGTACCACAGCGCGTACTGCGGATCGTGCGTGGACAGCAGGACCGTGTACCCTTCCCCTGCAAGCGCGCGCACCGTGGAGAGCACGCGCAGCCGGTTTCCGTAATCCAGCGCGGCGGTCGGCTCGTCCATGATCAGGATCTTCGCGTTCTGCGCAAGCGCGCGGGCGATGTAACAAAGCTGCTGTTCTCCGCCCGAAAGATGCGAAAACGGCTGTTCCGAAAGCGCCTCGATCCCGAGCTTTCTAAGGGCGGCTTCCGCCTCACGCTCCTGCTTTTTGCCGGGCGCGGACAGCGGCGAAAGCGTATGCGACGTGCCCATCAGCACCATGTCGCGCACCGAAAACGCGACGTTCCATGCATGGATTTGCGGGATGTACGCGATACGGTGCGCAAGCGCACGCGGCGAAAGGTGCGCAAGGTTCATCCCGTCGACCTCAATCGTGCCCCTGTAGCGCTTCTGCTCGCCTAAGATGCAGCGAAAGAGCGTCGTTTTGCCGACGCCGTTCGGACCGAGGATCGCAAGAAGCCTGCCGGGCGTCGCGGTAAACCCGACGTTTTGTAAGACCGGTTCCTTCCGGTATGCAAAGGAGAGATCATGCACGGACAGCGTCATAGCGTCTTCTCCTTTCTGAGGATCAGATACAGGAAGAACGGCGCGCCGATCACCGCCGTCAGAATCCCGATCGGAATCTCGACCGCCAAAAGATTGCGCGAAACGGTGTCCACAATCAGCAGAAACGCCGCGCCGACCAGCATCGAACACGGCAGAAGTCCCCGGTGATCGCCGCCGATCAGCTTGCGGCACAGATGCGGGATCACCAGTCCCACCCAGCCGATCATGCCGGAGAACGACACGGATGCGGCGGTCACAAGCGTTGCGCAAAGGATCAGGATCGCGCGCAAGAGATCGGTCCGCACGCCGAGCGCCCTTGCTTCGCTTTCGCCGAGCGTCAGAAGATTCAGCTGCCAGCGCAGCAGAAGCAGCGGCACGAGTCCGATCGCCATCGGCAGCGCGGCAAGCGGGAGGTCTTTAAGTTTCGTGCCGGACAGCGAGCCCATCAGCCAGTAGGTGATCTGCGGAAGCTGGTTTGAGGGGTCCGCGACAAGTTTCAGATACGACGTGCCCGCCGAAAACAGGGAACCGATCATGATGCCGGCAAGGATCAGATTGATCATGCGCATGCCCGGCGCGCGCTGCGCGATCAAAAACACGAGCGTGACTGTCAAAAGCGCGCCGAAAAACGCCGCCAGCGTGATGGTCCGGGTCGAAGCGCCGAGCAGGATCGCGAGCGCCGCGCCGAACGCCGCGCCGTTGGACGCGCCCAAGATGTCCGGCGACGCCATCGGATTGCGGAACACGCCCTGGAACGTCGCGCCCGCCGCCGAGAGCGAGCAGCCGACCAGACACGCCATCACGATGCGCGGCAGCCGCACGTTGATCACGACCGTCTCCATCGTCACGGTCCAGGTGACCGGCATCGGAAGCACGCGATCGAGTCCGACAAGCGTCCAGACCCGATGAAACAGAATCCGCACGACGTCAACGACCGGCACGCCGTACCGCCCGACCGCGAACGCGCCGAAAAACAGCAGAATGAGAACCGCGCCGGACAGCGCAAGCACCGTCGCCCTGCGTCCCGCCGATCCGTTTTTTGCCGTCCCCGCTTCGGTCAATCCCCGCTTTCTCCGATCCGTTATTCTTTACAAAGTATAACACATGATCGCCATTCCGGCAAATAAAAAGCATTTAATTCGACATTGTCGAACGATGTGCCGCATTTCGGGAAAAAGAAACGGCCCCTGCGGTCGCAGGAGCCGTTTTATGGATGTTTACCGTGATTCGACGTTCACGCTGCCGGAGGCAGCTGCGATCCGGATGTCGACCGCGCCGTCGAACGCGCAGAGCGTCAGTACGGCAGTCAACAGCTCGCAAACCGTTCGTTTCATACGGATTTCTCCTGTCTGCACAACGCGTTCTTTGCCGGAAGCGCCGCCTGCAGCGCGTCGACGTCGGCGTCGGTCGTCGACCAGCTCGCCGTAAACCGCGCGATCCAGAGTCCCGCTTTCGTCCGTCCCCAGCGGTCAAAGCCGACGTGCTTTGAAAGCGCGTCCGCCTCGGCGTCGTTTATCAGCACGAACTGCTGGTTCGTCGGCGAGTCCCACGCAAGCGGATAGCCCTTTTCCGTCAGGATCGCACGGATCCGCCCGGCGTGACGGATCGCCTCCCTGCCGATCGCGTCATATAACCCGTCGGTAAACAGCGTGTCAAACTGCACGCCGAGCACGCGTCCCTTCGCAAGCAGTCCGCCCTGACGCTTGATCTGCGTCATCAGCATGTTCGGCGCTTTCTTCGGGAACACGAGCGCCTCGCCGCACAGCGCGCCGAGCTTGGTCCCGCCGATCGAAAACGCGTCCGTCAGCGCCGCAAGGTCAATGAGCGTCAGATCGTTTTGCGGACATCCGAGCGCGTATCCGAGCCGCGCGCCGTCCACGTACAGTCGCATGCCGTACGCGTCGCACAGCGCGCGCACGCGCTTTAGCTGCTCCTTGCTGTACAGCGTTCCGTACTCGGTCGGATGCGTCAGATACACCGCGCCGGGCTGCACCATGTGTTCGTAGGTGGCGTCGGCATAGAAGGCAGATAGGTACGCTTCGAGCGCGTCGATCTCCAGAATCCCGTCCGTCTGCTTTAGAGCGATGACCTTGTGTCCCGCGGACTCGATCGCGCCCGCCTCATGCACGTTGATATGCCCCGTGTCGGGCGTGAGCACGCCCTCGTACGGCGCAAGCAGCAGATCGAGCGCGATCCGGTTCGTCTGTGTGCCGCCGACCAGAAACGTCACCGTCGCGTCGGGCGCGCCGCATGCCGCCTTAATCTTTTCCGCCGCGCGCGCCGTATACGGATCGAACCCGTATCCGCTCATCTGCTCGAGGTTCGTGCGCGTCAGCGCTTCTAAAATCTTCGGATGCGCCCCCTCGGTATAATCGCATTCAAACGTTCGCATCGCCATTGCTCCTTTCTGCGGGTTGCTCCAGTTCCCGGTTCAAAAGAACGTCCAGTTTCGGCAGCGCCTGCCGAAGCGAAACCGTCCTGCCGTCCTTCAAAAAACAATGCCGGCTATAGGCCCTCGTACAAAGCGTTCCCTTGGTGCGGTTGCGCATCGTATAACCGAGCTCCAGAACCCTGCCGTTATACGATTTGACGCGCACCTCGACCTCCACTTCGTCGAAGAACGTGACCGGACGCTTATAGTCGATCGAGATGCCGATCACCGGACAGACCACGCCGTCCCGCTCGATCTCGACATATCCGTACCCGAGCTGATCCAGGTACGCGACGCGCGCTTCCTCCATCCACTTCACATACGCCGCGTGATGAATGACCCCCATCTGATCGGTTTCGTGATACTGCGCTCTCCTGACTTCGATAAACACGACTTCCTCCCCGTTGCTTTGATTTCTCCGTTATCGGATTTCCAGCACGCCCGCGCAATGCGACAGCGGCGTAAAAACGGCGGTCGGAATCAGCCGTTTCCAGTCCTCAAACACAAAATAGAACTCTTCGTCGTCCCATTCCTCTCCCGCGCTTGCCCGACATGCCGCAAGGTCCGCCCGGGATGCAAACGCGACGTCTCCGATCAGAATCGTTCCGCCAGGACAAAGCTGTGTTCGAAGCAGATCGATCAGCGAATGCTTTTGATCGTCGGTCAGATGATGCAGCGCGTAGGTCGAAATGATGTGGGTAAACCGTTCCGATCGCAGCTCCTGCACCAATCCCTTTGAAAAATCTCCGGTATACAAATGCGCTCCCGGCATCTTTGACGAGGCGATCGCCGTCATGCTCTCGGAAAAATCCTGCCCGAAGATTTCGCAGCCGTTTTCATACAGCTTCGACGTCAAAACAGCCGTCCCGAATCCAAGATCGAGAACCCGGGCGTGCGGCGTGTGCATGACGGTCTGAAAGATATGCCCGAGCACCGCCTTGTATCCCGCAAACGGATACGCGTCACTCTCCTCCGCGCTGACGACCGAGCGGTCATACCCGTCCGCCCAAAGATCGAACCCTTTACTGTCCAGCATAAAACGCTCCTTTTTTGATGGTTTTATTTAACCATGTTCTGTGAGAAAAAGCAAGCATATCCTGCGCGCGTGCCCAACCAGCAAAACCATCGAAAAACGGATGTCATTCGTTTTTGAAAAAAATAATCTGTCCCCTCTTGACAAACGCAAAAAACGTGGTATCCTATAGATAATTGAACGATTGCTCAACTATTTTATAACGGAGGAAGAACCCATGGAGCGTTTGCCGGTATGCGACTGCGAATCCGTCCATCAGGACCTTGTCGACGCGGTCAAACCGCAGCTTTTGGACGGCGCGGAAGCGATCGACCTTGCGTCGCTTTATAAGCTGTTCGGCGACGGCACGCGCGTGCGGATCATGCAGGCGCTGCGGCTGCACGAGCTTTGCGTATGCGACCTCGCCTGTCTTCTGGGCATGACAAAGTCCGCCATCTCGCATCAGCTCAAGGCGCTCCGGCTTTCGAATCTCGTCAAGTTCCGCCGCGAGGGACAGAACGTGTTCTATTCCCTTGCCGACGAGCATGTCGAAGCGATCCTGGACCTGGGCCTCGATCATTTGCGCGAATAAAGCGCGCATTCTTTTTTCGCCGCATAATTGAATGATTGAGCAATTATTGTACGTTTGGGAGGTTTTTTATGGAACACGGACATCGTCACGAACACGCGCATGAGGAAACCTGCGGCTGCGGACACAAGCATGCGCATGAGGAATCCTGCGGCTGCGGGCACGAGCATGCGCATGAGGAATCCTGCGGCTGCGGACACGGGCATGAACACGAGCACGGCGACTCCTGCGGCTGCGGGCACGAGCACGGCGGGCATGAGGACGCCGAAAAGCGGACGATGCTGATCC
Organism: uncultured Clostridia bacterium; assembly: GCA_905235205.1. Classification (GTDB taxonomy): domain Bacteria; phylum Bacillota; class Clostridia; order Christensenellales; family CAG-138; genus UBA3792. The sequence continues at coordinate 9,152 of CAJOKM010000022.1, read as the reverse complement.
GCCTGATCGCGGGCGGCGTGCTGTTTTCGGGCGGACTGGTCGCGCATTTTTGCAAAGCGCCTTTGTACGTCGAACTGCCGCTCTTTCTTGCCTGCTACGGCGTGGTTGCGTACGACGTGATTCTAAGCGCCGTCCGGGGGATTCTGCACGGCAAGGTGTTCGGCGAATCGTTTCTGATGACGGTCTCGTCGATCGGCGCGTTCATTCTCGGCGAGTATCCCGAGGGCGCAGCGGTCATGCTGCTGTATCAGCTCGGCGAGTGGCTTACCGATCTGGCGCTCGACCGCTCGCACGACTCGATCCGCGCGATCCTCGATATCCGTCCCGACACGGCGAACGTGCTGCGAAACGGCGCGGCGGAGACGGTCGATCCCGCTTCGGTCGCGATCGGGGATACGATCGTGATCCGGCCCGGCGAACGCGTGCCTTTGGACGGTGTGATCCTGTCCGGCGCATCCGCGCTCGATACCCGCGCGCTGACCGGCGAATCGGTTCCGCGCGCCGCGCGGGAAGGCGACACGGTGCTGTCCGGCTGCATTGCGCTGGACGGTATGCTGACCGTGCGCGTTGAAAAGACGTTCGGCGAATCCACCGCGTCGAAGATCATCCGCATGGTCGAGGAAGCGAGCGACCGCAAAACGCCCGCGGAACGGTTTATCACGAAATTTGCGCGATCCTACACGCCCGCCGTGGTCGGCGCGGCAGTCCTGCTTGCCGTCGTGCCGCCGCTGCTCTTTCACGGCGTTTGGGTCGAATGGATCCGCCGCGCGCTGGTGTTTTTGGTCATCTCCTGCCCGTGCGCGCTGGTGATCTCCATTCCGCTTGCGGTGTTCGGCGGACTCGGCGCGGCGTCGCGCGCCGGCGTGCTCATCAAGGGCGGCAATTTCCTGGAGGCGCTGAACCGCGCGCACACGGTCGTGTTTGACAAGACCGGCACGCTGACCGAAGGCGTGTTCTCCGTGCGGCACGTCCTGCCCGAACCCGGATTCACCGAAGCCGCGCTTCTGCGGTACGCCGCCGCTGCGGAGTCGTTCTCCACGCATCCGATCGCAATGTCGATCCGGACCGCGTACGGCGAAGCGGTCGATCCCGCTTCGGTCTCGGACTACGCCGAACACGGCGGCGAAGGCGTTTCCGCCTCCGTTGGTTCGCACACCGTTTCGGTCGGCAATCTCCGCTTGATGCAGCGTCTTTCGCTCTCTGTTTCGGAACCGGACGAAGCCGGAACGCGGGTCTTTGTCGCCGTCGACGGGCAGTATGCCGGCTGCATCGTGATCGCGGACGCCTTAAAGCCCGACAGCGCACAAACGGTTCGTGCGCTGAATGCGCTCGGTATCCGGCGCCAGATTATGCTGACCGGCGACGCAAAGCCGGTCGCGGACGCGGTGGCGAACGAATTGGGACTGGACGGCGTTTCGTCGGAGCTCTTGCCCGATCAGAAGCTTGAGGCAGTCGAAGCGCTGTATGAAACGCTGCCAAAAACCGGAACGCTGCTCTTTTTGGGCGACGGCATCAACGACGCGCCGGTGCTGAAGCGCGCGGACGTGGGCGTTGCGATGGGCGCGCTCGGTTCGGATGCGGCGATCGAAGCCGCCGATGCGGTCATCCCCTCGGACGCGCCTTCGAAGCTCGTCGACGCGATCGCTATCGCGCGGAAAACGCATCGGATCACCGTGCAGAACATCGTATTCGCGCTTGCCATGAAAGCGATCTTCCTGCTGCTCGGCGCACTCGGTCTTGCGAACCTCTGGGTCGCGGTGTTCGGCGACGTGGGCGTGATGCTGTTGGCTGTGCTCAACGCCATGCGCGTGTTTCGGCTGTCGATAACGGCACCAGATCGTTTGCGGCGATAAAAAAGAAAAAATTCCTGCAGGAGAAAAGGGCGTTTGAAACGCCCTTTCTCTTATTCGTTCGCCGCAAAATTAGCCGACGTTTTCACCCCTTCGCATACCTTCGTATAGCTCGGGGCGAAAACGCGGCTTCTGATACCATTCTCGGCAGCCTGGGATTGGAGCAATACCCGGATTCGGCGCGAATCCCTTGACTTTCCTGCGGCGAGCAGATATGATACATAGTTGTGAGGTGATTCGGCATGAAGAAGCAGAAGGCCGCGATCCCGCCGCGGAAAAAGCAGAGCGTGATCGGATATTACAAAAAATCCGGGTGGAAAACCGCCGTGCGCGACGTGCTGCACGACGTGATCGGCAGTATCCTGTACGCCGCGGGCATCTATACCTTTGCGGCGACCGCGAACTTTGCGCCGGGCGGCATCACCGGTATCGCGATGATCATCAACCATTACGTGCCGTTTTTGCGCATCGGTCTTCTTTCGCTGCTCATCAATATTCCCGTCGCGATCATCTGTTATCGGCTTTTAGGGCGCGTGTTCTTCTTCAAGTCCGTCAAGAGCATGCTGATTTCGGCGCTCTTTTTGGACGTGGTCTTTCCGCATATCCCGCAGTACAACGGCGCCCAGAATCCGCTGCTTGCCGCGCTGTTTGCGGGAGCTTTGTCCGGCATCGGGCTTGCGATCATCTATATGCCCGGCTCGTCGACCGGCGGTACGGACTTTATCATTATGAGCATCCGCAAGCTCAAGCCGCATCTGTCGATCGGCACGATCTCAATGGTCGTGGACGGCGTCGTCATCCTCGCGGGCTGGCCGGTGTTCGGCAACATCAACGCGGTGCTCTACGGCGTGCTGATGACGATCGTTTCTACCACCGTCATCGACAAGATCATGTACGGCGCGGGCACGCGGCGTATGCTGCAGGTCATCAGCGATAAGGCGCAGGAGATTTCCAAGGCTATTATGGAGGAGACCGAGCGCGGCGCGACGCTTCTTGACGTGCGCGGCGCCTATACCGGCGATCCGCATCAGATGCTGATGTGCGTCTGCTCGAAGGTCGAAGTATTCCAGGCGCGGCGGATCATCAACCGCATCGATCCCGACGCGATCGTGATGCTCTCCACCGTCGACGAGGCGTACGGCGAAGGGTTCTGGGAACCGGATATGGATTGATCTACGTGGCGGCGTGCTTGACAGCGCGCCGCTTGTTTGTTACAATCAAGAAAAACACAGGAGGCTAACGAGCGCATGCACAACTGATCCGTCTTTTTTCGTGAACCGGCTGCCCGATTTGTTCGGGCGTGTCTTGCGTTGCCGAAAAGCGGATCGTCCTCCTTCTTTCACCGACACAGATCGGCGTTTTGGGTCGTTCCCTGCTTTTTCGGCAGCGGAACGTTTTTTATTACAGAATGAGGTGATCATTACGATACAGGCAAGAAACATTACCGTCACCGTTGAACGCGACGGGAAGACGATCGTTTCGGACTTCTCGTTCACCGTGCCGACCGGCAGAAAAGCCGCGCTGATCGGCGAGGAGGGCAACGGTAAGTCGACGCTTTTGAAGTGGCTCTACGATCCCGCGCTGGTCGAAGGCTATGCCACCGTGACGGGCACGGCTTCGGTCTCCGGCACAAAGGGATACCTCCCGCAGGAACTCCCCAAGGAGGATCGCGCGCGGTCCGTTTACGAGTATCTGACGACGCATTGCGACGCGGACGCGCTGACGCCCGCCGCGCTGTCCCGCGCGATGAAGACGGTCGGGCTTCCCTTCGATCTTGCATACTCCGATCAGTCAATGGGGACGCTGTCCGGCGGCGAGCGCGTCAAGCTGGCGCTTTCGGTGCTGCTTTTAAATGACTGCGACGTACTGCTGCTTGATGAGCCGAGCAACGATCTCGACCTTGAAACGCTGCTGTGGCTCGAAGGCTTTCTGCGCTCCGTCAAAAAGACGGTGCTCTATATCTCGCACGACGAGGTCCTGCTTTCGCGCACGGCGGAAGCGGTGATCCATCTGGAAATGGTGCGCCGCAAGAAGATCCCGCGCGCAACGACGGCGAACATCCCCTACGACGAATACATGTCCCGACGCGAAGCCGCCTTTATGCATCAGGCGCAGGTGGCGCAGTTCGAGCAGAAGGCGTTTCGGGAGAAGAAGGAGCGGTACCTTGCGATCTACAATGCGGTCGAGCACGCGCAGGCGTCGGTCTCACGCCAGGATCCGTCGACCGGACGGCTCCTAAAAAAGAAGATGCACACGGTGACCTCGATCGGCAAGCGGCTCGAAAAGGAACAGGAGCGCCTCACCGAAGCGCCGGAAGCCGAATGGGCGATCCTGCCGAAGTGGCTCGGCGGCGAAGTGAAAAACGGACGCACGGTGTTAAGCTACGGTCCCGCCCGGCTGACGCTTTCCGATCGCGTTCTTTCAGAGAACGTTGCGCTGCGCATTTCGGGACCGGAGCGCGTGTGCATCGTCGGGCGCAACGGCTGCGGCAAAACGACGCTTCTGCGGATCCTGAAAACCGAGATCGAGCAGCGCGGCTATCGCACGTTCTATATGCCGCAGACCTATGCGGACGTGCTGCCGCTCGAACGCCTGCCCGCCGAATATCTCGCGCCGGACGGCGACAAGGCGTCCGTGACCGAAGCGCGGATCTGTCTCGGCAGCATGAAATACACGACCGACGAGATGTCGCATCCGATCCGTGCGCTTTCGGGCGGACAGCAGGCAAAGCTGCTGCTCTTAAAAGCGATCCTCGACCGCGCCGACGTGCTGGTGCTCGACGAACCGACCCGAAACCTCAGTCCGCTTTCCGCGCCCGCGGTGCGCACGCTTCTCGGGCAGTTTCGCGGCGCGATCCTGATGGTCACGCACGATCGCAGGCTGATCGAGGAGGCCGCCACGCGCGTTTTAGAGCTCACGCCGGAGGGACTCGTTCCGTTCGACACGTCTTCGCTTTAACGCTACCCCAAAAGAATATCCATCGCCGTCATCAGCGCAAACCCGCCGAGCACAAACAGCATGCCCCACACGCGCTGCCGCTCCTCCCATGTCGCGGGGAGCAGTTCAAAGCCGGTCACGTACGCCATCGCGCCCGCGGCGAAGCTTAGAAGCCACGGCAGGATCGGCACGGCGAAGCAGGCGAGCAGGATCGTCAGTCCGCCCGCGATCGGCTCCGACACACCGGAAAGCACGCCGAGCGCAAACGCTTTTCCCTTGGAAACGCCCTCCGCGTGCAGCGGCAGCGAGATGATCGCGCCCTCGGGCAGGTTCTGAAGCGCAATGCCGAGCGACAGCGCGAACGCGCTCATCACGGTCACGGTCGTATTGCCCGCAAGCAGCCCCGCATACGCCGCGCCGACCGCCATGCCCTCCGGGATGTTGTGCAGGGACACCGAAAGCACCAGCATCCGCGTGGAATGTCCGATACCCCCCGCGGATTCAAACCGCATGGAAACGCGATCCCAGCCTGCGAGCAGTCCCGCGCCGAGCAAAAAGCCCAGTGAAGCCGGCAGCCACGCGCATGCGCCGTTTGATTCCGCTTCCGCCATTGCCGGAAGCAGCAGGCTGAAAACGCTCGCCGCCATCATAATGCCCGCCGCCGCGTCGTTCAGCCACGCCGACAGCCGGTCCGGCACCGCCGTTTTGACGATCAGCACGCCCGCCGCGCCGAGCGACGTCCCCAAAAGCGGCAGCAGCAATCCTTTCAGTATCTCCCCAACCACGGCGTTCCTCCTTCTTCGGCATCCTATCATCCATCGTATGCAATAGCAGCGCATCCGGTGAAAAAAGGCGTCGAAACGGGCACAAAAAGCGCGTCGGTTTGTCTTGACACGGTGCGCATTCGGCGGTATACTGAAATCGGAAACGGGCATAAGCCCGGATCGGAATCGCTCATACGCGCGGACCGTTTGTCCGCAAATCTTCATTACGGAAAGGAACAGGATCATGGGAAAATTTGAGGTCAAAGAAGTAAAGTCCGGAATCAAGTTCAATCTGAAAGCAGGAAACGGCGAAGTGATCGCGACCAGCGAGATCTACTCCACCGAAGGCGCCTGCATGAACGGCATCGAAAGCGTCAAGAAGAACTGCCTCGGCAACATCGAGGACCAGACCGTGGAAAACTACACGCCCGCAAAGCATCCGAAGTTCGAGATTTATAAGGACAAGGCCGGCGAGTTCCGCTTCCGTCTGAAGGCCAAGAACGGCGAGATCATTGCCGTTTCCGAAGGCTACAAGGCAAAGGCAAGCTGCCAAAAAGGCATCGAAAGCGTCAAGAGAAACGCGCCTGAGGCGCCCGTCGTCAAAGTCGAAGCTTAATTCGAATGTCGCAAAACGCTCTCCTTTGAGGGAGCGTTTTTCTGCGCGCATTTTGCTATGCGCGTCGGTGAATTTGTCCGAATCATGACCAAAACTCGGTGAAATTGGGGCGAAACTGTAACCGCGGTATGAACAATCGGATATTTTGAAAACACATTATAAAGAAACATCGAAAACCGGCGCAAGCCGGTTTTTCTGTGATACGATACCGGTACGGGAGGTGTCGTATGAGATCTTTGAAACATGTTTGCGTAGCGTTTTGCGCGGCGCTGTGTCTGTCCGCCGCGCTGCTGTCTACCGCGCCGTCGGCGCAGGCGTCTGCGCTTCCCGTTCTGTACGAAACGAAAACCGCCGAACCGAACGAGACGCTGATCGAACAGATCCGCGCCACCTACAAGAGCGCAAAAAAGCGCGCGCGGGTGAAGTCGTTCAAGGGCAAGTGCGGCAAGTATGTGAACCACCAGCTGGTCGTGCTCGGCATCAACAAAAAATACATCGGCGCGAACGGCAATCGCGAATACGACATCTACAGCAAAAAGGCGACGACGAGCGGCGGCTTGCGCGTGAGCGCCTATTCCGCAAAGAAATACACGCTCAAAACCGCGCTCGAAGCCATCGCAAAGTCCGATCCGAACGCGCGCAACATCCTGGTAGGCTTTGAACGCGGCACCAGCAAGGCCGGCAAGCGGTACGGACACACGCTGCTGATCCACGGCATCGAAAACGGCAGCGTCTATTTCTCGGACAGCTACGCCCAGACCGTGGACGGCAAACGCTATCAGGAAGGCGCGCCGATCGTCTGCTCCATCGACACGTTTGCCCGGCTCTATCGGAAATACAAACTGGACGGCGTCATCTGGTTCCACTGACGGCGACAAAACCCTACGAAAAAACACCGGAGCGCTCCGGTGTTTTTGTGGTTCTGATCCTTATTTTGTCATGCTTGCGATCTCTTCCGCAAAGTTGTCCTTGCGCTTTTCGATGCCTTCGCCCTTTTCAAAGCGGACAAACGCCAGCACCTTGGACGCATTCTTCTGCCGGAGCATTTCCTTGATGGTGATGTCCGGATTCTTGACAAACTGCTGTTCCTCGAGGCAGACTTCCTTGTAGTACTTCTGCATACGACCGTCGACCATCTTCTCGATGATCGCGTCGGGCTTCGGCTTTGCGGAGCTCGCGTTTTCTTCCTTCGCGGTCGCAAGCTGCACGGCGCGCTCATGGTCGATGAACTCCTGCGGAAGGCTTGCTACGTCAACGCAGACGGGAGAAGCCGCCGCGATCTGCAGCGCCACGTCATGCATGGCTTCGGGATCGCTGGGTTCTGCGAACTGCACGAGAACGCCGCGGCTGCCGCCGAGGTGGATGTACGTGTCGACTGCGCCTTCCATGCGGACGAACCGGCGGATCGTGATCTTCTCACCGATCTCCGCGACCGCAGCGGTCTGAAGCGCCTGTACGCTTTCGCCGTTGATCTCGCTTGCCATCAGCGCGTCGAGATCCGCGGGGTTCGCATCCACGACCTGCTTTGCGATCATCTTGACGAACTCCTTGAACCGGTCGGTCTTCGCAACGAAGTCGGTCTCACAGTTGACCTCGACCAGAGCGGCGACGTTGCCGTCACGGTAATCGGCGACAAGGCCTTCCGCCGCAATGCGGCCTTCCTTCTTCGCGGCCTTTGCAAGGCCCTTCTCACGCAAAAAGTCGATCGCCTTTTCGACGTCGCCGTTCGTTTCGACGAGTGCCTTCTTGCAGTCCATCATGCCGGCGCCGGTGCGCTCACGCAGTCCCTGTACGTCTTTTGCGGTAAAGTTCATGGTGTTCCCTCCCGATTATGCTTCTTCGATTTCTTCGGCTTCTTCGGTCTCTTCCTCGGCCGCGTCGGTCATCTGCTCACCCTGCTTGCCTTCGAGCACGGCGTCCGCCATCTTGGCTGCGATCAGCTTGACCGCACGGATCGCGTCGTCGTTGCCGGGGATCGGATAATCGACCTCGTCCGGATCGCAGTTGGTGTCAATGATCGCAACGATCGGAATGCCCAGGCTTCTCGCTTCCGCGATCGCGATGTGCTCCTTGCGCGGGTCGACGACAAACAGCGCCGCCGGAAGCTTCTTCATTTCCTTGATACCGCCGAGGTTCTTCTCGAGCTTTTCACGCTCGTTCATGAGCCCGATGACTTCCTTCTTGGGCAGCAGATCGAAATCGCCGTTCGCTTCCATCTGGTCGATCTTCTTGAGCCGCGCGATGCGGGTCTGGATGGTCTTCCAGTTGGTCAGCATGCCGCCGAGCCAGCGCTGATTGACGTAGAACATTTCGCAGCGCTTTGCTTCCTGCTCGATGCTCTCCTGCGCCTGCTTCTTGGTGCCGACGAACAGGATCGTCTTGTCCTGTGCCGCGAGGTCACGAATGAAGTAATACGCTTCTTCGATTTTCTTGACGGTCATTTGCAGGTCGATGATGTAGATGCCGTTGCGCTCGGTGAAGATGTACTGCTTCATCTTCGGGTTCCAGCGACGGGTCTGGTGTCCGAAATGGACGCCTGCTTCCAGCAATTGTTTCATTGAGATCACGGACATGATAATTAAACCTCCTCGTTTTTTGATTGTCCTCCTCCCGGTTCAAAAAAGCCTTACCCCAGAGGGGACGAGCGGCTCCATCCGCGGGAGTGCGTGATACCTTGCCTATTATACACAGGTCGCCGCCCGATTGCAAGAGCTAAATTGCAGATTTTTCAAAGAAAATCAGGGAAATTCCCCGCTGCGCCGACTCTCCGAAATTTTGACAATTTCCGAAGAAGGAAATTTCCGGTTTGCGTCGTATAAATTCCATATAGACTATATAGATTAGAAATTCCAGATCTAAATTATTCCATACAGACCAGACTGTATGGAAATTCAGATCTGGAATTTGAATTTAGATTACACCGGTTCGGCTCGGCTTTGGGCCGACCCGACCGGATCGGAAAACTAAATCGATTGTCAAGGGAAC
>CAJOKM010000021.1 GCA_905235205.1 uncultured Clostridia bacterium | reverse complement strand
GATCACCTTAACCGACGACGCCGACGTGCGCATCGAATACGTCGACTGCGCGCCCGACGGGATTTTACAGCTTTTAGTCAACATGGCGCCGGGGCAGCTCACCGTTTACGACCTCTCGGGCGACGAAAAAAACCGCCTGACGCAGGCGATTCTGACGGTGTTCGGTGACAGAGTGAAACTGTATCGCTAAAAACGGGCTGCCGAGAATGGTATCAGAAGCCGCGTTTTCGCCCCGAGCTATACTTAGGTATGCGACGGGGTGAAAACGTCGGCTAATTTGCGGCGAAACAAAAAGAGAAATGGCGGTTGAGCCATTTCCTCCTGCCAGTTTTTTCTGCTTTCCCATCGCCGCAAATGATCTGGTGCCGTTCTCGACAGCCCTACGCAAACGCGTGATAGATCGCGGACACCGCGCGCTCGAAATCGCGCTGCTCCACGCCGACGATGATGTTCATTTCGTTGCTGTCCTGATCGATGAGCCGCGCGTTGACGTCCGCGTCCGCAAGCGCTTGAAAAAGCCGCGCCGCCACGTCCTTGTTGCGCACCATGCCGATGCCGACCGACGCGATCAGGGCGATGCAGCTTGCGATCTCGACCGTGTCCGGCACGCACTCGACCATGAGGTCGTGATAGAGCTGATCCATCTTGCCGGTCAAGCGCTTGTCGTCGATGACCAGCGAGATCGTGTCGATGCCCGACGGCGTGCGCTCCGCGGCGATGCCGTTTTTTGCGAGGATGCCCAGCACGCGGTACGCAAAGCCGGGTTCGGCATGCAGATTGTCCCGGGTGAGCGTGATGACCGTGTACCCGCGCCGTCCGGCGATGCCGGTCAGCGGTCTTGCGTGCTCCTTATCGGTTGCCATGCTGTCCGGCACGATCATCGTGCCCTTCGCGTCGGGGTCGTTGGTGTTCAGAACATGGATCGGGATGCGCGCTTTCCGCACCGGGAAGATCGAATCCTCGTGCAGCACCGTCGCGCCCATATAGCTCAGCTCGCGAAGCTCCGAATAGGTGACGGTTTCGATGACCTTCGCGTCCGGCACGATCTTCGGGTCCGTCATCAGAAAGCCCGATACGTCCGTCCAGTTCTCGTACACGTCGCTCTCGGTCATGCGCGCGACGATCGCGCCGGTGATGTCGCTGCCGCCGCGCGAGAACGTGCGGATATGCCCGTCGCGCCGGCTGCCGTAAAACCCCGGGATCACCGCGCGCTCGGTTTGTGAAACCACCGCCGCGCGGCGCATGGTCGCCTCGTCGTCGTACGTGCCGTCGTCGCGGAAGCGCACGAACGTTGCCGCGTCGAGAAACGGAATGCCGAGATACGCCGCAAGGAGCTTTCCGCACAGGTATTCGCCGCGGCTTGCCGCGTAGTCCGGCGTTGTGCCGGCTTCGATGCGCGACCGGATCTCGTCTATCTCCGCTTCGACGGGCAGATCAAGGTTGAGTCCGTCGCGGATCCCGGTAAACCGGTCGGCAATCGCCTGAAATTCCGCGTCAAACGACGCGCCGGATGCGCGCAGCGCCTGACAGCGGTACAGAAGGTCGGTGATCTTGTCGTCGCCCGAAAACCGTTTTCCGGGCGCGCTCACCACCACGAACCGCCGCGCGGCGTCGCGTTCCACGATCGATTTGACTTTTTGAAACTGTTCGGCGGAGGCGAGGGAGCTTCCGCCGAACTTGACGGTTTTACGCATGCGTCGTTTCGGGTTCCTTTATTTTTCGATTTTCCTGCATTCGAGATAGTAGCGCTTCTCGTTCGCTTCGCCCATCGAGAAGGTCTTTCTCGGCAGCGCGCCGTCGTAGACCACGGTCGGGAACAGCTCGGACTTTTGCATCGCGGGAAGCAAAAAGCCCATCGTGTCCGGCTTCGCGGCGAGGTCGCGCACGACCGCTTCGCCGTGGATGTAGTCGACCTCCGCGCCTTCGGTCTCCTTCAAAAGCGCGTCGATCGCGTTCTGCAGCGTGCCGACCGCAAGCTGCGCCGAAGGCCGTTCGACGACGAACGCGCCGAATACCTTGCCGGTGCAGAACGGGATCGTATGCACTTCGCCGCCGGACGCTTTGGGCATGTCGTCACTAAGCACGATCTTTGCGCCGCCGTTCTGCGCCTTGAGCTTTGCGAGAATCTTCTCTGCGCCGTCCATGCCGCCGATACCGAACAGCACGCGGTGGATCGGCTCAAAGAGGATGCCGTCGTCGTGCACGTTCTCGACCTCGACGAGCGCGTAGCGCGCCGGATGGTCCTTCTGCTCTTCTGGCGTGAGCGTCACCTTGATCTTTTCCCAGTTCGCCTTTGCCGTCGCAAAGCTGTGGTTGCCGTCGCCCATTGCGAACAGCAGCGGCGCGTGATCGCCGTACTTTGCCTTGAACGCGGTTTCGTCGGTCAGCGCGGTCATCGCGTCGATCGCGCCTTCCACGTCCGCTTTTCCGTCCACGAGCCAGCCGGTGATGTGTCCGCCGTCGAGCATCAGGTCGCAGTCGTACAGCGGTTCGAGCGCCGCGGTCTTTTTCTCGAGCGGCTCGATGACCGTGCGCTTCGGGTCGTCGATCAGAACAAGGATATGCGGAAGCTCCAGAGGCGCGCCCTCGCGAATTCTGAGACGCGGCGGGATGCGGTCCACGATCGTGCCTTCGGTTGCGCGGATCAGCGTCGTTGCGCCCTTGTTATAATCATAGCATTCAAGATCGAGCGCCATGACAAGCCCCCAGCGCGTATTGCCGGCAACGGAGCGCTTGACGAGCACAAAGCCCTGCGGTCTGGTCTCTAAAATCCCCTTTGCCATATAGGCGCGCATGTTCTCGCGAATGGTCGCAATGCGTTCCGCTTCGCCGTCCTTGCCGAGGTATGCTTCCGGCAGGAACAAATCAAGCGTGGTCGGCGCGTCGCCGATGTAGGCGCGTGCCGCTTCCCAGTATTCGGGCTGCGAGGTGAACTGGTCGCACGCGACGACCGCCCACTTCGAAAAATCCGTGCCTTTCGGAGGCAGCATGACATTGGGTACCAGAACACCGATCTTGTTTTCGTACATGATTCGTTCTCCTTTGAAAATACAGTTTTGTACAGCTATCATTATACGGGATATCCCTCCCGTTTGCAACCCCTTCCGGTCGCCGCCGCGTCATTTCAAAAGCCGCAGACCCTTCGGATAATGATTCTTCAGCACGCCGTCCGACGCCTTATATAGCCCCAGCGCGTGCCCGCGAACCGTTGCCGCGCCGTATCCTTTTTCCGCCGGTTTTTCGATCGTTTCCCCGCGCAAAAAGCGCATCGCCTCGTCGAACGAAAGCTCCGCGGTGTTTTTTAACGGCGGCGTTCTTCCCGCCATGCACAGCGCGTGCGCGGGCTCGAAGCGATTCCCCTTGACTTCGCCCAGCAGCAGCCCCGCCCGCACGATCTTCACGCCGTCAAGCGAAACCGGCATGGGCGGCAGCAGCAGAACGCGCCCGTCCTTCAAAAGCCGGATCTGACCCTTTTTCAGACGCACCGCGTCCGAAAACGCCTCGAACGCCGGCACGCGATCGCTTTTGCCGATCGAAAACGCCGACGGCTCGCGCGTTCCCGCCTTTTGCAGCAGCGCGTAGAACTGCCCTTCTCCCGCGGACGCGTGCGGATACAGCCGCCGCATTTCCAAACAGGAAAAGTCCGGATGCGCGTCTAAAAACCGCTCGACCGTTTCCTCGTTCTCCTGCCGGGAGAACGAGCAGGTCGCGTACGTCAGCGTGCCGCCCGGCTTGACCGCTTTCACTGCGTCTTCAAGGATCGCGCGCTGGCGGACCGCGCATGCCTCGACGTGCGCCTCCGACCACTCGGTAACCGCGCCGGGGTCCTTTCGGAACATGCCCTCGCCCGCGCACGGCGCGTCGACCAGGACCGCGTCGCACTGTCCGAAAACCCGCTCGCACAGCGTGTGCGGATCGCTGTTTGTAACGATCGCGTTCGTCACGCCCATGCGCTCGAGATTGCCTGAAAGCACCGATGCCCGCGAAGGTACGATCTCGTTTGCAAGCAGCACGCCGCCGCGCATCTTCGCCGCAAGCTGCGCGCTCTTGCCGCCCGGCGCGGCGCACAGATCGAGTACGACCGGCGCGTCGAAAAGCGGCGTCGCGGCGACCGGAGATTGCGCGCTCGCCTCCTGCATATAAAAGAGTCCCGCAGCGTGAAAGGGCGTCGCGTTCGGGTTGAAGTCCGAAGGAAGCGCCGCGCCGTCCGGGTTCTCCTTCAGCGGCGCAAGGTCAAGCCCCAGCAGCGCGGAAAGCTCCGCGCGGTCGGTTTTGATCGTATTGATGCAAAGCGCCTTATTAGGCGGCTTGTTCATCGCGGCAAGATAGCGCGGAAAGTCTTCGCCGAGCTCACGCTCCATGCGTTTCAAAAACGCTTCGGGGTAGGTTCGTTCGCTCATAGCTTTATCTCCGTCTTTGCCCCGAGGAACACGACGTGCTTCTCCTTGACCGGCATGCCGGTCAGCTGTTCCAGCGCGGCGGCGTACAGCGACACCTGCTTCTCATGCTTTTTCGCATACGCCGCGGGATCGCCGTCGACGCGGTCGGTCTTGTAATCGAGCAGCACCCACGCGCCGTCCTCGGTAAAGCACGCGTCGATCACGCCCTGTAAAAGCACCGGGGTCTCGTCGTCCGTGCCGTACAGCGTCCGCGCGGACATCGGACAGACAAAGCTCCACTCGCGCTCCACGCGATCCGAACGCGCCATCCGGGAAAACAGCGCCGAGGACGCGAACGCGCGGATCGCCTCCGCGTGGAACGCGGACACGTCCGGTATCGACGCAAGGAACGCGGCGCGTTTTTGCGCATCATAGAGCGGCAGACGCTCCAGCGCGCGGTGCACGGCGCTGCCCTCCTCGAGCACGTCGTAGCCGGTCTCAAACGCGGGTTCGTAAAACGCCGGCGTTTCGTCACGCTCAAGACCCGTGACCGAGGTCTTGTCCGGCAGCGTACCGGTCGTATGATACGGATACGACCAGTCAAGCCGTTTTTGCAGTTCTTCCCGTTCCGCATCGGTCGGATGCGGGATCGCGCCGAACGCGATGCGCGCGCCGGCGTCCGAAAACTCGCCTTTTTTGTGCAGGGTCACGGGCAGTTTCCCGTTCGCCGCCGGCAGCAGAAGCCTGAGCGCCGACGCCGATTTGCGAAGCGACAGAAGCGTCGGCTCCCTCCGCCCGGCAAGCGCTTTTTCGGCGTTCGACATCGAGCCCAAAAGGTATACTTCCTGCTTTGCGCGCGTCATGCCCACGTACAGCACGCGCAGCTCCTCCGCCCACGCGGCGTCGCTTATTGCATCGGCAACGTTTTCGTGCGCAAGCGTTTCGTGCTTTACGCCGTATTCGTCAAAGTATTTCAGTCCGATGCCGAGATCGGCGTGCGTCAACAGCGCTTTCTGCTCGTCCTTGCGGTTGAACAGCCGCCCGAGCTCACCGTAGAACACGAACGGGAACTCGAGACCCTTCGACGCGTGCACCGTAATGATGCGCACGACGTTCGCCGTGACCGTCGCCGCCGCGCCGAGCTTGTCCGTCGCTTTGACGTTTTCCAGAAACCGTAAAAATCCGTGTACGCCGCTCACGCCCGCCGCGTCGCAGCTTGCCGCCGCGCGGACCAGAGCGTCGAGATTCGCGATCCGCTGTTCGCCGCCGACGAGCACGCCCACCTGTTCGCGGTAATGCGTTTCGTCGAGGATGCGCGCGACAAGCTCCGCAAGCGGGATCCGGCGCGACAGCGCCTGCCAGCGCTCGATCGCGTCAAAGAACGCGGCGATCTTCGGGTTTGTCGGTCTTGCCGCAAGCAGGCAGTCGAGCAGGGGGACTATTGGATCGTTTGCGCGGATGTCACTTAGCTCCGTGTCACTTAGACCGAAGATCGGGGAACGCAGCACCGCTAAAAGCGGGATGTCCTGTCTGCGGTTTGCGAGCACCTTCAACAGCGAAACGATGAGCTTGACTTCGATCGCGTCAAAGAATCCGCCCGCCGTCTGCGCGTAGCACGGGATGCCCGCCGCGGCAAGCGTCTGCGCCCACACGCGCGCGTTGGTCTTGCTGCGCAGAAGCACCGCAAAATCGTCATACCGGCACGGCCGCACCTCTTTTCCGTCGTCGACCGGCTTTGTCATGCGGTCCAGGATCGTTTTTGCCGCAAACCGCGCTTCCGCTTCCGCGTCCTCGAGCGTTTCCTCGTCCTCCGGATCCGCCTCGCGGGCGAACACATGCAGCTCCGCCCTGCCGTCCGGCACCGGCGCGCCCTGTATGAGCTTTGCGCGCGCGTCGTATTCGATGCCGGCGATCGGTTCGCGCATGACCGTTTCGAACACGGCGTTGACCGCGTCGATGACCGCTTTGCCGGAACGGAAGTTATGCCCGAGATCGATACGCGTGCCCGCCGCGCCGTGAAAGTCGCGGCATTTTTCCAGGAACAGCGCGGGCTCCGCCATGCGGAACCGGTAGATCGACTGCTTGACGTCGCCCACGAAGAAGAACGCGCCCGGCCGCGCGATGCGGTTTAGGATCGTCTCCTGCACGCGGTTGCTGTCCTGGTACTCGTCGACGATGATCGAGAGATACCGCTCGCGATACTCAGAGGCGATCTCGTCGTCTTTTAAGATCTCGATCGTCATGTGCTCAAGGTCTGAAAAGTCGATCGCGTTCTGTTCGCGCTTCGCCTGTGCGAACAGGTCGAGCCACTCGCGCATCAGCGTGCAGAACGCGTGCAGGACCGGCGCCGCCGCACGCTCGTATTCGCGCAGGGTGTCGAACGGCACCGCGTTGCGCTCCGCCTGTTCCTTGCAGAGCTTCCTCAGCGCCGCTTTCGCGTCCTTCACGCCCGCCTTGTCCGCGTCGGAAAACCCGGTCGGGAACCGCGCCGCGTCTCGCATTTCCACGATCCCGTACAGCGCCGCGGCGTACGCCTCGCGCGTCGTCTGCACGAGCGCGCCTCTTGCGCGCGAAAGCAGGTCGTACACGACCGAAAGGACCTTGTCGCACGACGGCGGCAGCTGCTCCGCCTCCGCCTGTAATTCTTCGATATGCAGCGTCAGCCCCGCCTTGTCCGCCGAAAACGCGTACGCGACCTGCGCGTTCAGCGCGTCCGGGTCGTCCAGCGCCGCTTCGCTGCGGTCAAGCCAGCCGTTCGGGTCCGGCTGCGCCGATAAAAACTGCCCGACGCTCTCCATCGCTTCGAGCAGGTTGTGCTCGTTTTGGAACGCGACGATCAGCGCGCGGTACGCGTCCGCATGCTCCGACGCAAGCGCGTCCAGCGCGTCGCTGCGCGTCTGCGCCGCCAGCACCGCGGTCTCGGTCTCGTCGAGCGTTTTGCACGACGGCGTCAGTCCCACGCGGAAGAAATGCCGGAACACGACCTTCGCGCAGAACGCGTCGATCGTCGATATGCTCGCGTTCGGCACCGCCGCCGCCTGCGCGCGGTAGTACGCCGCTTTCTCGCCGCTCGCTTCCTTCGCGGCTTTTGATAAACGCTTTGCGATGCGCGCCTTCATCTCGCCCGCCGCCGCGCGCGTAAAGGTCAGCACCAGCATGCGCTCGATCGGCATGCCCTCGTCGACCAGCCGGAAGACGCGCTCGCTGAGCACGGTCGTTTTGCCTGCGCCCGCCGCCGCCGACACGATCAGGTTGCCGGAGAGTCCGATCGCTTTTTCCTGTTCGGGTGTGAAACTCACTGCGCGTCACCTCCCTCGTTCAGAAGATCGTCGAGCTTGAGCTTCGGCACGGTGCGCTTGCGGCAGCCGAGCTGACGGTCGAACCGGCACACCGCGTCGAAAGGACAGTACCTGCACGCGTCCTCGGTCGGGTACACGTCCGCTTCGCCGTTCAGGATGCGCTGCGCCGCGTCCGCCGCGGTCTTCAACGCCTGCTCCTTCAGCTCGTTCAGCTGTTCGCGGCTGACAAGGTCGCCCGCGTATCCGCCGTCCTTTTTGACCGCGAGTTTCCGGATCAGTTCGGATTGCTTCACCAGGTTCCGGTCGCTCGCCGCGATCGCGTCCGCGTCGGACGCCGTGACCCCCGAAAGCGGGTTCATCGGCGTTTCCGCCGCCGTCTCGGGCGGATCGGAGGTCAGCGGCATATAATACATGCCCACCGCTTCGCCGCCGAGCTGTTTCGCCGCTTCGAGATACAGCGGGAGCTGGATCGTTTCGCCGCTACGGAACTTGCTTGGGTCGAACGTGTGGCTCTTACCGGTCTTATAGTCCACGATGCGGAACATCGAGCCGTCCGCGGTTTTGTCGATGCGGTCGATCTTGCCGTACACGCCGATGCGCGTGCCGTCGGGCAAAACCAGCGAAACCGGCTTCAGGCCCTCGCCCATGCCGAAGCTCGCTTCGGTCGCCGCGATCGAAAATTTGCCTTCGCGGATCTGCCGCAGCACGGAATACACGCACCAGCGGATCATGCGGATGCGCACGATCAGCGCTTCTCTCTGCCGCACGTTGCGCTCGAAGATCCCGTCGTTGTGCGCCGCGATCAGCGGCGGCAGAATGCGGTCTAAGATCGCGTCCGCGTCCGCGTTCGTCATGGTTTTCAAATCGCTTCCGTCCGATTGCGCCGTTTTCACAAACGCGTCGAGCGCGTCGTGCAAAAACGTGCCGACGTTGTCCGCGCGCTCCGTCGCTTCCTTGCGCTCCTCGGCGCGAAGTCCGTATTTCAGATACTGCGCAAACGGACAGCGCGCAAACTGCTCGAGCCGACTCGCGCTCATGTTCGGCGCGTCGCCGTACAGCCGGTGCGCAAGCGTTTTCCCGATCTGCGTCTGCGCCCGCGTGCCCGCGCGTCCGTCGAGCAGCGCCGCGGTCGCGTCCGCGTAGTTTGGGTTGTGCGTAAACCGCCAGAGCAGCGCCGGGAGCCGTTTTCCGACGTATCCCTCGGTCCGGTACGCGCGCAAAAGCTCGGACAGCGCCGTAAACCCGACCGCTTCGGACGCGGGCAGCGCGTCGCCGTAAAAAACGCGTATCTCCGTCTTGTTTTTCACAAACAGCGCTTCGACCGTTCCGACGATCGGCGACGGAACCAGATCGCTGCCGCCGCCGGAACACGCGTACGAGAAGAACAGCCGGTCCGTCGCTTTGGTCAGCAGCGTATAGAGCTGCAGCCGGTCCGCCGCCGACAGCAGCGCGGTATTGCCCCACACCGACAGGCCCGTCTGCTCCATGCGAAGAAGCTCCGCGTCGTTTAGCAGCGCGTCGTCGCTGCGCGCGGGCGGGAACACGCCCTCGTTGCAGCCGAGCAGAAACAGGACCCGGCTCCGGCTGAGCCGCGTGCGCACCAGATCTCCGAGCACGACCTGATCCGCCGCGCCGGGCAGGACCCCGATCCGGTAGCTCGAAAGTCCCTCCTCAAGCAGGGTATGAAACTCCGCCAGACCCATCGGCACGTCGCCCATGATCGCCTCGATCTGCGAAAACAGCGTCATCAGCGTATTCCACATCTGCGCGTACGTCTGCGCGTCCTGCGATTCGCCCGACGCGCGCAGCGCTTCCGCCTCCGCTTCCAGCTGCGTCCGAAGCCCGGCGTCCTTCAGATACGCGTACACGCCGCGGACCTTTTCACCCGCGGTCTTCAATAAAAGCGATTCATGCAGCGCGATCAGCTTCGGAACGATCGCGCTTCTTGCGCGCTCCGCGCCTTCGGGGACCTCGCCGATCTTCAGCGGCTCAAAAAGCGCGCTTCCGTACAGTCCGTAGCGCAGCAGGTAGTTTTCCAAAAGCTCGACGTCGCCCGCGTCCACGCCCGCGTAGCCGCTCTTGAGCACATGCAGCAGATCGTCGACGTTTAAAGAGCGCGTCGCCGCGCGCACCGACGACAGCACAAAATCGGTCGCCGCGTGTCCGAGAATCGGCCGCGACGCGTCGAAAAACAGCGGGATGCCCCGAAGCCTGAACGCGCGGCGCAAAAGCGGTCCGTAGGTCTCCATCGACGACACGACGATCGCGACGTCCGAATAGCGCAGTCCGCCCTCGCGCACAAGCGCCGCAATGCGGTCGGCGGTCTCCTCCGCTTCGAGCGCCTGCGTTGAGAATCCGGTCACGGTCACGGCGTCGGTCGGCGCGTCGAACGGCTTCGGGTTTGCCGAGAACAGCTCGCGCTCCAGATGCCGGAGCGCCGGATCGACCGCGGCGCTCTGCGTCTCGAACGCGCGGACCGAGAACGGGATGCCCTGTTCGGCACAGTATGCCAAAAGCGCCTGTTCACGGTCCGTTTCGGGGCGGAACAGGTCAGATAGATTCGGGTCGTCTTCGGCGCGGATCGTCATGGTCACCTGCTTTGCGTACAGCAAAATTCCCTTCAGTAGCCGCATGACCTGCTCGCGCGGACGGTCGAGGTCGTCGATATATACATAGGTGCCGGACAGCTCCGCGTCGGGCAGTACGGCGAGAACTTCGGTGAGCAGATCCTGCGCGGTCAGGTAGCGCTCCTTTAAGAACGCTTCGCTGTCGCGGTATAACAGGGAAATATCGGACAGCTTCCGATAGAGCAGGGAATCGGGATCGAGCTTTTGGATCGCCTCGGACAGGTCCTCGGGCGTGATGCAGCTTTGCTTGAACCGCCCGATCCATTCGTCCATCGACTCGGCAAACCCGCGCGCCGTATAGACCCGCGAAAACACGGACAGCTTCGACCGGTTCCGGTACGCCGCGCGCCGCAAAACCATATGCCTTCCCTCAACGGACAGAAACGGACGCACCCTTCCGAACCGCTCCAAAAGCCGCTCCGAAAAGCGCTCGAAGCTGTATACCTCCACGCCCAGAAGTCCGCCCAGCGCGTCGCACAGCCGCCGTTCCGCGGCATACGTCGCCTGTTCCGGCACGAGCAGGATCGCGTGCTCGCCGCGCGTCATGTGCGAGCGGATCTTTTCATAGAGCGCGGTGCTTTTTCCGGTATGCGCGCCGCCCCGGAAGATCGTCAAAGACGCCATAGTTCCTCCTAAAACGTTTCCGTGTGCACCGGTGTGTAAACCATGCGTCCGCGCTCGTTGGCGCTCTCAAACAGCACGATCGATCGCGCGGTGAACGCCGCGTTCGGAACAGGGATGCGGCTTACGTCGCCGTGCTCCACGGCGCGCGCCAGCGTGATATGCGGCGTGAGCCGGTTCTTTGCCCCGATGATGCCGCGATCGAAAAGCGCCGAGTCGAGCGTTTCCTTGATGCGCACCAGTTCATCGAGATCGCCCCTCACCGATATAAAGCTTGTCCGCGCGCCGCCGTGCGTGAACGAACCGAGCCCGCCCAGCCGCAAAAGGACCGGCCGCGCGTCCTTCACCGCTTCGTGCATGGCGCAGGCTATGTCGACAAGCGCATTGCTTTCCCCGATGAACCGGACCGTGATGTGATGATTGCCCTGCGGCACAAAGCGGCCCGCGGTGCTTGACTCTCTCAGTTCCTCCTGCACGGACCATACGGCGCGCTGCACGTCCTTCGGCAGCGGCACGGCGATAAACAAACGCATATCCTGTCTCCTTTCGGATGCTTATATCCATTATACGATTCTTTCCCGAATTTGTATAGGTTTCTTCTTTCCTATTTGCGAATTATTTGGTATACTTATTTGGATGGAAACCAAATTTAACGAATCATTGAAACCCAAAAAGAAGCGGATCCTGCGTCCGGGCTGGCAGGAGCGGCTGCCGATCAAGCCGATCCTCATCGCGATCGTCGCCGTGCTGCTTCTCACCGTGCTGGTGCTGATCAACCGTCCGACCGCGTCCGTGCTCTCCAGCGCGGAGCTGGACGTGCTGAAGAGCGCGGGCGTTTTGCGCGTCGGCGTGGATCCCGGCATCGAAGGCCTGTACCGGGGCGGCGACGGCTACGAAAAAGCGATCGCGGACCGGCTCGGCACGCTGATCTTCGGCAGCACCGAGGGCGTGACAACGATCGAGGTCGACCGCTACGCCGCGCCGTGGCGCATGAACGACGGCGAGATCGATCTGGCGATCATGAGCATGCAGGCGTTCCCCGAGGAGGGATTCTCCTGCAGCGCGGTGCCGTTCTTTACCGACGAGTGCGTGCTGCTCGGCTATGACGCGTTCGACTCGCTGTACGGCAAAACGGTCGCCGTTTTACAGGAAACGCCGTGCGAAACGCTCCTGTACGACTACCTCGACAGGGTCGAGCCGGAGCTCGTCGTGCATCCCGCGGCGGATTACTACTCGATGCGCGTGATGCTGCGCGCGGGCACGGTCGACGCGGTCTGCGTACCGCGCACGGTGGCGCAGTCGTGGCAGGAATCGCGCGCGCAGATCCTGCCGATCTCCCTCGGGAAGATCCCGTACTACGCGATCGCGAAAAAGGACTCCGTTCTGATCGCGCTGTGCGACGAAGTGTTCTACGACTGGCAGCGCGACGGCACGTTCGCCGCCTGGGGAACGCAGTACGGTCTCGAATGGGGCTCCAACGGTTGACGGAACGCGCAAAATCCGCTAAACTGAATGAAAAGAAGACCTTGCGTTCGGCAAGGGGCAAGGAACGAACCACATGAACGATTTTTACTCTATCCACGGCGGCAGGCGGCTCGAAGGAACGGTCACGATCAGCGGCGCGAAAAACGCGGCGGTCGCGATCATTCCGGCGGCGATCTTAGCAGGCGAACCCTGCGTGCTTGAGAACCTGCCGAACATCGCGGACGTCGAAAGCCTGAAGCTGATCCTCGAGGGACTCGGCGCGAAGGTCGATATGACGGAGGGCGGCTGCATGCGCATCGATCCGTCCTCGATCAATACGCGCGACGCGACGTCGGAGCGCGTCAGCTCCATGCGCGCGTCCTATTACCTGCTCGGCGCAATGCTCGGCGCCTGCGGCGAGATCGAGCTCGCGCTGCCGGGCGGCTGCGTCATCGGGCCCAGACCCATCGATCAGCATATCAAGGGCATGCGCGCGCTCGGCGCCAAGATCTATATGGACGAGAGCCGCAACGTGCTGCGCGCGCAGGCGACGAAGCTCAAGGGCGCGGAGATCTTCTTTGACGTGGTTTCCGTCGGCGCGACGATCAACGTCATGCTGGCGGCAGCCAAGGCGGAGGGCACGACCGTGCTGAGTAACGTCGCAAAGGAGCCGCACGTTGTCGACGTGGCGAACTTTCTGAACATGATGGGCGCGTCGGTCCGCGGCGCGGGCACCGACGTGATCCGTATCCAGGGACGCAAAAAGCTGCACGGCTGCGCGTACTCGATCATTCCGGATCAGATCGAGACCGGCACCTACATGATCGCCGCCGCCGCGACGCGCGGCGACGTGGTCATCAAGAACGTGATCCCGACGCATATGGAGGCGATCTCCGCCAAGCTGATGGAAAGCGGCGCGCGCGTCATCGAAGGCGACGACGGACGCGACTTTTTCCTGCGCGTGACCATGAACGACCGCCCGCGCGCGGTCAGCTTCCGCACGATGGTCTATCCCGGGTTCCCGACCGATCTGCAGCAGCCGATGATGGCGTACCTTACCACTGCGGGCGGCACGAGCGTGATCACCGAGAACATCTTTGAAAACCGGTTCAACCACGTCAAAGAGCTTCGGAAGCTCGGCGCAAGCATTTCGATCGCAAAGCGCGTCGCGCGCGTCAAGGGCGTCGAAGCCCTGCACGGCGGCGACGTCACCGCAAGCGATCTGAGAGCCGGCGCGGCGCTGATCATTGCGGGGCTCATGAACAACGGCATTGCGCGCGTGCACAACATCGCGTATATCGACCGCGGCTATGAATACCTTGATTCGAAGTTCAAAGCGATCGGCGCGGACATCGTGCGCATCGGAGAAGAATAACGGAGGACCGACATGTATCTCGCTTCCCTGTGGAACGCATATGAAATCCTTGACGCGGGCAACGGCGACAAGCTCGAACGCTGGGGCGACGTGACGCTTCTGCGTCCCGATCCGCAGGCGGTCTGGACGATGGACGCGCGCGCGCAGGACAGAGCCGACGCGGTCTATCACCGCAGCGCGTCCGGCGGCGGACACTGGGCGTATAAACGCGCGCTTCCCGAGCAGTGGACGATCGCGTACCGCGATCTTACCTTCGTCGTGCGTCCGACCGGGTTCAAGCATACGGGGCTGTTTCCCGAACAGGCGGTCAACTGGGACTGGATGCGCGAGCAAATCACGGCGTATGAAAGCCGTACCGGACGGCGGCCGAAGGTTTTGAACCTGTTCGCCTATACCGGCGGCGCGACCTGCGCCTGCGCAAAGGCCGGCGCGGAGGTCGTTCACGTCGACGCGGCAAAGGGCATGGTCGCCTGGGCAAAGGACAACGCGGCGGCGTCCGGTTTGGCTGACGCGCCGATCCGCTATCTCGTCGACGACTGCTTGAAGTTTGTAAAACGCGAGTTAAGGCGCGGCAACCGCTACGACGGGATCGTGATGGACCCGCCCAGCTACGGCAGAGGTCCGACCGGCGAGATGTGGAAGATCGAAACCGATCTCTATCCGCTCGTCGAGCTGTGCGCCTCCCTGCTGTCCGACGACCCCTGCTTCTTTTTGATCAATTCCTACACGACCGGCCTTGCGCCGAGCGTGCTTCTGAATGTGTTGAAGCTTGTGATGCGCGGCGGACACGCCGAAGCGGATGAGATCGGTCTGCCGATCCGCCGCGGCGGACTCGTGCTGCCCTGCGGCGCGAGCGGAAGATGGTCGAACGTATGAATACGCCGCACATCCTGTTCGAAGACAATCATCTGCTTGTGGTCGAAAAGCCCGCAAACCTGCCCGTGCAGGCGGACGCTTCCCATGACGCGGACCTTCTGACCGTCTTAAAAACCTATCTCAAGGAAACCTATCACAAACCCGGCGACGCCTATCTCGGACTCGTGCACCGGCTCGACCGCCCCGTCGGCGGCGTCATGGTGTTCGCAAAAACGAGCAAGGCGGCGGCGCGGCTTTCCGCGCAGTTTCAGGACCGCCGCGCGCACAAGCGCTACGCCGCGATCGTCGACGGCGATCCGAAGCCGTTTGATGAGTGCGTGGATTGGCTTGTAAAAGACGAATCGACCAACACGACGCGCGTCGTAAAAGAAGGGACCGACGGCGCGAAAAAGGCGATCCTGCGCTATCGAACGCTCTTAAAGGCGAACGGAACGGCTCTACTCGACGTGGAGCTTCTGACCGGTCGGGCGCACCAGGTGCGCGTACAGCTTTCCTCGCGGAATCTTCCGATCAAGGGCGACATGCGGTATCATCCGAACGCCCGCCCCGGTACGCAGATCCGGCTGTGGTCGTACATGCTTTCGATTCAGCATCCGACGCTGAACGAACCGATGACGTTCTACTCGATTCCGCCGTGGACGGAGTATCCCGCCGCGCAAAAGCTCTTGCCTGCGCAGAGCGTGTGCAGCGGCGTGTATCTTGACGACGACCTGCTCGTGGTCGACAAGAACGCCGGCGCGGAGGTCGAAGGGGCGCTTTTAGGCGAGCTGTCCGCGCTGGTTGATCCGCTGTATCCGGTGCACCGGCTCGACGCGAACACCGAAGGACTGGTACTCTTTGCGCGAACCGAAGCGATGCGCGACCGGCTCCTTGACGCGTTCTACCGGCACGAGACCGAAAAGGTCTATCACGCCGTCGTCGTCGGTCGCCCCGAGAACGGAACCTACACGCATTACGCGAAAAAGGACGCGGACGCCGCGTTCATGAAGCTTTGCAAAAAGACCGATCCCGACGCGCTGAAAATGGAGCTTGCGCTTCGTGTGCTCGAAACGCGCGGGGACCTGTCTCTTTGTGAGATCCGGCTCTTTACCGGGCGGACGCATCAGATCCGCGTACAGATGCGCGCGATCGGAACGCCGGTCTTAGGCGACGACAAGTACGGCGATCGCGAGGCGAACAAGCGGTACAAAAAGCGCTGTCAGTGTCTGCTGCATAAGCGCCTCACGGTGCTTCAAAAAACCTTTGAGAGCCAGAAAGAACTCGACCTCAAATCTATTTCGGAGGGAAAACGATGAACGCAAACGAACGCTACGAACTGTGGATGAACAGTCCCGACGTCGATGAACAGACCAAAGCGGAGCTTCTTGCCATCAGGGACGATCCGCACGAGATCGAGGAGCGCTTCTATACCGAGCTGGAGTTCGGCACGGCGGGACTTCGCGGCATCTTGGGCGCGGGCGACAATCGCATGAACGTGTACAACGTGCGAAAAGCGACCGAGGGTCTTGCGCGGTATCTGAACGCAAGCGTTTCGGGGCAGCCGCGCGTGTGCATCGCCTACGACTCGCGGCACTGCTCCGATCTGTTCGCGAAGGAGAGCGCCTGCGTGCTCGCGGCGCACGGCGTGCAGGTGTTCCTGTATTCGACCCTGCATTCGGTGCCGCAGCTTTCGTTTACGATCCTCGAACTGAATTGCGACGCGGGCATTGTGATCACGGCAAGCCATAATCCGCCAAAGTACAACGGCTACAAGGTCTACGGGCCGAGCGGCGGGCAGGCGGCGCCCGACGACGCCGCGGCGATCACCGACTGCATTCGCGCCGTCGAAGGCTTCAGGACCGCGTACAAACCGTACGACGAGGCGATCGCGGACGGCTCGATTCAACTGATCGGCAAAGAGGTCGACGAGGTCTATTATCAAAAGACGATGACGCTTCTGACGCAGCCCGAACTCGTCCGGGAGAAGGGAAAGGACCTGAAGCTCGTCTATACGCCGCTGCACGGAAGCGGAAACGTGCCCGTGCGCGAGATCCTGAAGCGCATCGGCGTGACGAACGTGACCGTCGTGAAGGAACAGGAAGCGCCCGACGGCGATTTCCCGACGGTCAAAGCGCCCAACCCCGAGGATCCGAACGCGTTTACGCTGGCGTTCCGCTATGCCGAAGCGGTCAACGCGAGCGTGATCATCGGCACCGATCCCGACAGCGACCGTTTGGGCTGCGCGGTGAAAAAGACCGACGGAACGTGGGCGGTGCTCACCGGGAACCAGATCGGCGCGATTCTGATCCATTCGCTCTTATCGAGCTACAAGGCGACCGGCAGGCTCCCCGAAAACGGACTGGTCGTGCGCTCCATCGTTTCCACCAAGCTCGCCGACGCAATCTGCGCGCGCTTCGGCGTGGAGCTTCGCGAGGTCCTCACCGGGTTCCGCTTCATTTCGGAACAGATCGCGGCGTGCGAGCGCACACAAAGCAGCACGTTCCTGTTCGGGTTTGAGGAGAGCTACGGCTTCTTAGCCGGCGGATTCGCGCGCGACAAGGACGCGATCTGCGCGGCGATGCTGGTTGCGGAGGCGTGCGTGATCTATGCCGAGAAGGGCATGACGCTCTTTGACGCGCTCACGGAGATTTACGAGACCTACGGGTACTACCGCGAAAAGGTCAAGTCGTACACGCTCGAGGGCAAGGAAGGCATCGAGGCGATCCGAAACGCGATGGAAGCGCTGCGGCTCTGCCCGCCCGAAACGGTCGCGGGCACACGGGTTACAAAGACCGAGGATTTCGAAAAACCGGAAGAAACGGGGCTGCCGCGCTCGAACGTGCTGCGCCTGACGCTTTCGGACGGCGCGTGGATCACCGTGCGCCCGAGCGGCACGGAGCCGAAGCTGAAGCTGTACATCGGCGCGCATGCCGCAACCGACGAGGCGGTGCAGCGCCGTCTTGACGAACTGATGAACGAACTGGACGCGACGCTGTCCGTCCTGTTGAAACACTGAGAAAAGGAGAACGGCTATGCAGACATTGACTCCACACAACGGCGCACAAAAAGGCGATTTTGCGAAGACCGTGCTGATGCCCGGCGACCCCTTACGCGCAAAGTTCATTGCGGAAACGTACCTTGAAAACCCGAAGCTTGTCACAAGCATCCGAAACGTGTACGGCTACACCGGAACGTATCAGGGCAAGCGCGTTTCGGTCATGGCGAGCGGCATGGGCATTCCGTCGATCGCCATCTACTCGCACGAGCTTTATACCGTGTTCGGCGTCGAAAGCATCATCCGCGTCGGTTCCGCCGGCGCGTATCATCCCGATTTGAAGCTGTTCGACATCATCATCGGACAGGGCGCGTGCACGAACTCGAACTTCGCCGCGCAGTTCCATCTGCCCGGCACGTTCGCGCCGATCGCGGACTTCGGACTTTTGCGCAAAGCCGTCGACGCCTGCGAGGCGATCGGCGCAAGGTACATGGTCGGCAACATCATGAGCTCCGACACGTTCTACGAGGACGATCCCGAGGAATGGAAACAATGGCGCAAGATGGGTGTGTTGGGCGCGGAGATGGAAGCCGCGGCGCTGTACATGAACGCGGCGCGTTACGGCAAAAAAGCGCTCGCCATCGACACCATCAGCGACATCATCGGCACGCATGAGGAAGCAACGCCGAAAGAGCGCGAGACCGCGTTCGATCAGATGATCCGCATCGCGCTTTCGATCGCGGAATAAGGGGGGACTATGATCAAGCACATCGTTCTGTTCAAGTTTGAGGACCCGAAGGTCAACGTCCCCGTCGTGCGCGACTCGCTGTACGCGCTCGTTGAGAAGATCCCCGAAATTGCGCACATGCAGATCGGCGAGGACTTTCTGCATTCGCCCAGAAGCTTCGACATGGCGCTTTTGGTGGATTTCAAATCCCGCGAGGACTTCAAGATCTACGACCGGCATCCGGATCACAACGCCGCGCGCGTCTACATCCACGCGCACTGTCTCGAATCCAGGACGGTCGATTTTGAATACTGATGGGACTCTTTAAGGTCGTTTCCCCGTACGAGCCGCAGGGCGATCAGCCGCAGGCGATCGACGCGCTCAGTAAAAGCATCGAAGCGGGCAATCCGCTCTCGGTGCTTTTAGGCGTGACGGGAAGCGGAAAAACCTATACCATGGCGAAGGTCATCGAGCGTGTGCAAAAGCCCACGCTCGTGCTCGCGCACAACAAAACGCTCGCCGCGCAGCTCTGCTCCGAGTTTAAGGAGCTGTTCCCCGATTCCGCGGTCGAGTTCTTTGTCTCGTACTACGACTACTATCAGCCCGAAGCGTATCTGCCCGCGTCCGACACCTACATCGAAAAGACGATCGAGGTCAACGACGAGATCGACAAGCTCCGTCACTCCGCGACCTGCGCGTTAAACGAGCGCAGGGACGTGATCATCGTCGCCTCGGTGTCGTGCATCTACGGTCTCGGCGATCCCGAGGAATACCTGAAGCTCGCGATCTCCTTGCGCGAGGGCATGGAGATCGACCGGCGCGACGTCATGCACCGGCTCATCGAAAACCAGTACCAGCGCAACGACCTCGATTTCCAGCGCGGCACGTTCCGTTCGCACGGCGACACGCTCGATATCTATCCGGTCAACTGGACCGACAAGGCGCTGCGGATCGGGTTTTTCGGCGACGAGATCGAGCGCATTTCGGAGATCAACGTGCTGACCGGCGAGGTGATCTCCCGCCGCAGCCACGTTGCGATCTTCCCCGCCTCGCACTACGCGACCGGGCACGAGAAGATGGTGAAAGCGCTTGAAGAGATCGAACGCGACATGGAGGTGCAGGAACGGATGTTTTTGGACACCAACCGGCCTCTGGAAGCCGAGCGCATCCGCTCGCGCGTGCTGCACGACATTGAAATGATGCAGGAGATCGGCTTTTGCAGCGGCATCGAAAACTACTCGCGCTATTTCGACGGCAGAGCCCCGGGCGAACCGCCGTACACGCTTCTCGATTATTTTCCGAAGGACTTCCTGATGTTCATCGACGAGAGCCACGTCACGCTCCCGCAGGTCGGGGGGATGTTTCGCGGCGACCGCGCAAGGAAGGACGCGCTGGTCGAGTACGGCTTCCGGCTGCCCAGCGCAAAGGACAACCGCCCGCTGAAGTTCGACGAGTTCATGGCGCGCGTGCCGCAGATCGTCTGCGTGTCCGCGACGCCCGCAAGCTTTGAGCTAAGCCGCGCGTCCGTTGTCGCCGAGCAGATCATCCGCCCGACGGGACTGGTCGACCCCGAGGTCGCCGTCCGTCCCGTCAACGGTCAGATCGACGATATCTTAGGCGAAGTGCGCGTGCAGGCGGAGAAGGGCTTCCGCACGCTGATCACCACGCTCACCAAGCGTATGGCGGAGGATCTGACCGAGTATCTCGACCGCATGGGCGTGCGCGTGCGCTACATGCACAGCGACATCGACACGCTCGACCGCATGGAGATCATCCGCGATCTCAGACTCGGCGAGTTTGATGTGCTGGTGGGCATCAACCTTTTACGCGAGGGGCTCGATCTCCCGGAAGTGGGCTTGGTTGCGATCCTCGACGCGGACAAGGAGGGCTTTCTGCGCAGCGAAACGAGTCTCATTCAGACGATCGGCCGCGCCGCGCGAAACGCCGAAGGGCGCGTCATCCTCTACGCCGACACGATCACGCCGTCGATGCGCCGCGCGATGGACGAGACCGCCCGCCGCAGATCAAAGCAGCTTGCCTACAACAAGGCGCACAATATCACGCCGAAAACGATCCAGAAAAAGGTCTACGATACGCTGGTGATCTCGCGGCGCGAGGAGGAGAAACCCGAGCATCTCACCGAATATCAGAAGAAGGAGCGCATCGCGATCCTCACCGAACAAATGCAGCAGGCGGCGCGCGAGCTCGAGTTTGAAACGGCGGCGACGCGATCCTTGCCTTAAAGGGCGAAAAGACGCAGAAAAAATCCGACCTGCGACCGGGGCAGATCGGCGCGCACAAACGGGCGAGAGAAAAAACGCACAAGTGAAAGGAGAAAACCCATGCAGGAAAACAAAAAAACGCTTCGCATCACCGCAGGGATCCTTTTGATCGTCCTTGCCGTACTGCGGGTGTTGACGTTATTTCCATCCTTTTTTGCGCTCATGATGGTCGACTACGAGGTTGGCGCCGGTTATTGGATCAGCTTCGGACAGAGCGTTCTGATCGCGTTTATCGGAATCATGCTCCTCGTTCGCGGATTCCGCGCAGCCGGCGTCACGGCGGTCGTCTATGCCGCGTCGGTGATCGCGATCGCCCTCGGTTCCATCGACGCTTCCTTCCGGTATACGCTGATTCCGATCACGTCCGCAAGTACGGTCCTTTTCCTGTGCGCCGCGGTTCTTGTCACGGTGCTGATCTGTATCGGGCTGTTTCTGCACGATTGCCGGTCCAAGTGGATGCTTATCGTTTCTGCAGTTTTGCTGCCCGTGATCCCGTTTCTGAATTCGGCGTCCTCAACCGCGCAGATGGAGTATCTCGGAACGATCAGCTATGCGGGCGAATGGTCGTTTCTTGCGCTCATCCTCGATTTTCTGAAATCGCTGCCGCTTGCCGCGGCAAG
>CAJOKM010000020.1 GCA_905235205.1 uncultured Clostridia bacterium | reverse complement strand
CGGTATCAGTATGGGATCAAGGCGTACTTCTCCGATCCGATGGACAACTACAACCTCGGCATCGTCGGACCGCTCAAAACCACGGTGCGCATCACGACGCGCACGCTGAACAGCGTGACGCCGGGAAGCAAGAAGCTGACGGTGAAGTGGTCGGGCTCGTCGGTGTTTACCGGCTACGAGGTGCAGGTCGCGACGGACAAGAACTTCACCAAGGATGTGAAGACGGTCACGGTCAAGAAAGCGACGACGTACCAGACGGTCGTTTCCGGACTGAAGGCCAAGACGACCTACTACGTGCGGGTGCGTTCGTACCACGTCTTTGAGGGCATGACCTATTACGGTCAGTGGTCGAACGTTCTGACCGGAAAGACGAAATAAGCAAGCGGACGGGCGGGACGCATTTCTGCGTCCCGCCCGTATAGCATCGTTTCTTTTTTAATATTTTGTTTCTTTTGGGAATCCGACCTTGACTTTGCCCGGCGGTACGTTTACAATATTATCGAGTAATCCTGCACTGCCAAGTGCGTTCATCATAGAATTGAACATCAATTTGCGGAAACATGCGTCGCACGTCCCGTTTGCGCGCAAGGATTTGCCGAAAACTTGAATCAAACCTGTGAAATGGCCGGGCAGTTTGCTCGGTTATATTTATCATAGATCGGAGTAGAATATGCCTAACTGGTTGCAGTATGTTTTGATCGGCGCCGGAGTCGTCGTCGGTGCGCTGATCGGGTTTGTGATCGGCTACTTCTATCGCAAGAACGTCGCGGAAGCAAAGGTTGAAAAGGCGGAGGACGCCGTAAAACGGCTCTACGACGAAGCGCAGAAGAAAGCCGAAGAGATCCGTAAGGAAAAGGTCCTGGAGGCGAAGGAAGAGGTCATCAAACTCAAAGGCGACGCCGAAAAGGAAAACCGGGAACGCAGAGCGGAATTGCAGCGCACCGAGCGGCGGTTGTTCCAGCGCGAGGAGTCGCTGGACAAGAAACTCGAGGGGGTCGAAAGCCGCGAGCAGGCCTTGAACGAACGCACCAAAAAGCTCGACAAGGTCGAAGAGGAGATCAACCTGCTGTACAAGAAGCAGGAGGAGGAGCTCGAGCGCATCTCGGGCATCACGCTCGACGAGGCGAAAGCGATGGTTCTTTCCCGCGCGGAGCAGGAAGCCAAGCACGACGCGGCGATCATGCTTCGCGAGATCGAGCAGCAGACCCGCGAGGAAGCGGACAAACGCGCGCGCGACATCGTCTCGCTGGCGATCCAGCGCTGCGCCGCGGACCACGTCGCGGAAGCGACCGTGTCCGTCGTGCCGCTGCCCAACGACGAAATGAAGGGACGCATCATCGGCCGCGAGGGACGCAATATCCGCGCGCTCGAAACGGCGACCGGCGTCGATCTGATCATCGACGACACGCCGGAAGCGGTGATCCTGTCCGCGTTCGATCCGGTGCGCAGAGAGATTGCGCGCATCAGTCTGGAAAAACTGATCATGGACGGACGCATCCATCCGGCGCGCATCGAGGAGATGGTCGAGAAAGCGCGCAAGGAAGTCGACGCGCAGATCCGCGAGGCGGGTGAAGCGGCGGTGCTGGAGGTGGGCATCCACGGTCTGCATCATGAGCTCGTTCGCTACCTCGGCAGAATGCGCTATCGCACCAGCTACGGACAGAACGTGCTGCGCCACTCGATCGAGGTCGCGCACCTTGCCGGCATCATGGCGGCGGAGATCGGCGCAAACGTCGCGCTTGCAAAGCGCGCGGGACTGTTGCATGACATCGGAAAGTCGATCGATCACGAGGTCGAGGGCAGCCATGCGCAGATCGGCGCGGACCTCGCCAAGAAGTATCGCGAGAACAACGCGGTGATCCACTGCATCATGGCGCACCACGGCGACGTCGATCCCAACTCGGTCGAAGCGGTGCTCGTGCAGGCGGCGGACGCGATCTCGGCGGCACGGCCGGGCGCGCGGCGTGAAACGCTCGAAGCGTACATCAAGCGTCTCGAAAAGCTCGAGGAGATCGCCAACTCGTTCGAGGGCGTCGATTACTCCTACGCGATCCAGGCGGGCCGCGAGGTGCGCATCATCGTCAAGCCGGAGCGCGTCAGCGACACCGAGACCGTCATCATGGCGAAGGACATCGCAAAGCGCATCGAGAGCGAGCTCGAGTATCCGGGTCAGATCAAGGTCAATGTGATCCGCGAGACCCGCACGGTCGACTACGCAAAATAAGAACACGAACGGGGGCAGAGCATTTCTGCCCCTGTTTATTTGAAAGGGGAACGCCATGGCTTTTTACGCGGCTGACGCGCATTGCGATTTTCTGTTCGGCGCGATGGAGTACGGCTGGACGATCGGCACGCAGAAGCGGAACCAGACGATCACGCGCGATAACCTGAAGCGCGGAAACGTCGCGCTCCAGGTGCTGGCGGCTTGGGCGGACACGACCCTGCGCGTACCGCCGCTCGAGCAGGTTCTGATCATGATCGACCGCTACCGTGCGCTCATTGAGACCGATCCCGCGTTTGTGCCGTTCACACGTGATTTCGATCCGGCGTCGGGAAAGATCGCGACGCTGCTCGCGATCGAGGGCGCGGAAGCCTTGGGCGGTTCGCCGTCGATCCTTCGGGATCTGTACCGGCTCGGCGTGCGCGCAATGATGTTCACCTGGAACGCGAACAACGAGCTCGCCGGCGCGGCGCAGGGCAAACGCCGCCGCGGACTCACCGAAACGGGCCGTGAGATTCTCAGGGAAATGAACCGCATCGGCATGGCGTTCGACGTGTCGCATCTAAGCGACGAGGGCATCGACGACGCGCTGAAGCTCTGCGACGCGCCGATCTTCGCGTCGCACTCCAACTGCCGCGCCCTGTGCGACGCGCCGCGCTGTCTTTCCGACGCGCATATCAAGGCGATCGCCGAACGCGGCGGCGTGATCGGGATCAATTTCTACGGCCCGCAGCTCTGTGAATCCGGGTACGCCGAAATCAAGGATATCGTCCGCCATATCACGCATGTCGCCGAACTTGCGGGCGTCAACGCGGTGTGCATCGGCTCGGACTTCGACGGCATGCAGCGCTATCCGAAGGACCTCAAAAACCCGTCCGACCTGCCCGCACTGTTCGACGCGCTGTTGAACGCCGGGTTTACGCGCGCCGAAGTGGAGCGCATTGCGTATCGGAATCTGAGCGAATATCTTCGGCAGTTTGTCTGATTCCGAAAAACTGCTTGCATTTTGTCCGCGGCTGTGTTATGATACCGCTTGCAAACAATGGAATCCCGTAGGGGCATGATGTAATGGTAACATAGCGGTCTCCAAAACCGTTCTTGAGGGTTCGAGTCCTTCTGCCCCTGCCAAACAAAAGACCACCCGCATGGGTGGTCTTTTGTTTGGCGTTCTGATAGAGGACTCGAACGACGCGGCGCCGATCTGGTCGGCGCAAAAACACCGCGGCGCGGTGTTTTTAGCGGACGGCTGCGCAGCGCAAGACCGGCTGCGAAGTGCGGAGCGCGAGCAGACGCGTCTGAACAAGCGGAGCAGGCGAGTCCTTCTGCCCCTGCCACGTCGCCGCGGACGTCGCATCGTTCGCGGCGACGTTTTTGTTTTTGGGAAACACCGACCCGTTTTCGTGAAACGTCACCGCTCACCCGCTCCGTCGCGGCTCCTTTCCGCAAGTGATCTCACTTGCTTCGACTGCTCGGTTGTAAACGCCCTCGCGACGTCTCCGCTGCGTTACCAATCGCTTGCGGTATTCCGCGCCTGCGGCGCGGTATTTCAACGAAATCCGTCCTTGCAGACGGGTGAAATCACAACGTGATGAAATCTGCTGCGCAGGTGAAATCCGCGCATAGCGCGGACGAAGGACGGATTTCATTTCACCGGATGCGTCAGCATTCGATTTCACCAAAGGACGCAGTCCGAGGATTTCACCGCGGCGGCAGCCGCGATTTCACTTTTCTCGCCTGCGGCGCGATCTCTTGCCTTTGCAATTGAAAAACGAATCCATTTCGGGTATACTAAACGGGAACTCACAAGCCACGGAGAAACGCGACATGAAGATCCATATCATCGGCGGACCGGGAAGCGGAAAGACGGTTCTTGCCGAAACGCTTTCAAAACAGCTCGGGGTCGCGCATTATGATCTCGACGAGCTGCAATGGGACAACGCGGCAAACGGCTACGGAACCAAACGCGATCCGAAGGAACGCGATGCGCTTCTCGGACAGATATTAGAGCAGGAAGACTGGATCATCGAAGGCGTTTATTACGCGTGGTGCTTGCAGTGCTTTGAAGATGCGGACCGGATCTACGTATTGAACGTTCCGCGCCGCACGTATCGGTACCGCATCATTCGAAGATTTGTCAGAAGAAAACTCGGTCTGGAAAAGGGCAAGAAGGAAACGCTGAAATCGCTTAGGGATCTTTTGAACTGGGCAGATCGGTATCAGGAAAAGAACCTGGTTGAGATCAGGAAGATTCTGGAGGAATATCCGGATAAGGTCCTTTCATAATTACAAACGCATATGCGCACCCGCTCCCGTGCCGGTTAGGGCACGGTTTTTTGCTTGACAGAAACAATACTTCGTGATACGATGTATTCCAAGAAGGGAGGTATGGTATGGACAACCAGTTGAAGCGCGGTCTGTTGGACGTGTGCGTTCTGGCCGCGATCAAAAACGAGGATTCCTACGGATACAAGATCATCAAGGATATGAAGCCGTATCTGGAATTGTCCGAATCGACGCTCTATACCATCCTGAAACGGCTGGAGGCAGCGGACATGCTTTCGGTGCGCACGGCGGAGCACGACGGGCGGCTGCGCAAATACTATCACATCACCGAAGCAGGCATAAAGCGCATCGAGCAGTTCAGGACGGAGTGGAAAGAGGTTGTTTCGATCTATCAATTTGTGGTCAGGGGGGAACAGCATGAATAAAACCGAGTTTCTTGCGGCGTTGGAGCGCGCATTGCGCGGACTGCCGCAAAAGGACGTCGAGGAGCGGCTGGCGTTTTACGGCGAGCTGATCGACGATCGGATGGAAGAGGGGCTGTCGGAAGAAGAAGCGGTCGCGGAGCGCGGCTCCGTCGATGAGATCGCAAAGCAGACGCTTGCCGACATTCCGCTTTCGAGATTGGTCAAGGAGCGCGTGAAGCCGAACCGCGCGCTGCGGGCATGGGAGATCGTCCTCGTTGTGGGGGGATTTCCGCTGTGGTTTCCGCTGCTGCTTGCGGCGGCGGTCGTCGTGCTCGCCCTGTACATTGTGCTTTGGGCGCTGGTGATCGTGCTGTGGGCGGTCGAGATTTCGCTGTGGGCGTGCGCGCTCGGCGGGATCGTCGCAGCGGTGTTCTACTTTGTGAAGGGCACCGCCCTGCAGGGGATCGTCATGCTGGGTGCAGCGCTCGTTTGCGCCGGATTGTCGATCTTCCTGTTCTTCGGCTGCGTCGCGGCGTCGAAGGGCGTCGTGATCCTGGCAAAGAAGATCGCGCGCGGTTTGAAGTCCCTGTTTGTCAGAAAGGAGCGTGCCAAATGAAAAAAGGAATGGTGATCACCGCGGTCGTTCTGCTTTTGACCGGTCTCATACTCTTTGGTACGGCGTTCGAGCTTGGCGACTTCGATTTTCCAATACACGGCAATGTAAAGCTTACGGAAAACACCTATAGGGAAAACACCTATCCGGTCGATCAGACCGTTACCGGGATAGAACTGAACACGAGCGAAGCCGATATCCTCTTTGCTCCGACCGATCCCCCCGGATGCGCCGTCATCTGCGAAGAACCGGAAAAGGTGACGTACGCGGTCACCGTGGAAAACGGCACGCTGAAGATCGCAGTCGACGATCAGCGGACGTGGACAGATCGGCTGACGCTGTTTGCAAAATCGCCGACCGTGACGGTCTGCCTTCCGGAGGGACCCTATGAATCGCTGCGGATCGACGGACGCACGGGAGACGTCACGATCCCCGGGGGCTTTTCGTTCGGGAGCATCGATATCACGCTCAGCACCGGCGACGTCGTTTGCGGTGCGTCGGCGGATGAACACAGTTTCATCCAAACAAGCACCGGCGACGTCACCTGCAACGCGTGTACGGCGGGACAACTCCGGATCGAAACAAGCACGGGCGACGTGCGGCTCAATAACTGCGACGCGGAGAGCATCCTGATCAAGACCTCGACGGGCGACGTGACCGGAACGCTCCGGTCGGAAAAGGTGTTCGCGGCGAAAACATCCACCGGCAAGGTCAGCGTACCGGACACCGCGTCGGGCGGCAGGTGCGAGATCACAACGTCCACCGGCGACATTCGCATAGAGCTGGTCGGAGAATGAAAGGAAAGAACATGGAGTATCTGAACGTTACCGAACAGCAGTTTGAGGCTTTGAAGCCGCTTGAGACCGCATACAAGCGGGAGATCGGGGAAGAAGCGCCGACCGAAGCGGATTTCGACAGGCTTCTGGAAGCGATCCGAAAAGGGGACATCCTCTTTTTTGCCTGCGCGGACGGCGAACGGCTTGTTGGGTGCTGCTCGGTCTCGCCGACGTTTTCGACGTTCGATTACCGGCGCGGCGGCGTGTTTGAGGATTTCTATATCGTTCCGAAGCATCGGCATACGGGGATCGCGAAGGAGCTGGTGCGGTACGCGGTTGAAAACAGCGGCGTCGGCGCGTCGCTGACCGTCGGCTGCGCCGACTGCGACAGAGCGATGTATGAAGCGCTCGGCTTTCGCATCCCGATCGGAACCATACTGGCGTTTGAGAGGTAGCAAAAGCTTTGTTTGCCAACCGCCGGATCGTGTGGTATAATCCGTTTCAGGATTACGGAGAGAGGATCGGGGCATGGCGTACCGGCATTTACCGTTTGAGGAGTATTTCATCAATACGAGCGAGGACTATACGCACACCGGAAAGGTGACGTATCCGGTCGTCTACACCGCGGTCAGGTACTGCACGACGAAGATCGGCAGGGCGCTGGGGCTTTCGCACGAGGTCAATTACGAGATCCATTACGAGCCGGAGCGCGATGTGATCCAGATGCATTTTCAGCGTACGCTCGGGTTCATGGACTGGTTTGCGAACATCTTCGAGTTTGCGAGCCGCTACTATGAAGCGATCGAATTCGAGGGCGAACCGCTGCAGCTTAGAGTGCATCACGGCTGGGGCAATATGTACCGCGCAATCAAGTATGAGGTGCGCGACGCGTGGAACGCTCTGCATGAACAGCATCCGAGCGCGGCGACGGAGATTTTAGGCTGGTCGCTCGGCTCGGGCATCGCCGCGCTGTGCTGTCAGGACCTGAACTACAATTTCGGGCTGAAATCGTATCTGTATACCTACGGGAGCGTGCGCCCGTTCAAGTGCACGCGCGAAAACAGGACGCGGATGCGCCGGTATCTCGATACCTTGTGCCTTGACTGCGAGAACTTCGCGGACGTCAATGATCTGATCTCGTACATGCCGCCGTTCCGCGGGTTTGTGATGATCCGCCGCGTGGACGTCGGGACGGAGAAAAAACGCTCGTTTTTCCGGCTGCTGAATCCTTTAAAATATCATGTGCACTATGATAAGCCGGATTTATATCCGAAAGAAAACA
Source organism: uncultured Clostridia bacterium (assembly GCA_905235205.1). Lineage (GTDB taxonomy): Bacteria > Bacillota > Clostridia > Christensenellales > CAG-138 > UBA3792. The sequence goes on along the minus strand of CAJOKM010000020.1, from coordinate 13,228 downwards.
AGGAAGAGATTATGTAAATAGACAGGCACGCAACCGCGTGTCTGTTTTGACAAAACGGAGAAACTGCGGTATAATAACAAATCATGTTTTGGTCGCCGCAGCGCGCGGCGAATGAGGGAGTATGAAAGCAAAGCATCTTGCGGGATTTTCGAGCATCAACGCGTTCGTGCGTCACAAGCTGAACGCGTTTCGCGCCGCCGATCACACGATGGGCGCGCTGTTCGAGCTGATGTATTCCGAGCGCGACAACGTGATGATCGAGCGCACCGACGGCTACGCGATCGAAACGCGCACCTACGCGCAGTGTAAGCTTTTGGCGATCGAACTGTCCGAACGGCTGAAGGGACTTCTTTCCAAAACGCCGAAAAACGCGATGGTCGGGCTTTGCATGGACAACTCTGCGGAGTGGATCGCGCTGTTCTGGGCGATCCTGCGCTGCGAATTCCGTCCGCTGCTTGTCAACATCCGTCTGGACGACGCCACCCTGAACGAACTGTTTTCCGAATACGGCGTGGCCGCGGTCCTGTCCGACGGGCGGCGGTTTCAAACGCGCACGATTCTGCTCGATGAGATTCTTGCAGCCGAACCGACGGCGTTCGAACCGGCGTTTGCGGACGAAGTGCTTTTGATGACGTCGGGCACGAGCGAGCACGTCAAGCTGTGCGCGTATTCGGGCGAGCGGTTCTTTCACCAGATCGAAAACAGCGCCGAGATCATTCGGGTGTGCAAACGCATGAAACGCCACTATGAGGGCGAGCTCAAGCAGCTGACGTTTCTGCCGTTCTATCATATCTTCGGACTGACCGCGGTCTATATCTGGTTTGCGTTCTTCTCCCGCACGTTCGTGCTTTTGAAGGACTACAATCCAAAAACACTGCTGAACACGGCGCGCAAGCACAAGATCACGCATGTGTTTGCGATCCCGCTTCTGTGGGAGCGCATCTATGAGACCGCAAAAAAGGAGATTGAAAAGCGCGGCGAAAAGACCGCGAAAAAGTTCGAACGCGGTATGCGGATCATGGACCGCATCGGAAACGTGCCGGTGCTTGGCTCGCTGTTTTCAAAACTTGCGTTCCAGAAGGTGCGCGAGGGCATTTTCGGGGACAGTCCGCAGTCGATGATCAGCGGCGGCGGTCCGGTTTCGCCGGAGGTGCTGCGGTTTTTCAACAACATCGGGTATCCGCTGGCGAACGGCTACGGCATGACCGAGATCGGCATCGCGGCGTTTGAACAGTCCGAGCGCAGATCGCATCTTAAGGACGGCGCGGTCGGGGAGCCGATCGGAGACACGGAGTGCCGCGTCGATGAAGAAGGAAAGCTGTGGGTGCGCGGCAAAAGCCTTGCAAGCGCGATCCTTTTAGACGGCGTTCGCACCGAACGCAAAGAAGCGGACTGGTTCTGCACGCAGGACCTTGCAAGGCTTGAAAACGGCCGACTCTTTATTCTCGGCCGCGCGGACGATCTGATCGTGTGCCGAAACGGCGAGAACCTGAATCCGGATCAGATCGAAGGCCGCATCGCTTTGCGCAATCACCGCCCGATCTGCCTGCTTTCCCAAAAGGGCGAGGGCGGAGACGAGCCGACGCTGGTGATCGAGCTGTCGGCGTACGCGAATGCCGAGACGGCGGGCGCGATTCAAAAAGAGGCGCAGGACGCGTTGAAAGCCCTGCGTCTTGACGGCGCGGTGCGCCGGATCGTGCTGACAAAGACGCCGCTGATGAGCGATCAGGAGTTCAAGGTCAGCCGCGCGCGTGTGCGCCGCGCGCTGGAAAGCGGAGCGATCGTCCCGTATACGTTCGACCATACCGAGGAAGCGGATGAGGATCCCGAGCTTTTACAACGGGTCGCAAAGCACTTCTCCGAAGCGCTGCGGGTATCGCCCGATTCGATCGCGTCGGACGCGCATTTCTTCTATGACCTCGGCGGCACGAGTCTCGATTATTTCTCGATGATCTCTGCGATCCAGAGCGAGTTTCAGGTCGGATTCCCGACGGCGGCGGGACAGAGCCTGTCGACCGTGCGCGAGTTTTGCAGATTCATCCGGGAGCAGGGATAGCGTATGATCGGATTCTTTACGGCGTTTGTCAAGCTCACGGCATGGCCGGTGCAGTTTTTGTGCTTCCGCACAAAGGTCACGTTTCGCGACCGCAGGGCGCAGTCGCGGCGGATCAAAGGAAGCGCGATCGTCGTGTCGAACCATACGTCGGTCTACGATTACGCAGTGCTGCTGTTTGTGTTTTTCACGCGTGTGCTGCGCACGCAGATGGCGGAAGTGCTGTTCAAAAAGAAAGGTCTTGCGCTGTTTTTGAAGGCGATGGGCGGGATCTTTGTCGACCGCGATTCGCACGATATGGGGTTTGTGCAAAAATCGCTCGCGATGCTTGAAAAGGGCGGCGTGGTGTGCGTATTCCCGGAAGCGCGGCTGCCGCGTGAAGGCGAGGAGCGGCCGCTGCCGTTTCAGACGAGCGCGACGTATCTGGCGCTCGAAAGCGGCGCGCCGGTCATTCCGGTTTACACGAACGGACGGTACTTTCAGAAACGCCGCGCACGCGTGCGGATCGGAACGCCGATCGACGCGCGCGCGCTTTGGGACGCGAACGCGGATGAAAAGAGCAATCTGGAGCGGATCACCGGCGTTATCCGGCAGACGGTGATCGAACTGGGGAATGAACTTGAACGGGAACAAGCGTAAACGGGCGCCTTTGCTCGCATGGAAATACCTGTTTGTCGACCTCGCGCGCCTTCTTGCGGCGCCGAGCGTGTTTCTGTTTCTGCGCCCGAAGTGGCTGTATGAGAACGAAGCCGCGAAGAAGCCGATCCGCGGCGGCGCGCTGATCGCGTCGAACCACGACAGCTTTCTGGATCCGATGTATATCATGACCGCGGTGTGGTACCGGCGTATGCGGATCATCGCGACGTCCGATCTCTACCGGCACAAAACGCTGGCGTTCTTTCTCAGAGCGGTGCGCAGCATCGAGGTGGACAAGCAGAACTTCAACTTCGGGACGTTCCGCACGGTATGCGAAGCGCTCGAAGCCGGCGAGATCGTGACGATCTTCCCGGAGGGAAGCATCCATACCGGGACGCAGGAATCGGTTCGCGCGTTCAAGTCGGGCGCGGTGATGATGGCGCAGAAGGCGAACGCGCCGATCGTGCCGATCTACATCGCGCAGCGCAAAAGCTGGCTGAACCGGCAGCGGTACGTCGTAGGCGAACCGGTCACGCTTCCAAACGAACCCGGCACGCGCGCTTCGCTCAAGGAGATCAACCGGCTCACGGAACAGCTGCATGAAACCGAACTGCGTCTGAAAGCCATTTCAGAGACCTATGAGAAACGAAAAAACGGAGGGCAAGAACATGTTTGAGAAGTACACCGACCCGCAAACCTATGCAAAGATCGTCGACTGGCCGAACGTCACCGCCATGTGGCGCAACAGCGTGAAAACCTACGGCGAAAACCTCGCAATCGAGGACGGCACGAGCAGCATGACCTATGCGGAGCTCGACGCGCGCGCGGCAAAGATCCGCGGCGCGCTGAAGGAGCAGGGAATCGGACGCGGGGACCGCGTCGGCCTGTTTGCGACGAACGGCTGTACATTCGTCTGCGCCTACCTTGCGATCGTGACCGCGGGCGCGGTTGCGGCGCTGCTGCCGCCGCAGCTCGACGGCATGACGGTTTTCGGCGTGAGCCGTATGTTCGGGTTGAAGCTTTTACTGGTCGAGGACGCGTTAAAGGCGAAGCTTCCCGCCGAACTGCCCGTGAAGGTCTTGGACGCGGCGGCGGAGGGAGAACCTGAAAAAGCGATCGAGGTCGAGCCCGCTGAACCGTGCGTGATTATGTTCACCGGCGGGACCACCGGACGCAGCAAGGGCGCGCTTCTAAGTAACCGCGCGGTCATGACCGGCACGAAGTACGGCTGCTACGGCATCAGGGAGATCTTCGAACAGCGGTATTTTCTCGTGCTGCCTTTGACGCATGTGTTCGGTCTGATCCGCAACCTGATGGCGGCGCTGTACACCGGAAGCGCGCTGCACATCTGCAAAAACAATAAGGACATGTTCCGCGAGATCGCCGTGTTCCGTCCGACGGTCTGGGTCGTCGTGCCCGCGCTTGCGGAGATGGCGCTGAATCTGTCGCGTCAGTTCAAACGCAACATGCTCGGCGAGGACATGAAGACGATCATCTGCGGCGCGGCGGCGGTTGCGCCGTACCTTGTGCGCGAGTACCACAAGATGGGCATCGATCTGTTCCCGGGCTACGGTCTGACCGAGAGCGCAAACCTCGTCAGCGGAAACCCGGACAACCTGAACCGGCCGGAGTCCGTCGGGCTCCCGTTCCCCGGACAGGAGCTGAAGCTCGTCAACGGCGAGCTGTGGCTGAAGGGACCGAACATGATGGACGGGTACGTCGGCAATCCGCAGGAGAACGAAGCGGCGTATGAGGACGGCTGGTTCAAGACGGGCGATCTTGCGCGGTTTGACGAGGACGGATTCCTCTACATCACCGGACGCATCAAGGAGATCATCGTGCTGTCCAACGGCGAGAACATCTCGCCCGCCGAGGTCGAAGCCAGGTTCAACGTGCTCGAGACCGTTCAGGACTCGCTCGTGTACGCGGAAAACGACGCGCTTGTTCTGGAGGTCGTGCCGAGAAACGCCGTGCTGCTGGCAATGGGCAAAGAGGACCCGACCGCGTTTTTGCGCGAGCAGCTCAATGAAGTCAACCGCACCCTGCCGGGCTTTGAGCGCGTGTCGAAGATCATCATCCGCGACACCGATTTCAAACGCAGTCCGAGCATGAAGATTTTGAGGAATCAGAAATGAACCGCGAAGAAATCATAGAAAAACTGAAGGAGATCGCCGAGTTCACCGTGCAGGATCCGTCGATCCTCGCAAAGATGGACGAAACCGCCGATCTGACCGCCGATCTCGGGCTGTCCTCGGTCGGGATCCTGTACATCGTGATCGCGATCGAGGAGATGTTCCATATCCGCATGGACGACGTGAGCTTCGGCGAGTTCAAAACCGTCGGCGACGTTGCGGACTACATCGAGAAGAAACTGGGCAAATGAAGTGGAAGCTGAAAGCGCCGCGCTTCGGCGACATCGTGCGCGTCGAAGCGGGTCGGTTCTATCATTACGGGATCTACGCCAGCGATGAGGAGATCATCCAGTTCGGTCCCACGCCGGACGCCGAGCACTCGCTGCTCGACGCGGATATCCGCGTCTGCACGTCCGACGTCAACGGGTTTTTGAAAGGCGGCTTTTTAGAGGTCGCCTCTTTTTCGCTGTCCGAACGGCTGAAAGCCGCGCCGCCTGCCCAGATCGTCGCCCGCGCGCGAAAGGAGATCGGGACCGGCGGGTATGATATCTTAAAGAACAACTGCGAGCACTTCGTCAACGCCTGCGCGTTCGGGGTCAAAAAGAGCGAGCAGGTGGACACGGTACGCGCGTTCTGGCAAAACGTGCCGGTGCTCGACGTATACGTCGCCGTGCAGCCCGAATCGGTCGATCCGTCGACGGCGGGCGTGAAGGCGCGGCAGGAGCTGATCGACGAAACCCGAAACGAACGGCTGAAAGCGCAGCGCGCGTTTGCGTGGCGGGTGCTGTGCGCCGGGCTGAACCGCTCGCTCGGTTTGGACGCAGAAAGCCTGCGCTGGGAGCGGACGGAAACCGGCAAGTGGACGTCGGACGCGTGCGAGGTATCGATCTCGCACTGTGACGGCGCGGTCGCCGCGGCCGTTTCAAGACGACCGGTCGGCGTCGATCTCGAACCGGAGAACGATCCGCGCTGCCGTGAGACGTTGCTGGATCGCATCGCGACCGGCGCGGAGCGGGAAGCGGTCAAAGGGCAGCGGCTCGAAACGGCGATCATGAAACTCTGGACCGCAAAGGAAGCGTCGTTCAAGCGCAAGGGCGGAGAACGCTTTTCTCCGCAGGCGGAGGATACGACGACGGAACCCGTCCGCTCGATCCGCATCCTTCTGGATCGCGCGTACATCCTTTCGGTCTCGGGCGAGAATCTGAAAAACCTTCGCGTGTATGAGACGGACAGCGAACTGCACGCGCACCGGCGCACCGATTTCGAATCGCTTTGAGAGCCTATGGCATACTGTGTGTACATTCTGCGCTGCAGAGGCGACCGGCTGTATACGGGGATCACGACCGACGTAACGCGCCGGTTTTCGGAGCATAGGGATTCGCCGCGCGGCGCAAAGTTTACGCGCGCGTTCCCGCCCGAATCGATTGCCGCCGCCTGGGAAGTCGATTCAAAATCAGACGCGCTGAAGCTGGAAGCGCGCATCAAGCGGCTGACGCGCGCGCAAAAGAATGCGCTGATCGGGCAAAACGCGATGGACGCGTTTGAAGATCCGGCGTACCGGCGAACGGTGTAAACGCATAGCGCGGACGGCTTTCGAGCATGCTAACGGCATGAAAAAAGCGATCCGCGACCTGTTCCGGTTCGATCAACCGTACCGGAAATTTGAACTCTTGGAGACGGAGCCCAAACGGACGCCGTCCTTTTTTGCGTGCAGAAAACCGAAGCAGGCGAAGGAGTACGCGATCGAAGGAACGGTCGATCGCGATCTCAAAACAAACCGCAAGCGCCTGTTTACCCTGTTTCGCGGCGCGGACAATTCCGATCTCATTCTGCGCAGTTTTCTGATCGGCGGACGCGTGAAAGCGCTTGCGGTATGTCTGAACGGCATGGCGGACGCCAAGCAGATCGGAGCGTTCATCCTGCGCCCGGCGTACCGCGCGAACGTCGACGGGATCCCGGAAAAATCGCTTCCCGTATTCTTAAAGGAGCGCGTACTGTCCATGCAGGAGGCGGAGCTCTGCGCCGATTGGGCAACGGTGGTCAGCGCGATCACCGAGGGACGGACCGCGGTTCTGATCGACGGCGCAAAGGAAGCGGTGCTTGCCGATACGCGCGGGTTCGTTTCACGCCCCGTCGGCGAGCCGCAGAACGAAATGACGATCTTAGGACCCAAGGAGGCGTTTACGGAGAACCTGCGCACGAACGTCACGCTGTTAAGGCGCATCCTGAAACGACCGGACTTCGTGTGCCGGTTTCGCGATGCGGGCGGCACGAACCGCACAAAGCTGGTAATCGCGTACCTCGACGGGACGGTGAATCCGTCCCTGCTTCAGGAACTCGAGCGCCGCCTTGACGCCATAGCGTCGAACGATCCGATGACCGTCGGACGGGTCGAACAGCTGATCGAGGAATATACCTACCTGCCGATGCCGCAGATGCTGAAAACCGAGCGTCCCGACCGCGCCGCGGCGGCGGTTTTAGACGGTCGGATCGCTTTGCTTGTCGAAGGCTGTCCGTTGGCGGGCGTGCTGCCGATCACGCTCGGGACGCTTATGGAGAGCGGGGAGGATACCGACATGCGCCAGCCGGTCGGCACGATCGTGCGGCTCATCCGCATGACGGGCGCGCTGCTGTCCACCTATCTTCCGGCGTACTTTCTGGCGCTTGCGCTGCACCATCCGGGACAGCTCTCAAGCGAGATCCTGGAGACGGTCATTTCCTCACGGTCGATGGTCTTTCTGCCGCTGCCGGTCGAAATGATCTTTCTGCTGCTGGTGTTTCAGCTCGTGCGCGAAGCGGGACTGCGCGTGCCGGGCGCGGTCGGGCACGCCATCGGCATCATCGGCGGTCTGCTGCTCGGACAGGCGGCGGTGTCTGCGAATATCGTTTCCACGGTGGTACTGATCATCGTCGCGCTGACGGGACTCGGCAACTTTGCCGTACCCGATTACAGCGCGCAGGTCGCGATCGCGTACTACCGCGTGGCGCTGTGCATTGCGGCGTCGTTCGGCGGACTTTTGGGGATCGCGGTAACGGGACTTTCCACAACGGCGGTCCTTGCGTCGCTCAAATCGTTCGGCGTGCCGTTTTTGACGCCGTTTGCGCCGGTTGCGGCGCACCGCGAGCACCTGTTTTGGAGAGAACGTATCCAAAACCGCCGCGGCGCGTCCGATTGGGCGAATCCGGATCGGAGGCGCGCATGAATCTCCGGCTCGGCGCGTTTGGCAGGCAGGAGAGCGTTTCACTCGTTCTGCTCGGCACGTTTGTCAGCGGGTGTTTTGCAATCGACACGAACGCGGTGTTCCGCGACGGGAACCGCATCTATCTTGTGCAGGGGATCGCAACGGTGCTCGCGCTGCTGCTGTTTGAACTTCTGACCGGCGCGATCCGCCGCCGCGGCGGAAACGCGCTGTACGCGCTGATCGGCGACGCGCGATGGAAACCGGTATTGGCCGTGCCGCTGTCGCTTGCGCTGCTGCTTGCGGCGATGCAGCCGATGGAGCAGTATCTGTGCGCGATCACGCAGTATGTGTTCGTTGAGACAAAGCAGACCGTGATCTGTCTGTATCTGCTGCCCTGCCTGACGCTTCTTGTACTGCTCGGCGCGGAAACGCTGGCGCGCACGGCAAGGCTCATGCTCCCGATCCTGCTTCTGTCGGTACTCGTTACGCTTGCGCTGGTTGCGGCGCAGGGACGGACGTACCGGCTGTATCCGATCCCGCTTTCCGATCCGCTCGCCTGGTTCGAGCAGATCGCGGGCGCAACGTACCGGGCGTTTATGCCGCTGCTTGCTCTGCTGTGCATCGGAGACGGGACGCAAACCCCGAACGCGCTGAAAAGCGCGGGACGGCTCGGCGGACTTTTGGGCGGCGGACTTGCCGTTGCCGCGCTGTTCGGACTGTCGATCACATTCTCGTATGCGCAGCTGTCGGGGATGCCGTCGGCGTTCTACCGCATGCTCGTCGAAGTGCGCGCGGAAAACCCGACGCTGCGGCTGGATCGGGCGACGTTCTTTCTGTGGATGACCGGTGCGATCCTCGTTTCCGCGTTCTACCTGTACGCGGCGTGCGTACTGTTTGCGCAGTCGTTCGGCGTGCGCGATATCCGTCCGCTCGGCATGTCGGTGTGCGCGCTTGCGGTGACGCTGATCCTCGTGCTGTATTACGATTCGGAAACGACGCAGGCGGTTTTGAAAACGCTTTACCGCGACGCATGGCTTTTGGCTTTGCTGCCGGTCCCGTTTCTGCTGATCCGAACACGAAAGGAGAGAGTGGTATGCGGCGTATCTTCGTGATTTTGCTGGCGCTGCTGTGCAGTGTCGGCTGTGTGCATTCGAAAAGCCTTGACGAGTACGCATACGTACTGAACATCGGCGTCGAACCGGGTACGACGATGCCGTATCTGGTGACGTTCCTTGTTTCGATGCCCGGCGGCGGGACGGAGGAGATCACGGTCACAAACGCGGTGCTGTCCGCCGAAGCGCGGACGTTTTCGGAAGCGGCGGAAACGCTGAATGCCGCGTACCCCGGGCGGCTGTCGTTTTCCCGCGCGTCGCTGCTGGTGCTCGGGGAAGACCTCGTGCGCGAGGGCGCGCAGACCGCGTTCCTGGATTTTTCGTTCGGCAAGCAGGATCTTTGGCAGAATCTGCGTGTCGCCGTGGCAAGGGACTCAATCAAAGAACTGTTCGAGGGATTGCTCACCGACGATGATCCGTCGCTGCGCAAGATCAAAACGGCGGTAAGCAAGCTGTCCACCCGTTCGGGACTGACTATGGACGCCGGGTACAGCGCGTATCTCGAAGCCGTGCAGGACAACCGGATCGACGCCATGCTCACCTACGCAGGCGTGAACGAATGGGCGCTTTCGCCCGACCTGCTCGGCGACGGCGCATATCCGTATACGGGCGGGTCGCTGCTTGTGGACAGCACCCTGAAAACGTCGACCGCGGGCAGCGCGGTCTTTGACGGCGACCGCATGGTCGGCGTATTAAACGGACAGCACACCATGTCGGTGCTGATGGTGACCGACGCGTTCCGCCGCGGCAAGCGGGTTTTTACGCTTCCGGACGGACGCCCGCTGGTCGTAACGCTGTATCGCATGCGCCGACCGCAGATCGAGCTTTCGGGCGATACGGCGCAGGTGAAGCTGTATCTCGAAGCGGACTTCTCACAACCGCAGACCGTGCCGATGGACAGCGAGACGTTTAAAGCGTTTGTGCGTGACAGAATCGAAGCGGATCTTGCCGCCGTGTGCCGCGCATTGCAAAACGCGGGCAGCGACGCAATGGGATTCGGACGGTTCGCCGCAAAAGCGTTTCACAGCGCCGCGGCATGGGAAGCGTACGACTGGAAGACGGCGTATCGCGCGCTCAAAGTCACGTTTACGGTCTCGCTCGGGCTTGTGAATGATCCGCGGGACTCGGGACTGGAGTAAAACATGCTGTGGTTTTTGCTGTTGCTGTTGATCCCGATCGCGTATGCCGTTCTGTACGTTTTGCACAGCGTCCGGACAAAGCGGCGCAATCAGGCGTTTGCGGTCGGTTCGCTCCTGATGCTGAACCTTGCCGCGGCGGCTCTGCTTGTCTGGGAGTTTGTCAAACTTCCATAAAAACGGACCGCCCGAGGGCGGTCCGTTTCGGCTGAATCGTGTTATTGTACGGTTTCGGGGATGCGCGATACCGCGTCCATGATGTGATTGTGCAGAAGCTTCGTCGCAGCGGGAATGTCGCGCTTCTTGCAGGCGTTCAGGATCGCCTCATGCTCCACGACCGAGTTTTCACGCGCGGCGGCGTCGCTGTAGAAGCCGCTTCTGAGATAACGGTCGATGTTTGCGTGGATCATTTCCATCATCATGTCCGCAACGGGGTTGTTGGCGCGCGCTGTGAGCATCTCGTGGAACTTGAAGTTCAGATCCTCCGTGGTCATCAGGTCGTTTACCGTGCGCTGCTCGTCAAGGATCGCGTCAAACTCCGCAAAGTCCGCGTCCGTCATCTGCGGAATTGCCGATTGAAGCAGGTCGACGGAGATCGCCGCGCGAACCTGCATGAAGTCGATCAGCATTTTACGGGAAAGCTCGGTCACGGTCGCGCCGCGGTTCGCGTGGATCGTAACAAGCTGCTGCGCCTCCAACTGCCGGAGCGCCTCACGCACGGGAATATGGCTGACGTTCAGCGCGGCGGAGATTTCATCCTGTTTCAACTGCATGCCGCCCGGAAGCGATCCGTTGACGATACCCGATCTCAATACGCGATAGACCCATTCCTGCGTGCCGAATCCTTCGCGGTTGCCAACTGCTGCGGCAAGTGCCTTATAATCCATTTTATCACACTCCATCTGCAAAATATGCGGCGATTCGTTCTCACCTCTTTATAATATAATATAAAACCGGCGTTTCGTCAACCCACAGGCAGCGGAAAGTTCTGATTTTTCTTTACGGAAGCAGGGAGACGGTGTGAAAAACGGTGACGGGACATCCGGCCGAAGCGGGACCGCACAGCGGTTCGCCGCCGGAGGTAAGGGACGGATGCACCGGGATCACATAGTATGTATAGGAACCGTTCAGCCGGTCGACCGGATCGCGGTACGTCACGGGATAGCCCGCGGGATCGAACGTATCGAGCAGGATCGCAAAGCCGTCTTCGTCCTCGCGGTAGAGACGGTAGCGCATATAGCGCGACGGCGGCGTGAACGTGATCTCGGCAACGTCGCCAAAGAGCAGGACGTGTAGATCGACCGGCGGCTCGGGAAGCTGCCAGTATTCGGAAAAGGCCGTCGGTTCCGTGCCCTTCAAAAAGTACTCGAAAAACGCGCATTCGTCCGGCGTCAGACCGTTTGCCAACACCGCGACGTGTTCGCGGTTCAGCGTCGTCGCGTCGAGCCGCACGGCGATGACGCTGTCCGGAACCGTAAAGCGCGGGCTTTCGCGATCGGCGTACAGCGCGCGGAACACGTCGGAGAGCAGCATGGCGGGATACGTTCCGCCGCCGCAGTCCTTCGGCAGACACCGCCCGTTTTGCGCGTCGTCGAATCCCATCCACACGACCGCCGCGTAATCGGGATTGTAGCAGGCAAGCCAGATATCGCGGTTGCCGGTTTCGTCTCCGACCGTGCCGGTCTTTGCGGCAAGCTCCGTGTCGAGCCCGGACAGCAGGTTTGCGGTACCGACGGTCGCGACGCTTTTCAGAAGCGACGTCAGGATGAACGTGTTTCCTTCGGAGAGCACGCGCGTTTCGCTCGGCTCATACCGGTAGCGTTCGACGCCCGCGCGGTCGGTGATCCGCGTGATCACAAACGGCGTGCGATAGATCCCGCCGCTCGCGAGCGCCGCGTACGCGCCGGCCATGCCCGCGAACTCCGCACCATCGGGCACACGGAGCGAAGGCGGCGCGACCGCCGCGCCGGAAGCTCCATCCATGCCGCCCATAAACCCGCGTCTTGTCGTCTCAGACATCCCACGTCTCCCCGATCGAACGATTGCCCTGGCGCAGCCATCCTTCAGCCACGCCGACCGTAGAGTATTCTACCAATTCCGCCAGACTTAATGGGGCACTAAATCACATTTGCGTTTTTATATGCCGTTCCCGCCACGCACTCGGAGACGTCCCGGCGAAACGCTTGAACGTCGCGGAGAGATGCTGGCGCGAGGCGAAGCCAAGCCGTGCGGCGACGGACTCCACCGTCTCCCCTGAGGAAAGAAGTTCCTTTGCGCGGTCCACGCTGCACTTCAGCTGAAATGCGTGGGGCGAGAGCCCCGTCGCGGACTTGAACGCGTTGAGGACGCCAGTCGGCGAGAGATTCAGCCGCTCGACGAGGGCATCCATTGAAATGCGCCTGTCCGGGTTCGCCTTGACCTCGCCTACGATTCCGGCGATTGCGTCGTGGGGGCAGTCCCGTTTTTCGTTCGCTGCGTCGATCATGTCGAGCACAAGACGCGCCGACACGGCCTTCAGGCGAAACCTGCGCTCGTGCGCGCGATCGTCTCCGAGCTGGAGGACCTTGAACAGTTCGCGTATGTCCCGTTCCACGGACTTTCCGCCGAAGAAGCACCGAGGCAGCGTCTTCATGCCCCTGATCGCCCATTCCCATTCCGCGGCGCCGAATCCGGACGACATCCAATTCTTCCTGTCCGTGCTGATCTTCAATGCAGAATAGACGACTTTGCGTCCGTCCGACACCTGGCGGTGAAGCTCGTTCGGACGCGACACGAACACGTGAAGCGGCCGGAGGTCGAACGCGCGTCCACCGCTTTCGTACTTCATGTCGCCGCGAAGGCAGAAGACGCATTCCACGCAGTTTCTGTGGCGGTGCCAGGGGGAGCGCATTTCATATTCCCGGAGGCTGAAATACGAGACGGCCGGGAAGTACGGCAGACCGTCCGCAGAAAGATCGTACACGACATGGCTGTAAGG
>CAJOKM010000019.1 GCA_905235205.1 uncultured Clostridia bacterium | reverse complement strand
GCAATTTTGACTAACTTTTCGGAAATGAAAAAAGCCCTATTTTAGGGCTTTTTCTGGCGTCCCCGGCGCGATTCGAACGCGCGGCCTTTCGCTTAGGAGGCGAATGCTCTATCCTGCTGAGCTACGGAGACCCGTCGGAAACACCGATATGATACCACGCAAGGATGGGACTGTCAAGAAACCGAACACATTTGGAAAAAATGCGATCCGTGATTGACGGCGCGACGGAAATACGGTAAAATATGTTTGTAAATGCAGGTTTACAAAACTTTTTTTTTCGGAGGTTTTCTCACATGATTAAAAAATGGATTTGCAGCGTTTGCGGTTATGTACACGAGGGTCCCACGCCACCCGAAAAGTGCCCGGTCTGCCATCAGCCGGCGGAGAAGTTCAACGAAGTGAAGGAAGAAATGGTTTGGGCGGCGGAACACGTCGTCGGCGTTGCCAAGGGCGTTCGCGAAGATATTCTGAACGATCTGCGCGCCAACTTCCAGGGCGAGTGTTCTGAGGTCGGCATGTATCTTGCGATGGCACGCGTTGCGCACCGCGAGGGCTATCCGGAGATCGGTCTCTATTGGGAAAAGGCGGCATGGGAAGAAGCCGAGCATGCGGCGAAGTTCGCAGAGCTTTTAGGCGAAGTCGTGACCGACTCCACCAAGAAGAACCTCGAAATGCGCGTGGAAGCCGAATACGGCGCGACCGCGGGCAAGACGGACCTCGCAAAGCGCGCGAAGGAGCTGGGACTTGACGCGATCCACGACACCGTCCACGAGATGGCGCGCGACGAGGCAAGACACGGCAAGGCGCTGAAAGGTCTCCTGGAGAGATATTTCAAATAAGACGCAAAACGGGAGCGATCGAACGGTCGCTTCCGGCTTTTTATTCTGATGAAAAAGGAGTGGGGGAGATGGAACGAAAAAGAAACAAACCGATGTGGATCCTGTTTCTGATTCTGCTGGTTCTCTTTTTTGCCGGCATGGCGTGCGAAGTTGCGTTGAAGTATTGGAACGCCGCAATGATGAGCCATCCCGCCGACCCTGCGGAACTCATCACACGCCGCGCGCTGAGAGCGTTCGGCGACGAGGCGCTGCCGATCTGGATGATTCCGTCGGTTGTGCTGAAGTGGATGGCGCTGATGCCGCAGAATGTGTGGGGCTATGCGCTGCGGTGGATTCCGTATCTCGTCGTGTTCCTGCTGCCGGCGTTCGGCGCGCTGATGCGCAGGAAGTGGATTCCGCTGATCTTCTGCGCCGTTCTCGCCTGCATCGAGACGGTCGGCGTCCTGCTGGTCAGCATTCCGATGAGCAAACTATCGACGCTTACATGGTTCCACGCGATCCCGTTTGCGGTCGAGCTGATTTTGCTGATCCTTGCGTGCATCGCGCTCGGCGCGAAAAAGAAAGGCTTTGCGATCACGCTCGGCGTGTTCTGCGTGCTGTTTGCGCTGATCTCGCCCGCTGTGAGCACTTTGATGGCAGGGCTGGATGCGAACATGTTCCGCAACGGATTCCCGATCGGTGCGTTCCTGCTGTCGCAGATTCGTCGCTTCCCGGTCTGCTGCGCGACGTCGTTCTGGCCGATCTTTAAGGCGTTTGCGCTTTTGATGTACGCCCTGCTGCTGTTCGGCGGCGCGTCCCGGTTCAGGAAGAACGCATAAACCAAAATCAAAAAGAGGATCGGAGTTCGTCCGATCCTCTCTTGCTGTTCAGTTCAATTCCTTGAGGTACGACCGGCGGCGCTTGTGCTGCACGGCATGGAAGCGCTTCCAGAGGTTCTGGATCGCGAGGTTGTCCTCGAGGTTCAGGTTTGTTTCGGCGTACTCGACGCCGTCCTCCAAGAGCATGTCCGAAAGCGCGGCGGCGATGACCGCGATGACCCCGGAGTTCTGGTATTCGGGCGCGACCGCGATGAGCCCGAGGTCGATGACCTTCGGGCGCTTGATCGCCTTCAGAAGGCGTACGAGCGCGGCGGGCGTCAGACGACCGTTTGAGGGCTGCACCGCCTTTGCGATCGACGGGAAGCAGAGTCCGAGACAGACGACCGTATCGTGTTCGTCCAAGAGGCACACGACGTGGTCAAGGTCGATGATCAGGCGGAAGTTGTCGATCATCATTTTTTTCATGCCGGGCGTGAACGGAACCGTGCCGTACAGGTCCTCGTAGGCGACGTCCAAAAGATCGAAGAATCCGTCCTTGTATTTTTTCAGAAACTCGTTGACGTTCTTCGCTTCGCCGATGCGCAGGTTGAATTTCTTCAGAAGCATATCCGAAAGATGATGCAGCTTTTCGGCGGTCGCTTTTTCGGGCGCGAAGATCTTCGATTCGACCCAGTCGACCTCCTTCCGGTAGCCGCACGCTTCGATCAGCCGACCGTAGTAGTCCGCGTTGTACTGCTCCTCAAACGTGGAGAGCTGATCGAACCCTTCGACGAGCAGTCCTTCGCGCTCGAGATCGGAAAAGCCGAGCGGTCCGCAGACGGCGTTCATGCCCCGCGCGCGGGCAAAGTTCTCCACCGCGTCGAACAGCGCTTTTGCGACTTCGGGATTGTCGATGGAGTCGAAGCGGGTGAAGCGCACGCGCGTTTCGCCGTGCTTTTCATTCGACGCCCTTTGCAGGATCGCGCTGATGCGTCCGACGGTCTTTCCGTCGCGCTCGGCGAGCCAGTACGCATGCTCGCAGGTATCGTTGTACACAAAATCCTTGCGGAACATTTTTTTCTCGTCGCCGTAGAGCGGCGGGACAAAGTTGGGGTTATCGCGATACAGCTTCAGCGGGAACTCCAAAAACGCCTTCTGCTGCGCGCGGGTTTTGACTTCGGTTACTGTTACCATGGGGAGACCTCAGCAGCGACGGCTTGCATGGAAACTGACGCCGACGCCGTTCGGGCCGCAATGACTGCCCGCGGTCGGGTTGGTGACGACGGTCTCGATCTGCAGATCGTCGCCGAAGCGCGCGTGCAGCATGTCGCAAAGCTCTTGGGCAAGCTCCGGCGCGTCGGTATGTCCGACGATGAAGCGATGGTTTTTGATATCGTCGCCGAGCTCCTCAACGGTCTTCAAGAGCCGATCCATGGCGTTTGCTCTGCCGCGCTCCTTGCCGATGCTGACCATCTTGCCCTCGTCGTTCATGCAGATGATCGGGCGGATGCCCAAGAGCGTTCCCATCGTTGCGGAAATGCCGCTGACGCGGCCGCTGCGCTTGAAGAACTTCAGATCGTCCGCGAAGAAGTACTGCGCATAGTGATCGACCTCGGTCTTTGCCCATTCGACCAGCTCCTCGGCGGTCTTGCCGCTTTTATACAGATCGCCGATCGTGCGCACGAGGTTGTAGCTCACGATCGTGATGCCCTTGGTGTCGATGGTGTAGAACCTGCGCTCCGGAAACTCCTTCAAAAGCGCGGCGACCGCTTCGTCCATCGCGCGGAACGTGACGCTCATCGCCGCGGAGAAATGCACGTACAGGATGTCGTTGCCTTTTTCAAACTCGGGCAGGAAATAATTGCGATACCGCTCCGCGGAGATCCCGCCGGTCGTGGGCAGAACGCCTTCGCGCAGGCTCTGGTAGAACGCATGCGAATCAAAGATCTCATAATCCTCATACGGCCGGATCGTCTTTGCGTCGACGCTGTACGGCATGGAAATGAGCCGGTATCCGTACTCTTTGGCAATTTCCGGCGTGATGTCGGTATCGGTGTCGGTGAACAATGTCAGCATAGCTTACTCTCCTACTAAGATATATTGGTGAACGGGCTGTCCGCCGTCGACGCGGATGACCTCCGTTCTGGGGTACGCTTTGGTGAGCGCTTCAAAGAGCGCGTCCGCTTCGGCAGGTACGGCGTCGCAGCCAACAAGCAGCAGCAGCACGCCGCAGGACTCCGGACGCATCTGCTTTGCGAGCGCGAGCGCGGTGTCGTTGGCGTCGCGGTCGTTGATATAGATCGTGTCGCCGATAAAGCCGATATAATCGCCTTCCTGCACGTGAACACCGTCCTTTTCGGCGTTGCGGCTTGCGCGGGAAACAAACCCCGTCGTGACCGTTGCGATCACTTCGTCGAGATCGCGGACGACGTCATCCGGCTCGGTCGCGGACGCGTCCATCATGGAGATCGCGGCATAGCCTTCACCGACCGAATGCGTGCGGATCACGCGGATGTCGGACGACGGATACAGATCACGCGCCTGCTCGGCGGTCAACAGCACGTTGCCGTTGTTCGGGAACACGTAGACTATATCGGCGTTGACGCGGTCGAACGCGTCCAAAAAGTCCGCAGCGCTCGGGTTCATGCTCTGTCCGCCGTCGATCACGACGTCCACGCCGAGCGACAGGAACGTCTCTTTCAATCCGTCGCCGGCGGCGACCGCGACGATGCCGGTTTTCTTGCGCGCTTTCGGCGCGGTGACCGAAACCGCGGGCAGTTCGGTTTCATTGTGCTGCAGCGACATGTTTTCGACCTTCAGTGTTAAAAACTCGCCGTAGCGCTGGCAGTGGTTTAAGATATCGCCGGGACGCATGGTGTGCACGTGTACCTTGACAATACTGCCTTCGCGGAACGCGACGACGGAGTTTCCGACGCCGTTGAGATATTCGATAAACCCGTTCAGGTCAAACGCGTCCGGATCGCCCTTTGCGGTTTGCAGGCGCATCAGAAACTCGGTGCAGTAGCCGTAGGTCAATACGCTGTCCGCCCCGAACGCGTCGAGATCGGCGTGCTTCGCTTCCGTATGCGGCTGCGCCCTTTCCACGGTCTCGCCCTGCAGCGCGCGGCGCATTCCTTCAAAGATGTACAAAAGCCCCGCGCCGCCGCTGTCGACGACGCCCGCCTCGCGCAGGACCGGCAAAAGCTCCGGCGTGCGGTCCAGCGAGCGCTGCATTTCGTCGATCAGATCGTTAAAGTACGAATCGACGGTCGTGCCGCCGTTGACGCGCGCGTTTGCGTAACGCACCGCGTCGGAAAATACGGTGAGGATCGTGCCCTCGACCGGCACGGGAACCGCGCGGTACGCTTCGTCGATCCCGCATTCCATCGCGTGCGAGATCGCGGGGATGTCCGCTTCGCGTACGCCCGAAAATCCCTTGTTGATGCCGGAGAAAATGCGGGAGAGGATCACGCCCGAATTGCCGCGCGCGCCGAGCAGCATGCCGTGCGCACTGCGGCTTGCCACGGCGGACAGATCCGCTTCCGGTTCGCCGTCAACCGCGTCCGCGCCGGAATACACCGTCGCGAGCATGTTGTCGCCGGTGTCGCCGTCAGGAATGGGAAAGACGTTGAGATCGTTGACCGCGCTTCGGTAGCAGCCCAAATGATCCGCTCCGCTGTTCAGCATGCAGGAATACAGCACGCCGCTTAACGTTTTCGTTTCCATCGCTGTCCTCCGCTTAAAACTGAGTGGAAAGTGTGGCGGGAACGTCCACGACGTCGTCCAGCGTGCATTCCAAAACACTGCAGATTTTCAAAAGTGTATTGAGATGAACAGGCAGCCCCTTGCTGAGCTTTGCGATCACCGCGGAGCTCAGATGCGTTTTCGACTGCAGGTCCTTTTTCTTCATCTTGCGGTCACGAAGCAATGCCCAGAGCTTGTCGTAACAGACTTTGAACGATTCCGTTATCATGTTTTCCCCCTATCGGCGCGTGAGGCGGCTTCGCCTGCACCCGTCCCTTGTAAAAACCATAAACAGTGTACCACCGTCTATGACATTTTTCAACAAAAATCTTTATGTTTGTAAAGATTTTTCGATTTTACGCAAACAGGCAAAGCGTGTTTGGCCCGGTTGACAGAGGGCGTAAATCTTCTTATAATGATATATAGAGAAACCGGAATCAAACAGGAGGGGAATCATATGTTTTGCAAAAACTGCGGAAAAGAACTGAAAGACGGAGCCGTGTTCTGCGAGGAATGCGGCGCAAAGGTGGAATCGACCGCTTTCGACGGGGAGCCGAACACCCGGCCCGTGGCGCAGACGGTTGTCGTACAGCAGACGCCGGTGACGGAGGAAACGCTTCCCGCGCAGTATCGTCCGCTCGGCCCGTGGGCGTATTTCGGACTGGCGCTGCTCTTCTCGATCCCGATCGCGGGCTTTGTGCTTCTGATCGTATTCTCCTGCTCAAGAAAGAACATCAACCGCCGCAACTTTGCGCGCTCCTACTGGTGCGGGCTGATCATCGTGGCGGCCGTTTTCCTGACCTACGCGATCCTTGCAATGACCGGCGTACTCGGCTACAGCTTTGCGGAGTGGATCCGGAATCTCACGCATTGACCGCTGCGGTTACGAATCTGCCGCAGGGCGAATGAAAAAGGAGACGGACAATGCTTTACGAATACCGGCTGGAGACGCCGAAGGAAGGATTCATTGACATCACCGAACAGGTACGCGACGCATGTAAACAGAGCGGCGTGTTTGACGGCATGCTGACCGTCTACTGTCCGCATACCACCGCGGGCGTCACGATCAATGAGAATACCGATCCGGACGTGAAAAACGACCTGCTGCTCGCGCTGAACAGGACCTATCCCGACCGGGAGGAGTTCCGCCATGCGGAGGGCAACAGCGCGGCGCACTTGAAGGCGAGCGTGATCGGCAGCAGCGTCACGATCATGATCGACGACGGCGAACCGGTGCTGGGGACCTGGCAGGCGGTGTATTTCACCGAGTTTGACGGGCCGCGCTCACGCAGATTCACCGTGAAGGTGATCGGAAACAGAGGATAAGGAGACAACCATGAAAGCATACGAACGGCTGCTGAATTATGTGAAGATCCATACCACCAGCGACGAAGAGAGCACAACGGTGCCGACCGCGAAGCGCGAGTTCGATCTTGCGTATCCGCTGGTCGACGAGCTGAAAGCGATCGGGTGCAAGGACGCCGCGGTCGACGAGCTGTGCTATGTGTACGCGACGCTCCCGGCGACGCCGGGATACGAGCACGCGACCAAGCTCGGGTTCATCGCGCATATGGACACCGCGCCCGACTTCTCGGGCGAGAACGTAAACCCTCGCATCATTGAACACTACGACGGCGGCGACGTCGCGCTCGGTACGAGCGGCAGAGCGCTGACCGGCGCGCAGTTTGCGCATCTTGCGTCGCTGAAAGGCCGTACGCTGATCGTGACCGACGGCACGACGCTTTTGGGCGCCGACGACAAGGCGGGCGTCGCGGAGATCATGACCATGCTCGAACGCGTGATCAGCGAAAACATCCCGCACGGAAAGATCTCCGTCTGCTTCACGCCGGACGAGGAGGTCGGCAGCGGCGCGGATCATTTCGACGTCGAGCGGTTCGGCGCGGAGTTCGCCTATACCTGCGACGGCGGCGCGGAGGGCGAGCTCGAATATGAAAACTTCAACGCGTCCGAAGCGACGTTTTCGATCAACGGATTCAACGTTCATCCGGGCGAAGCGAAGGATAAGATGGTCAACGCGCTTGCGGTTGCCTGCGAGATCAACGGCATGCTGCCGATCGGACAGACCCCGCGCGACACGGAGAACTATCAGGGCTTCTGGCACCTCACCAAGCTCGAAGGCACGACGGAAGCGAGCAGGCTCGAGTACATCATCCGCGACCACGATTTACAAAGCTTCGAACGGCGCGAGGAACTGCTGAAAAAGATCGCAGACGTGCTCAACGAAAAATACGGTCCCGGCACGGTCACGCTTGCGATTAAAGAACAGTACCGCAACATGAAAGAGAAGATCGAGCCGTGCATGCACTTGATCGAGAACGCGAAAAAAGCAATGGAGCTTGCGGGCGTCACGCCCAAGGTCCAGCCGATTCGCGGCGGCACGGACGGCGCAAGACTCAGCTTCATGGGTCTGCCGTGCCCGAACCTCGGCACCGGCGGCTACGCGTTCCACGGCCCGTACGAGCACATCACCGTCGAGGGCATGGACGCCTCGGTCGAGGTGCTCTTAAATCTTGTCAAGCTCTATCGCGACCGGTAAGAACCAAAACAGTAAAGGAACCGCTCCGAAAGGAACGGTTCCTTTTTTCTGTGAATGATCAGTCCGCGATTTGGGACGGGCTCGGCTCGGTCACGGTGCCGATAAACAGCAGCGTGTTCCATTTTCCCTCGATACAAAACAGAAAGGGACGGTTGAGATGAAACTCGATCTTCGGAAGCGTGACCGGTTCCGAGTACGCATCGCCGGGAGCGTCTATGACCGCTGTATATGCGGCGGCTTCCACACCGGTCTCGTTTACATCAATAACGGTTTTCTGGATCACACGGTCGAGCCGCGTAGGAACTCTGGTCATTTTGGAGAAATCCGCGCCGTCGGAAAAAGCGCCACGAAGCCCCAACGCACACATCATGTCCGTCAGTTCATATTCATCCGAAAAGGCGAATTTCGGGAGCAGCAGATCGACGTCTGCGGCAACGGATTCACCGCCGGTCAGAAGCGTTTCCATCTTTTCCGGCGTACCAAGCAGATCAGAAAGCGCTGTGTTCTCGTCCGGAAGAACGAACGTGACGGTCCCTTTGCTTTGCAACGAGACGGAATACCGCATAAAGCCTTCACTGCGATAAACCACGCGCTCTTCCGAAAAACGGTGCAGATAATCAACGACCTTCGTTGTGCCGTCCGAACAGGTAAACAGACCGGACTGTATCGCATCTTCCGAAAACGGAACATACCACTGGTCCTTTAGATAGATCGTGTTAAACAGCACCGCAACGGTAATCGGATCAAACTGCATCGACTCCGGATCGGGAGTTATTCTGCCGTTTGTGTTTTTGTTGATCCATGCGGAAATACGCCTTCCGGCGGCATCGGTTCCGAATGAAACCGTTTCTGTATCCGCAGAATAAAAATCCTTCAGTAAGGTTTGATACTCTTTCCGGAACGGGAACGCTTTTGACATCCAAAGCGAATTGCAAAGCGACAGAGAACCGGTTTCGGTTTCGGCGGTCTGCCTTTCCAACATCCGGCTTACGGATTCACGCATCGTATCTGTACTTTCACAGCCGAGAAAGTGCAAGAGATCGGTC
Organism: uncultured Clostridia bacterium; assembly: GCA_905235205.1. Taxonomy (GTDB): domain Bacteria; phylum Bacillota; class Clostridia; order Christensenellales; family CAG-138; genus UBA3792. The sequence goes on along the minus strand of CAJOKM010000019.1, from coordinate 11,893 downwards.
TGCGTTTTGCCGTTTGCGCCCTCTGCAACCATCGCAAGCGCACAATAGATGCTGAGCGGAGAAAGATTGCTGTTTTTTGTACCATCGATCAATGCGGAGGACAGCGTATAAGAAAAACCGTCATAATCCGTTATTTCCGGGACATCGAAACCGAGTTCGATCGGCTCAACCGCAGCGCTTTTCGGATATTCAACCGTTACGGCGGTACAGGCAATGCCAAGCAGCATCAGACCGATTAGGATTAAACAGATAACCCGTTTCATTCTTTCTCCATCCTTTTTGTCAGAGTATTCTGTTTGTAAAAGCGCCGGAGATTCCGGCGCTTTGCAAGCTGTGTATTAGTTTTCAATCACGGACGGGCTCGGCTCGGTTACCGTGCCGATAAACAGCAGCGTGCCGTCGTAGCTCTCGATCGCGTACAGGAACGGGCGGGTCAGATGGAAGTCGATCTCGGGAAGCTGTTGGGTTTGGATAGAGGTGGTGCGCATCGAGACCATGGTGTACGCCGCCGCTTCCACGCCGTTTTCATCGACGCCGATGTAGGATTCCTGGATCACGCGGTCGAACCGGCACGACTGGTCGCAAATACCCGAGAAATCGGCAGCGTTCGAGAACGCCGTACCGAGTCCCATGGCGGCAAGAATCCCCGAAAGCTCCATCTTGTCCTGGAACTTGAATTTCGGGAGCATCACGTCGACGTCCGCGCTGAGCTCCTCACCGTCGCTCAGCAGTGTATGGATGTTCTGTGCGCTGCCGAGAAGATCCGAAAGCGGCGTCCCCTCGTCGGGCAGCACGAACACCATCGAGCCGATGTTTCTGAGATACAGCCGGTAGCGAAGGAATCCGTCGCCCTTCGTGATGCGCGCGTTCCTGTCTTTGCGGCACAGATAATCGACGGTGAAATCCTGATCGACGCTGTGGAAGAGATCGGGCTTGATGGCTTCCTCGTTGAACGCTTCCGCCCAGGCGTCCTTCAAATAGATCGTGTTGATCAGAACGGCGACGGTCGACGGATCGAACGCGAGCGCTTCGGGCGAGATCTCGATCTTGCCGCGCGTATGCTCGGTGATCCATGCGGCGATCTGTTCGGACGCGGACTGCGTGCCGAACGCGACCGTATGCGCCTCCGAACGGTAGACGTCGGCAAGCGAGCCGAGGTACGCATCGCGGAACGCCACCGGCGCACCGTCGATCTCATCCGCCATCCAGAGGGAATCGTGAAGATCCAAGGTACTGCCGTCCTGATCGATCGAAAGCGTCTCGAGCATCGCGGCGCAGACGCCGCGCAGTTCTTCAAGCGTTTCACAGCCAAGCACGGACAGCAGTTCTGCCTGCGTCTGTCCGTTTGCGCCGTCGGTCGCCATCGCCAATGCGAGATAGACGCTGATCGGCGACAGATTGCGGTTGGCTGTTCCGTCGACGAGCTTTGCCGCGAGCGCGTTCGCAAAGTCCGCGTAATCCGCACAACCGGTCAAAACGGGCGCGTCGGTCGGCTGTTCAACGTCGACAGGAGCATCCGTCGACGGTTCGGTCGGGCGTGTTTCGGGGTCGGGCGATACGGGCGCTGCCGTGCAGGCGACGCCGAACAGCAAAAGACCCGAAAGGATCATGCAAAACAAGCGTTTCATAGCGTTTGCTCCTTTCCTTGTTTGCAAGTAATACCGATCAACCCCCGATTTGGTTGCAAACAGGACGGCATTGCACGTCGATGGCGCGGTACAGCGCCTCCGCGCGCGCGCTTACGTCGTCATAGATTGCCTTTGCGCGGGCATACAGGTCGTTTACAAACGCCTCGTCCGAAAGCGATTGCAGGTTGATACAGATATTCAGCCACGCGCCGCGCGCCGCAGTCGTGACGGCGGTTGCGCCCACGCCGAAATCGCTCGCGCAGTTCGGGTTGATGCGGTCCCGAAGCTGTTCAAGCACGGAAACGGCACGTTCGCACAGCGTCAGCGTATGGAACGGCATGTTCGCCGCCTCCTTGGTCGCTTCTTCCATTGCGGCACGGCGGGCGGCTTTCTGCTCGTCGGTTTCTTTCGGCAAATGCATTGCCTCAAAGAGCCGGTTGAACGCCAGCGTGTCGTCGTCGATCGCTTTCAAAAACTGCTCGACGAGCGGCATGCCGATCGTCTTTGCAGATTCCGCATTGTCCCAGTGCTCGGCATACTTTTTCTTGCCGACGGTCAGGTTTGCGGTCATCACGGCAAGGGATGCGCCGCACGCGCCGAACAGCGCGGCAACAGAGCCGCCGCCGGGCGCCGGTGCGTCGCTTGCGAGAATATCCGTAAACTGCGTTACGGTCAGATCGGTCAATCGTTCCATAGGTTCTCCTTTCCTGTTATGCGCATACCGCGTTTATAAACAGCGGCTGCGCGATTGGTTCCGTAGCGGTAAATGAGCTGATCGAGATTTGCGGCGTCCCACACGACGAGGTCCGCCTGCTTGCCGGGTTCGAGCGTTCCGAGCCGGTCCGCCATGCCGATCGCCGCCGCGCCGTTTAAGGTCGCCGCGGTGAGGATCTCTTCGGGCGTGAGCCGTCCGTACAGACAGCCCGCCGTCATGGCAAACGGCAGGGAGAGGTTCGGCGTGGAGCCGGGGTTCATGTCGGTTGCGACCGCAACGGGAACGCCCGCGTCGATCATGCCGCGAAAATCGCCGTACGGCTTTTTGAGATAGAACGAGGTCGCGGGCAGCATGACCGCGATCACGCCGCCGTCGCGAAGCGCCCGGATGCCGTCCGCGCCCGTTTCGCTCAGGTGATCGCAGGAAATCGCGCCGACGCGCGCCGCCGCCTGCGTGCCGCCGATCTCCTTGATCTCGTCGGCGTGCAGTTTGGGTGTGAGCCCGTATCGCTTTCCGGCGTTCAGGATGCGAAGGGACTGCTCTGCGGTGAACACGCCGTCGTCGCAGAACACGTCGCAGAACTCCGCAAGTCCGTCCTCCGCGATCGCGGGGATCGCGGTCTCACAAAGCCATTCGACGTACGCTTCGTGATCCATACCCTCCGGGAACGCGTGCGCGCCCAAAAACGTTGCGGCGACGTCAGAAAACCGCTCCTTGATGCGCCGGATCACGCGGAGCTGTTTTTGTTCGGTTTCGAGGTCAAGTCCGTAGCCGCTCTTGATCTCCAGCGCCGTCGTGCCGTGCGCGAGCATCTCGGAAAGCAGGCCGCATGTTTTCTGATAGAGCGCGTCCTCCGAAGCCTTTCGCGTTTCGCGCACGGTGGAGAGGATTCCGCCGCCCGCAGCGAGGATCTCGAGGTACGTTTTGCCCGCGAGCTTCATCGCAAGCTCATGCTCGCGCCAGCCGCCGAACACAAGATGCGTGTGGCAGTCGACAAGACCCGGCGTGACCAGTTTTCCGCCGCAGTCGATCGCTTCGTCCGCCGCAGGCGGATTGCCTGTGCCGATCGCGGCGATCGAGCCGTTTTGTTCGAGCAGCCACGCATTTTCTGTCGTTTGAACGGCGCTTTGGGCTTTACCGGATACGGCGACCGATCCGGTCGCCGTAGTCAGAACGCCGATGTTTGAAAACACCCGTTTCACAGCAGTTGATTCTCCAATACCTGTTTCTGCGCGTCGAACTTCTCGATCTGCAGATAGTAATCCGCCGCGTCGACGAACGCCATCATCGGCGCGAGTCCGATGATCTCGGTGCCCACGACGTGCACGCCGTAGCGCGCTGCTTCAAAGCGGACGAACTCTAAAACGCGGTACAGCGGCGTCTGGCGGTAGTCGCACATGTTGATCGAGACCTGCGCGATGTTGCGCTCCTCGAGCATGACGCCGAGCGCCTTGACCGCACGGAACCCGCCGTCCTTTTCGCGGATGATCTTTGCGATCTTCTTTGCGATCGACACGTCGGAGGTATCCAGATTGATGTTGAACGCGATCAAGGGCTGACGCGCGCCGACGGCGACGACGCCCGCGGAAGGATGGATGCGGTTGCCGCCGAAATCGGGATGCCACTGGTCCTCAAGCACCTTTTCCGCCATGCCCTCGAACTGACCCTTGCGGATCGCGGCGAGGTTCTTGCGGTGCGGCGCGGACGCGCTTTCCTCATACAGGAAGACCGGCAGATCGAGCTCCTTTGCGATGCGCTCGCCGAGCACTTTGGAGCGCTCCACGCACTCGCTCATATCCATGTCGCGGATCGGCACGAACGGGATGACGTCGACCGCGCCCATACGCGGATGCTCGCCCTCGTGCACGCGAAGGTCGATCTTTTCAACCGCATGCTTCGCGAACAGAAACGCCGCTTCCATCACCTGATCGGGATCGCCGAGGAAGGTGAAGACCGAGCGGTTGTGGCTCGCGTCGGAGGAATAGTCGATGAGCGTCACGCCGGGAACGGCGCGCACGATGTCCGCAAACTCGTTGACGAGTTCTTCACGGCGACCTTCGCTGATGTTCGGGATGCATTCCATCAATTTTGCCATAGGTGTTCTCCTTTAATCCTTTAATGCATTCAGTACGGTTTGATGCACCAGAGCATCGTCCGCGAGATGCGGGATCGTGATGCAGTCGGTGCCTTCGTTGTCGCGGTTGTACGCAAGACAGGTTTCGATCGCGTTTTCGTTGCGCGCCCATGCGCGCCGTGCGACGCCGCCCATCGTATCCCACGGCATTGCCGAGGAGAGGATGCGGTCCACACGCTCGCTGCCGTCGAGCACCATGCCGAAGCCGCCGTTGATCGACTTGCCGACGCCCACGCCGCCGCCGTTGTGCAGCGCGATGAGGCTCATGCCTCTGGCGGCGTTTCCCGCAAAGCACTGCGTCGCCATGTCCGCCATGATGTTCGAGCCGTCCTTGATGTTGCTCGTCTCGCGGAACGGCGAATCCGTGCCGCCGGTGTCGTGGTGATCGCGGCCGAGCATGACCGGACCGATCTCGCCGTTTCTGACCATCTCATTGAAGCGCAAAGCGATCTTCAATCGTCCCATCGCGTCCTGATAGAGGATGCGCGCCTGGGTTCCGACGACCATCTTGTTCTTCTTGGCGTCGCGGACCCACACCCAGTTGTCGCGGTCCTGATAGCGGCGCGTCGGGTCGATGCAGTCCATCGCCGCAGCGTCGGTTTTGTCGAGATCCTCGGGCTTGCCGCTAAGGCACACCCAGCGGAACGGTCCGTAGCCGTAGTCGAACAGCTGCGGTCCTAAGATGTCCTCGACATAGGACGGATATACGAAGCCGTCCTTCTCGTTTTCGCCGTTCTTACAGATCGAGGTCACGCCTGCGTCATAGACCGCCTTTAAGAAGCTGTTGCCGTAGTCGAAGAAATACGTGCCGCGTTTATGAAGCTCGTCGATCGCCGCGATGTGCAGCTTCAGCGACGCGTCGACCGCCTTTTTGAACGCCTCATGATCCTCCGCAAGCAGCCGCGTACGCTCCGTAAATGTGATGCCCGCGGGGCAGTAGCCGCCCTCGTAGACCGCGTGGCAGGAGGTCTGATCGCTCAATAGATCGACGTGGATGTTGTTGTTGATGAGGTAGTGCAGCAGATCGACGACGTTGCCGTGATACGCGATCGCCAAAGGCGTGCCGTCCTTTTGCGCCTGCTGCGCCCATTCCACGCAGGTTTTCAAATCGTCACTGACTTTCGAAACCCAGCCCTGCTTATAGCGCGTTTCGATGCGCGAGTAGTCGACCTCCGCGATGATCGCGGCCGCGCCGGCGATCTCCGCCGCCTTGCCCTGCGCGCCGCTCATGCCGCCCAGGCCCGCCGAAACGAACAGCCGGCCCGCAAGATCCCTGTCCTTCGGAATGCCGAGCTTCAGCCGGCCCGCGTTCAACAGCGTATTGAACGTGCCGTGCACGATGCCCTGCGGTCCGATATACATCCAGCCGCCCGCAGTCATCTGACCGTAGTTCGCAACGCCCATCGCGGCGGCGCGGTTGAACTCCTCGGGTTTATCGAACAGACCCACCATCAGACCGTTTGTGAGGATCACGCGCGGCGCGTTCTCATGCGAACGGAATACGCCCAAGGGGTGTCCGGATTCGATGACCAGCGTCTGGGTGTTCGTGAGCTCTTTAAGGTACTGCTTGATCAGAAGATACTGCATCCAGTTCTGGCAGACCTGACCGGTTTCGCCGTAGGTGACCAGCTCATAGGGGTACAGCGCAACCTCAAAGTCGAGGTTGTTGTCGATCATGACCTGAAACGCCTTGCCCTCGATGCACTTGCCCTCGTAGCAGTCGATCGGCTTGCCCCAGAGCCGTCCCTCGGGACGGAACCGGTAGCCGTAGATGCGGCCGCGGGTCTTGAGCTCTTCCATAAACTCCGGCGCAAGCTCCTCGTGGAACTGTTCGGGGATGTAGCGCAGCGCGTTTTTGAGCGCGATCTCCATATCGTGCTCCGAGAGCACGGAGTCACGCCGCGGCGCGCGGCGAATGCCTTCTTGAAACGGCTTCTTTTCGGGAAGCCGGTCCAGCTTCAGTACGCAGTCCATAAAAAACCTCCTTGTGCAATCAATGGAAATCGGGAAGCAGTTTCTTCACGTCGTTTTCGATCTCGCCGGTGCGGATCAGCTTGTTGAGCGCCTCGATCATCGGATGGATCTCCTCGTCCTTTGCGTAGAACGGCACGACGGCGCGGACCTTGTCGTATACGGTCTGCTGTGCGGGGCTTAGCTCGCAGGTCTTTCGAAGATCGATGCCCTGCACCGCCGCCATCAGCTCGAACGCGAGCACGGAGTACAGATTGTTCACGATGCGGCGGCAGTTGCGCGCGGCGGTCGTGCCCATCGAAACGTGGTCCTCCTGGTTTGCGGAGGACGGGATCGAATCGACGCTTGCCGGATGCGCAAAGACCTTGTTCTCGGAAACGATCGACGCCGCCGAGTACTGGCAGATCATGTAGCCCGAATTGATGCCGCCGTCCGGCGCTAAGAACGCGGGCAGACCGTTCGAAAGCGCGGGATTGACCATGCGCTCCGTTCTGCGCTCGGAAATATTGCAAAGCTCGGAAGCGGCGACGGACAGATAATCCATCACGAGCGCGATCGGCTCGCCGTGGAAGTTGCCGCCGGAGATGACGCTCTCGTCGTCCAGGAACAGGATCGGGTTGTCGGTGACCGAGTTCAGCTCGGTTTCGAGGACTTTACGCACGTGCGCAAGCGCGTCGCGCACCGCGCCGTGTACCTGCGGAATGCAGCGCAGCGCGTAGGCGTCCTGCACGCGCAGATTCCGGTTGCGCTCCATCGACGGACTGTCGGCGCAGATCGTGCGCATATTTTTCGCAACGAGGCTCTGTCCGCTGTGCGCGCGCACCGCGTGAATGCGCGGATCGAAGGCGGACAAAAGTCCGGTCAGCGCCTGCATGGTCAAAGATGCGGTGATGTCGGCAAGCTGCGCGCCGCGGTTCAAGTCATACCACGCGAGGGTGCCGATCGCGGTCATGCACTGCGTGCCGTTGATCAGCGCCAGTCCTTCTTTTGCAAGCAGGTGGAACGTCGGAAGTCCCGCAAGCCGCATCGCTTCCGCGCCGGGCATGCGCCTGCCCTGATACGTCGCCTCGCCGCGGCCCAAAAGCACCAGCGCCATATGCGCAAGCGGCGCAAGATCGCCCGACGCGCCGAGCGAGCCCTGTTCCGGAATGACCGGATGCACGCCCTTGTTCAGCATGCCGATCAGCGTTTCAATGAGTTCGCGGCGAATGCCGGAATTGCCCTTCGAAAGCGCGTTTGCGCGAAGCAGCATCATGGCGCGGACGGTCTCCTCGTTCAGCGGTTCGCCGACGGCGACGCAGTGCGAGAGGATCAGGTTCTCCTGGAGCTGCGCGCTCCTGTCGCTGGAAATGGTGATCTTAGAAAACTCGCCGAAGCCGGTGGAAATCCCGTAAACGGTGCGTCCCTCCGCGACGATCCTGTCCACCAGCGCGCGCGACGCGTCGATGCGTTCATAGGTATCCGGCGAGAGCGAAACGGGCGCGTGGAATCGCGCGACCGCAACGACCTGCTCGATCCGAAGCGATTCGCCGTCCAGGGTGACATGGCGAATGTTTTCTGTCAGATGATTCATGCAGATTCCTTCCTGAAACAAATAGAATTGGTCGGATATGACCGTGCCCAAATATCATATCATTTGCGCGGTACGGTGTCAAACAACAAGGCTCTGTTTCAAATAATATAAAATAAAGGTAGCGACTCCCCGCATCGGCAGTTGGAGACGCAAACAGGGAGAATGTAAAACAGGGTTGCGACTGGGATTTTTACAGCACGTCAAAAGAGAGGGTTTCGGTCCGAAAAAGGTATCAGACGGAATCTATACGGATCTGACTGACCGGACGGATCCAGTTGCCTTTTCGATAATAGATCAGGTAGATGAGGTTCTTTGCAATATCGTCGCAGAGCTGCGTGATGACAAAGGTCGTGACAAACGGCAGCTTGATGACAAGTCCCAGCACGGCGGCAACCGGAATGACGATCAGGTACTGCACGAAAAGATCGCCGAAAAAGCCGATGCGCGTATCGCCGCCCGCGCGGAAGATGCCGACGACGGCGATGTACGGAATGTTGCGGAACCCGATCTCAAACGCGTACATCAGAAGCAGGGAACGCGCCACCGCCTTGGAGGATTCTTCGATCTGGAACAGATCGACGACCGGTCTGCGCAGCGCGAGAACGGCGGCGCCGAGCACAAGCCCCATTAAGGGTGTTAGGACCAGGAACGAGTTTGCGATGCGCTTTGCACCGGGCTCGTCGCCGCCGCCGATATGTTTGCCGACGAGGATGTTGCATGAGTGGCAGACGCCGATGAAGAACACGAACACGAGGTTCTCGATCGTACGGACCGTTGAGAGTCCGGCATAGTTTTCCGCGCCCATGTGTCCGAAGATCGTGTTGACGATCACAATCGACGCCGACCAGAGCGTTTCATTCAGGAACGCGGGCAGACTGCGCTTCCAAAACGGCGCAAAAAAGCCTTTGAGCCGGAACACCGCTTTGGGCGGCGCAATCAGGATATTGCGGCGGATCAGGGACGTGACCAGCACGATCAGCGGACCGACGGATGCGCTGATCGCCGTCGCGACGCCTGCGCCCTGCGCGCCCATTGCGGGAAAGCCCAGCTTGCCGAAGATCAGGATATAATTCAGAAGCGCGTTCAGCGCGGCGGCGGTCCCGCTTGCGATCAAGGGCAGCCGCACATGCTCGGTAGAGCGCAGTACGGTGGACAAAACGGAATTGATGACGATGCCGAGATAGGAGAACGCAGCGACGCGCAGGTAGGAAACACCGATCTCGCGAAGCGTCGGGTCATCGGTGAGCACCCGCATGATCGTTTCCGGAAAGCTGACGGAAACGACGGTCGCCAAAACGCCGATCGGAACGAGCGAAACGATCGCGCAGCCCATGACCCGGCGGATGCCGTCGAGGTTCCTTGCGCCGTGGTACTGCGCGATAAAGACCGCGCATCCGCTTGATACGCCGAAGGAGATCAGGTCGACAAAGAACGACATCTGGCTCGCGAGATCGACCGCAGCCAGCGCATTGCCGGACAACTGACCGAGCATCAGCATGTCGACGAGGCGGAACGACGCCATCAGCAGATTCTGCAGCGCGATCGGGATCGCGAGCGGGAGCATCTCTTTAAAGAACGCTTTTCCAAACAGGTGTTTCATCGGTTCGTTTCACGGATTCAGAGGCAAAGCGGGTTACATCGCTTCGATCGCGGCGCAGAGCACGCGCGCGCTTGTTTCGACCGGAATTGCGGAAGCGAGCGGGATATGTATGAACGCAACGCGCGTTCGGGTACCGTCGAACCGGCGCAGAAGCGAGTACAAAAGATCGTTGCACACATAGGTTCCCGCAGAATAGGACAGCTGCGCAGGGATTCCGACCGCCGTGATCGCTTCAACCATTTTACGCACGGGAAGCGTAGAGAAGATCGCGGCGGGACCGCATGCGTCGATCGGATCGCCTTCGGGCTTGCTGCCCGCGTTATCGGGAATCGAAGCGTCGCGCACATTGACGCCGATCGCTTCCGGCGTGATCGCGGTGCGGCTCGCGGCAAGACCCACGCAAAGAATCGCATCGGGATGAACACGATCCGCCGCATCGATCGCGAGCGCTGCGGCTTGTCCGAACTCGACGGGCAGCAGTCGCCGTTCGACGCGGTATGCGCCGATGCGATCGGGCAGACGCTTGACCGCCTCCCACGAGGGATTTGTTGTTTCGGTCCCGAACGGCTCAAAGCCGGTAACAAGCAGCGTTTTCGATTCCATTTCCGCGTCGCGCCTTTCCAATCGGTATTGCCTGTATTGTAGCATGCAAAGCAGGTTCCGTCAAACCGCAGGAGGGATTTATTATATTTTTTCCGGAGCGCGCCGAACCGTATACAAACGTGGCTTTCTATGTTAAAATGTCGTCGAATATGGGGTGGAGTTCGCCCCGAAAAACAAAACGGAGGATACGTATTTTTATGACCGCACAGGAAATTATGACGTTGATTCGCGAAGAGGATATCAAGATGGTCGACTTCAAGATCGTCGATATCGACGGACAGTTCCGCCATGTGACCATTCCCGCAGCCAACTTCACCGAGGAGACGCTGCAAAACGGCATCGGCTTCGATGCGTCGAACTACGGCTACGCCGTCGTCGAAAAGAGCGATATGGTTTACATTCCCGATCTGGACACCGCCATGATCGATCCCTTCTGCGGTGTAAAGACGCTCTCCGTGATCGGCAATGCGATGATCATCGATTATCCGCACAACCGCCCGCTCAAGCAGTATCCGCGCAACATCGTGCAGGCAGCCGTGCAGTACATGAAGGACACCGGCATTGCGGATGAGATGAAGATCCTGCCGGAGTTTGAGTTTTATCTGTTCGATCAGGTCGGCTGGAAGGTCGATCACAACGAGATCGCGGCGTTCCTTGACGCGGATCAGGCATACTGGAACAGCGAGACCGAGGGCCGCGGCTGTGTGGTTCCGTTCCAGAAGCATTATCATGTCGCAAAGCCGCTCGACCGGACCTATGAGTGCCGCAGCGAAATGTGCATGGAGATCGAAAAAGCGGGGATCCCCGTGAAGTATCATCACCCCGAAGTCGGCGGCGCGGGCCAGTTCGAGATCGAACCCCTGCTCGGTGAAATGACCAGGATGGCGGACGGCAGCATGATGATCAAGTACATCATTCGCAACGTCGCGGAAAAGTTCGGTCTTTCCGCAACGCTGATGCCCAAGCCCGTGTACGGCGAAGCCGGCAGCGGCATGCATGTGCATATGATTCTGTTCAAGAACGGCGAGCCGGTCTTTAGTGACGACAACGGCTATTCGCATCTAAGCAAGGAAGCGCACTGGTTCATGGGCGGACTGTTAAAGCACATCGCTTCGCTGTGCGCGATCACGAACCCGTCGACGAACTCGTTCAAACGTCTGGTTCCGGGCTTTGAAGCGCCGGTCACCGTCGGTTACGCAACTTCGAACCGCAGCGCGGTCATCCGCATCCCGGCATACGCGAAAACGCCGAAGATGCGCCGCTTCGAACTCAGAAATCCGGACGCGACCTGCAACCCGTACTTCTGCTACGCGGCGATTCTGATGGCGGGTCTCGACGGCATCAAAAACCAAATCGATCCGCATGCAAACGGCTGGGGCCCGTACGATATGAACCTCTTCGAACTTCCCGAGGAGGAGAAGAAGAAACTGCATCAGCTTCCGACCTCTCTGGAGCAGGCGCTTACCGCGCTCGAAGCGGATCACGACTATCTCACCGCCGGCGGCGTATTCCCCGAAGAGCTTCTGAAGAACTTCATCAAGCGGAAACGCAACGAGTGCCTTGAGCTAAGCAAGATCCCGCATCCTGCGGAGTTTGAAAAGTACTACAATCTGTAATGGTACTCCCGCAGAGGGAAGAGGGGCGGTTTGTACATGAAAAAAGCTGCAAA
>CAJOKM010000018.1 GCA_905235205.1 uncultured Clostridia bacterium | reverse complement strand
CCTTTGTTATTATAGACAAAAGGATGCGGTCTGTCAAGCATCAATTTCAAATTTTTGTTTTCACACTTGGGATATTCTCCGTGACAATTGAATCGAACTATGTTAAAATATGTTCAATATCTTATGTAGGAGGTGTTATGATTTTTTTGGAATCGGCTGAAGTCATCGGATCATCGCCGCTGTTTTCCCGGCTCATGGAACAGCTGCACGCGATCGCCGCGCTGCGCACGCCTGTTCTCACGGCGGTCATGTCCGGAATTACCTATCTCGGACAGGAGATGGTATTCCTTGTTCTCGGTATGATCCTGCTCTGGTGTGTCAGCAAGAAGTACGGATACCGGTATCTCGGTATGTTCATGCTCGGAAGCTTTCTGCAGCAGTTTCTGAAGGCAGTCTTTGCCATTCCCCGGCCCTGGGTGCTCGATCCGAAGTTCCAGCCGGTTGAAAGCGCCGTTCCGGAGGCCACCGGGTTCTCGTTCCCGAGCGGGCATACCCTCACGGCCTGCGTTTCGCTCGGCGGTGTTGCCTTGTACCTGAAGAAAGCCTGGGCGTTTGTCGCCGCGGCGGTTCTTACACTGCTCGTTGCGTTCTCGCGGATGTATCTCGGTGTTCACACACTCTTAGACGTCGGCGTCGGGTTCCTGCTCGGTGTGATCGTGCTGGTGCTGTTCTATGTGATCTTTCTGAAGAATGAGGATCGACCTGCCGTTTTGAACACGGTCCTGGTCGTCAGCACCGCGGCATGCGTCGGACTTTTGGTATATCTGATGGTCAGTCCTCAAAACGTGGACCCCGCTGGCGACGGTGTGAAAAATGCGTACGTTCTCGTCGGCGCGGCGGTCGGAATGCTTTTAGGCAAGCTGATCGACGATTGCTTCGTTCACTTTGAAACCAAAGCTGTCTGGTGGATGCAGATCGTCAAAGTCGTCCTGGGCCTTGTTCTCATTCTCGCAATCCGGTTCGGTCTGAAGACGCTGTTCGGCGGCGATGCCGAGACCGCGCTTCTTCGCGGCGTTCGCTACTTTGCAATGTCGTTTGTCGGCGTCGGCATCTATCCCATTCTGTTCCGCGTCTTCCGAAAGACAGACACAAGCAAGGCATAACGATTCAACCCGTTTGCGGGAGGTTCACCCCTCCCGCTTTTCTTTTTTCATAAAATCCTCTCCTTAAACAATTCAAAAAGAACAATCATTATTCCGTGCAACTCGATTGAAATTATTGTTATACTGCTGCTTTATTGCATTTGTTCATAAAATACCCCATTATACTTTACACCGTGTTCACAATTTGTTCAAGAGCTGTTCATGATTTTCTCGCGGATTTTTGGCCGTTCCTTCACAAAAACCGTGGAGTTTTGTCATAATTCTCCGTTATACTCTCCCATAGATACAAGAAAGGAGCGACTTTGTGATGAACGAAATGGAAATGAAACGATTGTATCGCCGGATTGAACGCGCATCGCGTCTTCATGCGGACACCTGGTATCGGAGACTGGCTTCCCTTCTCAGCAGCTTATTTTGATCGGCTGATCCGATAGAACAGGATCTCTTTCTTCCGGCATTCCCGACGGGACGATCTATCTCTCTGCCGGCGGCGCCGAAATGGAATCAACAGCAAAACAGCGGGGGCTTCCCCGCTGTTTATGTATTCTCCTTTTCTATTATTACGGATTGACGCGCCACGGAAGCGGCAGCGTGAACTCCTCGTTCTTTTCATCGAACGGATAGTATTCCTCGCGGTTATCCGGATCGTCAAACCGGTTGAAATCGTCAAGATACGGCGAGTATGTCAGCATGCGCATCGTTCCGTTCGATTCGTCGATCTGCATCAGTCGAAGATACCCGCCCCCGCCGTCGTGCAGCGACGCCTGGTAGTTGAACAGCATTTGATACACGGTGCGGTCCGGCGTACCGTCCCGGTCGTCGTCGAATGCTTCCGGGAAGCAGTACGCGCCGTACTTATGCCCGCACAGTACCATATAGAGGTTTTGTGACCGCTTCACAACGCGGTCATACCATTTTTGCCCGTCTTCGGAAAGCGTCTGCGTCTTGGTGTAATAGTCATGCAGACACAGAACGCCGATGCGGTCCGGGTACGCTTTCAACGTATCATACACCCACTGGATCGCCTGATCCGTCGGACCGTATCCCATATAAACGAAGATGTAATCGGTATCTTTTATGCGCACCAGATCGAAATGTCCGCGGTTGTTCTCGAACGACCCGCCGTACCAGGGCTTGTCCGCATACCGCTTTTTGCCGAAATACCTGCAGAACATGTCGTATCCGAGTTCGTCCGAGATATCGTGATTCCCGGCTAAAACGCCGTTCGGGATCGCGTCAAGGTTTGCCTGTGCGCCGTCCGCGACGCGCCACTGGCTCTCCTCCTCGGGATTATGGACGAGATCGCCGGTATTGATGACATATTCCAGATGCAGCTCCTCCTTATGGTCGCGCAAAAACGCGGTCATGGATTCGTAGACCTCCGGGAATTTCTTGGAATAATGCTGCGGATCGCTCATCCATGCGATCGTGTAGACGCCTTCGTCCGCGAGATACGGCAAGGGCGTCGGCTCGGGCGTCGCGGTCGGCGCCTGCGTCGGCAACGGCGTCCCGACCGGGTTTTGGGTCGAAAGCGGCAATGCGTCGGAAGGCTCGACCGTCTCGATCGAAACGACGATCGTTGATTCGGGCGGAACGGTCGATACCGGTTCCGCATCCTTTGCGCAGCCGCATAAGAAGGTCAAGCATAGTCCCGCCGCGGCAAAAAACAAGCGTTTCATCTGGGTACCTCCGGGTTTTTTGTATCGTATCACGATTGGCAAACTCTGTCAAATTGCCCCGCACGCGTTTACGTCCGTTCCGTTATGGACAGACTATCGCTCGGAGGTGTCACGATTGCAAAAAGTCGAATTAACCGGTATTGATACATCCCGTCTTCCGAAACTGAAACCCGCCGAAATGCAGGCGCTGCTCGCAAAGGCGAAAAGCGGCGATGAGGCGGCGCGGGAACGGTTCATCTATTCCAATCTGCGTCTGGTGCTTTCGGTCGTACAGCGATTCTCCGGACGCGGAGAGCTGATGGACGACCTGTTTCAGGTCGGATGCATCGGACTTTTGAAATCCGTAGACGGATTTGATCTAAGCCAGAACGTGCGCTTTTCAACCTATGCCGTTCCGATGATCGCCGGCGAGATCCGTCGGCATCTAAGGGATTACAGCGCGGTTCGCGTGCCGCGCTCGATGCGCGATACGGCATATCACGCGATGCAGGCAAAGCTTCGCCTGACCGATGCGCTTTCCCGCGAACCGACCACCGGCGAGATCGCAAAGGACCTGAATATTCCCGAATCCGACGTGGTCTTCGCGCTGGACGCGATCTCCGATCCGGTCAGTCTGTACGATCCGGTCTACAAAAGCGATGACGATACGCTCTGTGTGCTCGACCAGATCCGGGACCCCAAGGACAGCGAATCGAAGCGGCTTGACGCGATCGCGCTCAAAGAAGGCATCTCGCATCTCGGCGAGCGCGACCAGAAGATCCTGAAGCTCCGGTATTTCGCGTGTAAAACGCAGGTTGAGGTCTCCAAGGAGATCGGGATCTCGCAGGCACAGGTGTCGCGTCTTGAGAAAAGCGCGTTAAAGCAGCTCGAAAAATACGTCCGCTCATGACTGCATGCGCACAAGCTCGCGTTTGAGCCGTTTCATGATTCGTTTCTCCAGACGGCTGATATAGCTTTGGGAGATCCCCATGGCGTCCGCGACCTGCTTCTGCGTCTGCGCCTTGCCGGTCTTGAGCCCGAATCGGAGATCGATGATGTCGCGTTCACGTTCGGACAGTCTGTTGAGCGCCTTATGCAAAAGCTCGCGCTCGACTTCGTCCTCCATATCGCGGCTCACCACGTCCGGATCCGTGCCGAGGATGTCCGAAAGAAGCAGTTCGTTTCCGTCCCAATCCACGTTCAGCGGCTCTTCGAAGCTCACCTCGAGCTTCAGCTTGGTCGTCCGTCTCAGATGCATCAGAATCTCATTCTCGATGCAGCGCGACGCATACGTCGCGAGCTTGATCTTCTTTTCCGGCTTGAACGTGTCCACCGCTTTGATGAGTCCGATCGTGCCGATGCTGATCAGATCCTCCGTCTGCACGCCCGTGTTCTCGAACTTTTTGGCAAGATAGACCACCAGGCGCAGATTGTGTACGATCAGTTTGTCCTTCGCGTTCCGGTCGGTCGGCGCAAGCGCGATGCACCTTGCCTCTTCCTCCGGATCGAGCGGCGCGGGCAGACCTTCGTTTGTGTGAATGTACCAGCAGCCAGCGCGTCTGCCAACGCGAAGCCGCAAAAGCAGGCGCGCCCAGAAGCGTAAAAACCGGTTCAGCATGCGTTCTCCTCCAATCATGCGGTAATACCCGTTCGGGCAGGATCGCCTGCGCTCCGGCGATCGGAGACGGCGCGCAGGCGCAGATGCAATCGACCGACAGTCCGCCGTATGCAGGCAGTTCGACGGCTTTCGCGCGTTCGCCGTACAGCACGCCCTCCCCCGACATCTTAGCATACGGGATCGGCAAGCGCGGCGCGTCGACCGCGCGGTCGATCAGCAGCACGGGAAGCCCGCTCAACGGTTCCGTCAAAAGGTTTCCGCTGTCGATCAACGCGTTCAGCCGGTAGGTATGCGTTTTCAGCTGCACCCGAATTACCGTGGTCGACGCCCGTTTTCTGCGTGAAAGCAGCAGCGTGCGAACCGCGCGCGGCAGGATTGACGCCGTCACCGCCGAGGCGAGTCCCGCCCGAAGCGGAACCGTCCCGATCAGCGTTCCGTCCGCCAAAAGGCTCCCGCCGAGCAGAAGCGTCAACAGAAGCGCCGCCCCTCCGACCGTTACGGCGGACAGCAGGATGTACGGTACGATCAAGAGCCGTCTGCCGGCTTTTCGATACAGCGGCAATGCGAACAGCAGAAAGCAGGGCAGTTTCAGATACGGTTCCCGCAGAATCGGCCACAGAAACAGCGAAGCGAGCGCGTACACTGCGCCGACCGATGACGCGAGTACCGTTTTGAAAACCCGTACGCGTACGCCGAGCAGCACGGCCGCGAGCGCGAAAACGCAGTAATTCATCAGCGCGTTGTCGAGCAGAAACGGCTCTATCGCGATCTTCATGCGACCCGAACGACCACAACCGTCATATCATCGGCGCTGCCGCGGCTCTCCGCAAGCTTCAACAGCAGTTCGCCCGGATCCTTTCCGGTTCCGAACAGCGAGCGAAGCGCGGTTTCCGTTCCTTCCGGCAAAACGTCCTGTACACCGTCCGAACAGAGGATCAACAGGTCCTTCGGCTTCAGTTTCATTCGAATCACGCTCGGCCGAGCTTCCTCTAAGATCCCGCACGGCAGGGATTCGCCGCAAAACGTTCGCACGGTCTTTCCGCGGACCAGGAAACACGGCGGCGCGCCGTATTTCAACAGCTCCGCCTCGCCGGTGTTCAAATCGATCGATACCGCGTCCAGCGTCGCGTACATCTCCGTTTCGTTCTTGGAAAGCAACAGCCTGTTGACGTTCTCATAAATCAATTCCCGGCGCATTCCCGCGCGATACAGCCGAAACAGCATGTCGATCGCCGCTTCGCTCTCCTGACGCGCCTTTTTGCCGCTTCCCATGCCATCCGAAAGCGCGAAGCAAACGTGTCCGCCCGGCAGCCGGCACTCGCCGGTCGCGTCGCCGCTGACCGTGTTCGGGTTTTTGGTCTTCGATACGTTCATGGATGCGCGCAGTGCGGATGCACGTTCATACGAAAGCCGGACACGGGATGGTTCGACGTCTGTTTTGATGCATCGCATCGGAAACCCGCAGATGCGTTCCAGCTCGGCGCGGATCGCCGCCTGGTTGATACGAACGGGTCTGCGGAGCGACAGATACAGCCGTTCCCCCTCCGCAGCATCGAACAGATCCGCAGCATCCAAAACGCACCCGATCTCTTTCATCCCGGAGCGGATCCGTTTCAACACACGCTCATTGTCCCGCTCACGGCTTTTGACCCGCTTCGCATATCCCAAAAGCGCTTCTCCCGCGCCCGTAAACTGCCGATCCACAAGCTCCGCCTGGCGCTCGGCGCGAAGGCTGACCGCATTCCGGTTGTTCGCCTGCTGGTACGCAAGCAGGACGGACGCGCAAAGATCGCCGAACTGTCGGCAGCATTCATCGATCGGCGCGATCGGCGTCACGCGCGTTCCCTTCCCGGCTTCCTCCGCAAGACGAACCACAGCCTCTCCCATCGCCTGCGCGTCCTTCCAGCAAAGTCTGCGCACCTCACAGCCCTGACAGACGGTCAGCGCGCCCTTGACCGTCCAGCGCTTCACTGCGTCCTCTTCCTGAACCGGTGCGCGGAACATGCCTGAAAAATCCGACAGCAGCTGTCCCATACGCTCCATTTCCTCTGAGACGCCGAGCTCGATCCGCTCGATCGCGCCGTGCGCGCGCTGTTCACTGCCCGCCGACGCATCGGTATATCGTGTCACAGCTTCGATCCATGCGCGCGGAATGACCAGGTAGATCAACAGTCCGCACAGCAGATTCTGCGCGTTCATTGCGAGCGCTCCGTCCGCCGCGTAGGTCTCGAACAGGATCCCCGACAAAAAGAACGATACGAGGACAAACGGCTTCCCGCGCTCGCGCAAGGCGGTCCCGATCAACGCGCCGACGGCTACGCTTCCGATCAGCATTGCGTCCGAGTGCGCGTACAGCACGAGCATCGACGACCACAGCGTCCCCGCAGCCGCGCCGAACACGCCGCGCGCGGAGACGAGCAGCGCTGTCATCGTTAACAGAAGCATCGCCGAAAGCGACCATCCGAAAAAGCTGAGATCGGATACGGAAGCGAGCAGCAGTCCGATCACGATGACGATCGCCGCCTGCTCCGCGTCCGACATTGTGCGGTCACGGTGCATGGTGCGAACGGTTCGATACACCTTATGAAAGCACAGACCCGCGACCGTCGATACGACGATCGAGAGCGCGCCGTACAGCAGTTCACGCGTACCGTACAGCAGGCACAGCGGAAGCGCCGCAATGCTGCAAAGCAGAAATATCAGCAGCCGTATGACCGGTCGGCAGGTTTTTCGGATCGTCAGCGCAATCCGCGTTGCCGCCCAGAACACGAGCGCCGTCGCCGCTTCCGCAAATAGCGGCTTTGCGCCCGCGAATGCGCCGAGGATCACGCCCCCGACCGCGCTTAGGGGATCGATCGCCGCAAGCTGCGCGCCGAGCAGCAGTCCGAGCGCAAACGGCGCGTGGACCGTATGCAGCCGTACCCGCGAAAGCAGCAGCGCGCACAAAAACCCGCCGAGCACGACCCACGTGCTCTGAGGGTTCTGCCGGATTCGTTCGATTGTTCGCTGCGTTCGCTTTTGCATACCGGTATTGTATCGAAATAAACCCGTGAATGTTTCGCAGATTCCGTCGAACCGCCTGCATTTTTTCGCCGCGTGATTCGATCTGATTCTCAAAAGACCGGCTCTATCGTTACAAAAGCGAACAGAATCGCCTGTTTATTCTTGTCGTGTGAAAACAGATATGCTATAATAAAATGCGTTTGTAAGGCGGAATCGTTTCACAGCATCAAACACGTCTGTGTACGGCATAGGAGGCGGAATATGACAAAGATCATTGCATTTGAGGGAATCGACGGAACCGGTAAAAGCGTTCAGATGGCGCGGCTTTCCGAAACGCTCATCTCACGCGGTCTGCGCGTTTCGGAGATCTCCTTTCCGATGTATGGGTCCTTTTTCGGCGAAGCGATCGGCAGATACCTATCCGCCAAGGACGGCGTTGCCGCCGACACGGTCGACGGAAAAAGCATGGCGCTGTGGTTTGCGCTCGACCGTTTTGAAGCGTTCAAAAGCTTCGACTATTCCGACGCCGACGTGCTTTTGATCAACCGCTATGTGCTTAGTAACGCGGTCTATCAGAGCATCCGCGACATCGATCTCAATAAACCCGATCTCCTTGACTTCTGTCTGGAGCTCGAGCACAGGCACTTTTTCATTCCTGTGCCCGATCTGTACCTTGTACTGGACGTCGATCCCGCCGACGCCGCGCAGAACGTCGATAAAAAAGGATTTCGCGATTATGTCGGTAACGCCCGCGATGTGTATGAGAGCATCGACTCGATCCAGACCCGCGCGCGCAAAAAATACGCCGAGTACGCCAAACGCCTTCCGAATGTCGAGGTCATCCCCTGCATGGAAAACGGAAAGCTGCTGCCGATCGACGAGATTGCAAAACGGATCGAAGCGGTCGTTCTGCCGATTTTGGACTGAGTTAACAGAAAACACCAGGAGCACGGATTTCCGTGCTCCTGCTTATTCATCAATATTCCTGCCTATATTCCTGAAACCGCCGGACCTTTTCTGCGACCGCTTTGCCGGTCGGCGTAGCCGCAAGACCGCCCTTTGCCGTTTCGCGGTATTCGCGGCGAATGTCCTTTCCGACCTGGTACATGGCGGAAACAACCTCGTCGAACGGGATCAGACTCGTAATGCCGCACAGCGTCATATCCGCGCACAGCAGCGCGTTTGCCGCGCCGAGCGCGTTTCGCTTGATGCAGGGACACTCGACCAGTCCCGCCACCGGATCGCACACAAGTCCCATGATATTCTTGATCGTCATTGCCGAAGCGTCAAGCGCCTGCTCCGGCGTCCCGCCGGAAAGCTCGACCAGAGCTGCCGCCGCCATGGCGCTCGCCACGCCGGTTTCCGCCTGACAGCCGCCGTCCGCGCCGGAGATCGTTGCGTTCTCTGCAAACAGCAGTCCGACCGCTCCCGCGGTGAACAATCCCTGCACCAGCTGCTCGTCCGTCCAGCCGCGCTCGATGCCGCATTCGATCAGCACGCCCGGCAGGATGCCACTTGCGCCCGCCGTCGGCGCCGCAACGATGCGCCCCATTGCGGAATTGACTTCGCACACCGCCATTGCGCTTGCCGCCGCACGGCAGGTGTTGCCGCCGGAGAACGGATCATACTTGCCGTAACGAAACAGCCGCATCGCTTCTCCGCCGGAAAGCTTCGAGACCGTTTCCACGTGCTCTTCGAGCCCGATCCGCACGGATTCGCGCATGACGTTCAGATTCTCCTGCATCTCGTTCAGGATCGCGTCGCGCATCATTTCCCCGAGAGAAATCTCGCGTCGGATCATTGCCTCCGCAATCGTGCAGGATTCCTGCGCGCAGTAGGCGCAGAGCGCCGCGCCGTTTTCAAAAGCGTCGATCAACTGCATCCCGGTTCCTCCTTATACGGCAAACAGTTCGGTAATGCCCTTGCACAGATGCAGGATGATCCCCTGCATTTCCCTGGTGACGGGCGTGTCGGTTTCGATGCACATATACGCGTCTTTTCCGCGTCCGTGACGGAACACGCGCATGAACGCAATGTTGATATTGAGCTGGGCAAGCACATGTGAAACCTCCGCGATCACGCCGGGTTCGTCGGTGTGCCGCACGATCAGCGTCGGGTAATCGCCCGAGAGCTCCACGTCAAGCTCGTTGATTTCCGTGATCAGAATATTGCCGCCGCCGACCGAGCGCCCGATGACTTCCGTCATGCGGTTGTTTACGTCGGTCGCCTCGATCTTGACCGTATTCGGATGCTCCGCCGGTTCGTCCGAGAACGTGAACTCGACCTGTACGCCCTGTTCCTTTGCATACTCGTACGCGTTGCGGATCCGTTCGTCGTCCGTCGCAAAGCCCAATATTCCGCCGATCAGCGCTTTATCCGTGCCGTGTCCGCGGCCTGTCTCCGCAAACGATCCGTACAGCGTAAAGTGCACGTGAGCGATCTCTTCGCCGATCAGCCGTCTTGCGATATACGCGATGCGCACCGCGCCCGCCGTATGGCTGGACGACGGTCCCGTCATACGCGGCCCGACAATATCGAATACCGAGAAGTTTTCCATATGCCCCCCTTTTTAGGCTGTTGGGAAGGATGGCAGAATTCGCGTTCTTCGCCTTCAAAAAAACCGGGCAATCCGCCCAGTTGGTCCTTCTGAAATCGCACACCCGTCCTTCGACCGCTTGCTCCGAGTGGGCTCTCAACCGGTGACTCCGCGCAGGTAACCCCGCGGCACATCGTACATTCCGCTTAGTGCTGCTTCCGTCAGGATCTGACACGGTTCACGGCGTGCGATTGCACGGGACCCGCACATCAACGTTCCGTATTGAGACCGACCTCACAACAATTGACCTCGGGACGGGGATTCGGCCTCGCTGTAGCGGATTGCGAGTACAGGGCACCGCTAACTCCCCGCTTAGTGCGATACCTTATTATAGCCGCATCGCGCTATTTTTGCAAGAGGGTAATTGCGTAATCCAGTTCCGCTTTGAACCGCTCGCCGTCCGTTTCCCGAAGCTTCAAAAGATACGGGAGCGCGTCAGTCCGCTTTCGGTTTGCCGCAAGCACGATCGCCTGCCGCACAAGCCGGTTCGGTCCCGCAAGATTCCTGCCGATCAGTTCCCCCGCCGCCTTGCGGTTGCCCTGCAGAATTCGAACGGGATCGAGCGTTTCGCGCACCGGTTCCGGAACGGGCACGGCGGTTTTGGGGTTCTTCGGACAAACGCTCTGACAGCGCATGCAGCCGAGAAGCGACGGAAGCCATTCCATCGCGTCTTCGGGGATCGGCTCGCCCTCCATATAGGTATGAATACAGCGCTTCCAGTCGAACGCGAAATCGCCCCGGATCGCGCCGAAGCAGACGCGTTTGCACCTGCCGCAGTGGTCGCAGACCGCTTTGGGCTCGCGTTTCGGCTCATAATCCACCGGTTCGTTAAGGGACAACATGGCGCCCTGCAGAATGATATAGGTCCCGTAAGGCTCCAGATATAAAAGCTGATTGTCCATGCGCGATCCGATCCCGTGCCTAACGAGCTGCTCCCGATACGGCGTTTCGGCGCGTTCCGCCCGTATGCCGTGCGCGTTCAGCTGTTCGAGCAGCCGTTTCATGGCATGATACGCGCGGTTGCTTGCCGGATAGTACGACGCAACCAGCGATTCGTCCGTATACGGCGTGTACGCAAGCACGCAGATGAGGATGGCATTTGCCCAGGGGTACGTCTCCTTCGGATCGGAAACGAGCGGATCGGCGTTCGGATGAAACACGCCATCATTGCGATGGCGTGTCCAATCCGTATATGGTTCGACGGGCAACAGAAAGCTCTCCGTAAATCCCGCCTCTTTTGCAAGCGTACGAACGCGTTTCATGCTTCCTTTGCGAGCATCTCCTTCGTTTTCATCAATCGTGACGTGTTGCCGCGCTCGTTTTCCTCAAGCTTCATCTGAATGTCATGGATCGCCTCGTCAAACTGCGGGATCATGACGTATTCGAGCGCGTTGACGCGGCGGCGCGTCTTTTCGATCTCATCGGCTAAGCGGCTTGTCGCCTTTTCGACCTCCGCAAGCTCCAGCATCAGCGGCAGGATCTCCGCAAGCGCCTGTACCGCGCCGTCAAGGTCG
The DNA here is from genome assembly GCA_905235205.1 of uncultured Clostridia bacterium. Taxonomy (GTDB): domain Bacteria; phylum Bacillota; class Clostridia; order Christensenellales; family CAG-138; genus UBA3792. The sequence continues at coordinate 9,406 of CAJOKM010000018.1, read as the reverse complement.
GCGCCGGTCGTGGCAAACCCGTACGGATACTCAAACCCGTCCTGCGCCTCAAGCTTCAGCTTCGGAACCGGGATCGACAGAATGTTCTGTTTTCCCGCGTCGATCTTGATCGCGCGCGCCGGATACAGAAGCGCTTCCTCGATCTCGTTGCTGCTCATCATCGCACGCGCAAGCACAAAGTTCTGCATGGCGATCCCGAGTTTTTTCTCGGTCTCCTCACGAAGCGCCTTGTTCTTTCGCGCAAGCACGATGAAGCGGCGCACGAGCTCGTCGCGTTTGTCCTTCATCATTTTGTGTCCGCGGATGGCGACCGTCCTGCGTTTTTTCAGGTTGGACAGCTCCATTCGCGTGGGCTTATACTGCAGCGCCACGGATTACGCCTCCTCGGTGTCGTAGTATTTCTCGATATACACGTCCTTGATACGCTTGAGTTCCGATTTCGGCAGGATCCTTAATAGCTTCCAGCCGAGATCCAGCGTTTCCTCGATCGAGCGGTTGGTATAGTATCCCTGCGAGACGTATTCCGCCTCGAACGCGTCCGCAAACTTCGCGTACAGCTTATCGGTATCGGACAGCGCCGCGTCGCCTAAAATGACCGCGAGCTCCTTCGCGTCCTTGCCGCGCGAATACGCCGAGAACAGCTGGTTCATCGTATCCGCATGATCCTCGCGCGTCTTGCCCTTGCCGATGCCCTTGTCCTTCAGTCGGCTCAGCGACGGCAGAACGTTGATCGGAGGCGTCAGACCCTTGCGGTACAGATCGCGCGACAGAATGATCTGACCCTCGGTGATGTAGCCGGTGAGGTCCGGGATCGGGTGCGTGACGTCGTCCTCCGGCATCGACAGGATCGGGATCATCGTGATCGAGCCCTTGTTATCGCGGATACGGCCCGCACGCTCATACATCGTCGCAAGGTCGGTATACATATAGCCCGGATACCCGCGGCGGCCCGGAACCTCCTTACGCGCGGCGGATACTTCGCGCAGCGCTTCGGCGTAGTTCGTGATGTCCGTGATGATGACGAGCACGTGCATGCCGAGATCGTACGCAAGGTATTCCGCTGCCGTGATCGCCATACGCGGAGTGCTGATACGCTCGATCGCAGGATCGTTGGCGAGGTTGATGAACGTGACGGTACGCTCGATGGCGCCGGTCTGACGGAAGTCGTTGATGAAGAAGTCCGCTTCCTCGAACGTGATGCCGACCGCGGCAAATACGACCGCGAACTTTTCGTCGCTTCCCAAAACCTTCGCCTGACGCGCAATCTGCGCCGCGAGGTTCGCGTGCGGAAGACCGCTGCCGGAGAACACCGGAAGCTTTTGACCGCGAACGAGCGTGTTCAGTCCGTCGATCGCGGAGATGCCGGTCTGAATGAACTCGGACGGATAGTCGCGCGCGGCGGGATTCATTGCCGTGCCGTTGATGTCCAGATGCTTTTCGGCGATCAGCGCCGGACCGCCGTCCTTCGGCTTGCCCATGCCGTCGAACACGCGGCCGAGCATGTCGGGCGCGACGTCGAGCTCGATGGAGTGACCCAAAAACCGCGCTTTGCTGTCGGAGATGCGCAATCCCTGCGATCCCTCGAACAGCTGCACCATGGCTTTATCGCCGTTGATCTCCAGCACGCGGCCGCGGCGGATCGCGCCGTCCGCCTGCTCGATCTCGACCAGCTCGTCGTACTTGACGCCTTCGACGTCCTTGACAAGCATCAGAGGACCCACGACCTCGGAAATGGTTCGGTATTCTTTACGCATCAGAACTGTCCTCCTTCCGTCAGCGCCGTGATCTGCTCGTTCATGTCCTTCATGATCGACTCGTATTCGGCTTCCGCTTCGTTCTCGGGCACGTATTTCAAACGCCCGATCCGTTCACGCACCGGCAATGCCAAAAGTGCGCGGAACGACGCGTCCTGTTCGAGCGCCTCGAGGTTCTTTTCATAGTTGGTCATGATCGCTTTGAGCATCATGAACTGCTTTTTCGGCGACGTATAGGTATCGACCTCATGGAACGCGTTCTGATGCAGATAGTCCTCACGAATGCTGCGCGCCGCTTCAAGCGTCAGACGGTCCTTAAAGGACAGCGCGTCGATACCGACCAGGCGGACGATCTCGTCCAGTTCGCTTTCGACCTGCAATAGATGCATGGTGCGCGAAACGAGATTCGACCACTCGGCGTCGACTTCCTGATTGAACCACGGCGAAAGCCGGTCCTGATACAGCGAATACGACTGCAGCCAGTCGATCGCCGGGAAGTGACGCGCGTACGCGAGCTTGGACGAAAGTCCCCAGTAGACCTTGACGATGCGGAGCGTCGCCTGCGAAACGGGTTCGGAAATATCTCCGCCCGGAGGCGAGACCGCGCCGATCGCCGTGACCGCGCCGGTCCTCCCCTCGCTGCCGAGCGTTTTCACGCTGCCCGCGCGCTCGTAGAACTCCGCAAGGCGCGAGCTGAGGTACGCCGGGTACCCCTCTTCACCGGGCATTTCCTCGAGACGGCCGCTCATTTCACGCAGCGCCTCCGCCCAGCGGCTCGTCGAGTCTGCCATGATCGCCACTTTATAGCCCATGTCGCGGAAGTATTCCGCGATCGTAATACCGGTATAGATGGACGCTTCACGCGCCGCAACGGGCATGTCGGACGTGTTCGCGATCAGCACGGTACGCTTCATCAGCGAAAGTCCGGTGCGCGGATCTCGGAGCTCCGGGAACTCCATCAGAACGTCCGTCATCTCGTTGCCGCGTTCGCCGCAGCCGACGTACACGATGATATCCGCGTCCGCCCACTTCGCAAGCTGATGCTGTACGACCGTTTTTCCGCTTCCGAACGGACCCGGGACCGCCGCCACGCCGCCCTTCGCAACCGGGAACAGCGTGTCGATGACGCGCTGACCGGTGACCATCGGCTCGTTCGGCGCGAGCTTTTCCGCATACGGTCTGCCGCGTCTGACCGGCCACTTCTGCAGCATCGGCAGTTCGATCGTCTGCCCGTTCTTTTCAAGCCGGGCGATCGGCGTAACGATATTCGCTTCGCCCTCGAAGATCCAGGTCAGCGTGCCGGATACGTTCGGCGGGACCATGACCTTATGCAAAACGGCTTCGGTTTCCTGAACGGTGCCCAGCACGTCGCCGCCCGAAAGCGTATCGCCGACCTGCGCGACGGGAACGAAGTTCCAGAGCTTTTCGTGATCGAGCGCGTCGACCATGATGCCGCGCGTGATGCGGTCGCCGGCTAATTCGCGGATCTTGTTCAGCGGACGCTGAATGCCGTCGTAGATCGACTCAATCAGACCCGGCGCGAGCTCGACCGAAAGCGGCGCGCCCGTCGAATACACCGGTTCGCCCGGTCCGATGCCGCCGGTCTCCTCATAAACCTGTATGGACGCTTTGTCCTCGCGCAATTCGATGACCTCGCCGATCAGGTGCCTGTCGGAAACGCGGACGACGTCGAACATCTGCACGTCCGCCATGCCGCTTGCAACGATCAACGGCCCCGAAACTTTTACGATAGTACCTTGCATACGTTTTCTCCTGTTATGAATTGCTCAAAATATCCAAACCGACCGCTTTCTCGACGTTCTCCTTGATCGAACGCATACCGATCCCCTGCGTGCCGGACGCGTCCGGGATCGGAATGATCGCGGGGTACGCTTCGCCCTGAAACTCGCGGATCGTCTCTCCGCAGGCGGGATACAGCGTTTCCGTTACGTAAACGACCGCGTATCCGGTCCGCGCCAGCCGGTGCAGCGTTTTGTTCGCCTGCTCCCCGTCGGTGACGGGATAGACCTCGATGCCGACCGCTTTGAACAGCAGGATCGAATCCCGGTCTCCGATGACCGCGCACTTACCGTTCGCCATACAGCATCACCAACCTTTCGCGGATCACGCTGTCGTTCAGGCGGTTGCGCTTCGCCGTAATGATCAGCCGCACCGCCCTGCCCTCGCGCTCCTTCGCAAGATAGTATCCCACGATCGGATAGATCGTGTCGGTCTCGTATTTGTGTGACGAAAGCAGCGAAACAAGATAATTGTCCCGCGCTTTCTCGACCTCCGCGATATTGCCGGTGCGCTGCATGGCGTTGAGTCCCTGCAAAAGCGCTTCCCGGCATACGCTGTTGTTGAGAACGCGGTTTAAAGAATCGAACGACAGCTCATACGCGCCGTACAGATCGGTATACTTTATACCGCCTTCCGGCAGGATCACCTCATCCAGCGTTTCGATCGACGCGCCCGTTGCGCGAAGGCGCAGAAACGTCAGCATGTTGTCGAAATCCGCCGTTGCGCGGAAGTACTGCGAAAACACCGGATTCTTCTGAGACTGCTTCAGCGCGTGCGCAAGGTATGCGCGATCCAGCGCGACCGAAATCATCCGCGGGTCGACACGCATTTCCAGCCGCTTCTCAAGCGCATTCAGCGCATTGCAAAAGAGCTCGGGAAGGTCTTTGTACTGTTTGTCCTTGACCATCTGCGTCAGCGTTTCGCGTTCATACAGTCCGCCCGGCGTAAACACCGTTTCGGTCTGCCCCAACGCGCGCGCTTTCAGCAGCACTTTCAGGTTCTGCACGTCCGCGCGCAGCAGGAACAGGTCCGTGATCGCCGGATCCGGAGACAGCTCTTTTACCTCCTGCATCGCTTCGGTCATTTCACGCTCGATCATGCGCTCCGTATCCGCTTCGGTTGCGTCGGGGAGATTGCCGTAGCGGACGTCCATAAGCGCCCGCATTGCGTCCGAAACGGAGCCGTCAGCCATTCTCTGAACCGTTTGCGGTTCTAAAAGCCGCTTGTTCAGCGCGGACAGCCGTGCGCATGCGTATGCGTAACTCGGTTGCGGCATAGTCCTCTCCTCCCTTACCGGAATAGGATCTTCGCGACGTTCGATTCTTCGGCGTCGCGCAGCTCGCGTAGGATCGCCTTCATCGAGCAGTCCTTTTCATAACTGCCGCCGTACAGAACGAATCCCGCTTCCACGTCGGCGTCCCGATCCGAAAGCCTGACCGGAAACGGCAGCGCTGCGATCGCTTTTTTGACCGTCTCACGATCCGCCTTAGCCGGCGCAACGACGTCGTTCCCCTTCGCTTCCGTGTTCAGGATCGACCGAAACAGACGCTCCCGCTTCTCGTTCGAAAGCTCCAGCATCTTCCGATAGGTCTCGGAGAATACGGCGTCCAAAAGCGCGCGCTTATCGCGCAGAGCGTCCTTGCGTCCGTCCAGTTCGGCACGCGTGCCGTAACCGTCGATGATCGCCTTGACCTGCTGCCTGCGATCCTTTTCGGACTGCTCCGCCTTTCCCGCAATCTGCGCGCTGCACGCTTCACGGATGCCGCTGCAGGATTCCTCGGCGTCGGCAAGCACCCTGCGCGCCGTCTCTTCGGCTTCCGCAAGGATCCTGTCGATGAGGTTGACTGCACTCTCGTTTCCCATACCGTGCCTCGTTTCTTACATGATGCCGAAAACAAGCAGGAAGGAAATGAGCAGAGACAGAACCGCGTAGGTCTCGACCATGATCGCCATGACCATGCCCTTACCGCTTTCCGTGGGCTTCTTTGCAACCATGTTGATGCCCGAAACAGCGACTTTGCCCTGATAGATTGCAGAAATCAGACCGCCGAATGCAATCGGAAGGCTCGCCAGGAAGAAACGGATCCCGAGGGCAGTGTTTGCCTGAAGAGCGGCAAGCTTTGTCGCGTCGCCCATCAGTCCCGAATTGCTCATGATAACAATTGCGATCAGCAGGCCGTAAATACCCTGCGTGCCCGGAAGCAGCTGCAACAGCAGGCACTTACCGGAAAGATCCGGATTCTCGGATACGACGCCCGCGGACGCCTGACCGGTGATGCCGACGCCGATCGCCGAACCGATCCCTGCCAATAATGCCGCAATGACCGCGCCGGCGGTCGCCCAAATAGCTCCCCAATTCATGTTGTTTGTTTCTCCTTTGTCTTTTTGGATTTTAAAATGATCAATCGCTGACGCGAACGTGTTTTGTCCGGTAGGACAACGGCGTAAACTCTTTTCCGCCGGATTCATAGAACTTTCCGTAAAACTCAACGTACTGCAGTCTCGCGCAATGCACGAACGCGCCGAGCGCGTTGATCGCGACGTTGAACGTATGCAGCAGCACCAGCAGGATCACGCAGCCGACGCCGCCGATGACTTTCAACACCGGATTGGATGCGCCGGTCAGCATGTTGCAGAGCATGTTGAAGACCTGTCCGATGACGCCGGTCGCAATGCCGAGCGCAAACAAGCGCGCATAGGACAGGATATCGGCAAGAACGCTTGTAACGTCGTATAACCCGCCGAGGCCGCTCGTCACGCGTTTGAGCGGGTTTTTCTTCGCTCTTCCCTTGAACAGCACGACCATCAGCGCGCCGACTCCCGCCGCGATCAGTGCGGGCATGGTAACGCTTTTCGGAAGCTCGATCGAGAATCCCGCCATGCCGGAGATAGCCGGGAAGAAACCGATCACAAGCCCGAGCGTGATCAGCACCCAGGAGAGCTGATCGAATACAGCCGCTTTCCAGTCGCCCTTGCCGAACTTGTCGATCGCTCCGACGATATATCCCGCAACGATGTGCAGAATGCCGAGCCCGAAGCAGAGCCCGAGCATGATCATGGGATTCTGCATCGGGTCCAGCAGCATCGGGAAGATTCCGAGCCGCTCAAAAAACAGCGAGATCTGACTGAAGACTCCGCCGAGTTCGATCGTCGAAGCCGACGCCTTCGTGATGCCGAAGAACGAGCCGGTCAGTACGCCCCAGACGACGGTCGAAAGCCCGCCCCAGAACAGCACGCGTGAAATGCCGCCGCTCATGCCGGAGGGCTTCTTGAACTTGACGTACAGCAGCGAACCGAGCATCAGCAAAAGTCCGTATCCCGTATCGGACAGCATCAGACCGAACAGCAGGATATAGAACGGCGTCATGTACGGCGTTCCGTCGATCGTGCCGTACGTCGGTCTCGAGTACAGCGTCTGCACTTCCTCGAACGGCGTCACGAACTTGTTGTTGCGGACCACAGACGGCGGTTCCTCGCCCTCTTCGGGATCGCGTGTTTCAAAGCTGTACGCGTCGGTAACGCTTCGGATCACCTGCTCGGTCTTTTCGATCTCGTCGCTGCGCGCCCAGCCCTCGAGCACAAACGCGCGCGCCGTGTAACCGAGATCGTTTCGCACCGACAGTCGTTCCGAATCGATCGTTTCCGCGTCAAACGCGTTCTGCAGCACCTCGATTGCGTCCCCGTGCGCTTCGAGCTGTTCCTGTGTCGTCAGAAGCTCCGCATCGATCCCTGCAATCTTCCGATCGAGCGCTTCGATCGCTTCGCCGGGCGTACCGTCCATCTTCGGGAACACGAAATCCTGCCAGTCGATCGTTTTCAGGAAGTTCTGCACGTTGCGCGCGTCCTCTTCCCGGCACGCAAGGATCGTCGGCACGGACGCCGTTTCGGTATAGTACTCGGCTTCGAGATAGTCCTGCTCCGCGATCTTCGGCTGGTCCTTCGACGCGCAGACGCCGATAAAATAGTGCACGCGCGGCGTGTTCTTGATTGCCGACATCGGTGCGGACAAGCGCACCCACGGTTCCAGCGCCTGTCTGGTCGAAAGCGCTTTTTCGCGCTCGGCGGTAAGATGCGACTGCGTATGCAGCAGTTCTTCGATCTCGTCAGCGGCTTCCTCTGCTTTCGGGACGTCGTCGCGAATGCCCTGCAGCGTCATTTCGCGCTTTTGCGGCGCCAGAAAACCGGCTTTTTTCGCATACGGCTTGACCGCGCCGATGGACTCGGACAACCGCTGGATGCGCGCGTTGACCGCGTCGGTCTCCGGGTCCTGCGAATCGCTTTCGGCAATCTTCAGCACCTGTACTGTTCCCGCTTCCTGCAAAGCTTTCAGGATCGATTCCTGATCCGATTTCAGCGCGACAAGTGAGACGCGCTTCATCGATACGATCATACGCCTGCTTCAATCCTTTCCATCAGAGATGCGACCGCTTCCGCAACGTGCTCCGCGGCTTTCGCGTGCAGCGCGTCGGTTTCGGCTTTCGCCTTTTTGGTCACTTCTTCGGCGATCTTTTCACCTTCTTCACGCGCATGAACCAGCGCCCGGGCGGTCTTTTCCCGCTCCTCGGCGTCCGCCGCGGCAAGCGCTGCCTCCGCATCGTTCCTTGCCTGCGATACGCGCTCCCTTGCCGTGCGGTTCGCTTCTTCCAGGATCGCGTCCGCTTTCGCTTCCGCCTCGGCAATTCGTTCCATGATACTTGTCATCGTTTCTCTCCGGATCGTCTTATTTGGTTCCGAACAGCCGGTCGCCCGCGTCGCCCAGACCCGGTACGATATACCCGTGCTCGTTCAGCTTTTCATCGATGCATGCGACGTAGATGTCCACGTCGGGGTATGCCTTTTCGACCGCTTCGATCCCTTCCGGCGCGGCAAGCAGGTTGACCAGACGAATGCTCTTTGCGCCGCCCTCCTTGAGCACGCGAATGCCTTCGATCGCGGAATTGCCGGTCGCCAGCATCGGATCGACCAGGATCGCGTCGCGCTCCTCGATGTCATACGGGAGCTTGCAGTAATAGCTCGTCGGCTTCAGCGTGTCGGGATTGCGGTACATGCCGATGTGGCCCATCTTCGCGTTCGGGATCATGTTCATCATGCCGTCCGCCATGCCGAGTCCCGCGCGCAGAATCGGGACGATGGCGATCTTCTCGTTTGCAAGGACCTTGAACGTGCTCTTGCAGATCGGGGTCTCGATCTCCGCGTCGACGAGCGGAAGATCACGCGTGACCTCGTAGCACATCAGCATCGCAAGTTCGCCCACAAGCTCGCGGAACTCCTTGTTGTTCGTGTTCTTGTCGCGCAGTCTCGACAGTTTGTGCTGTACGAGGGGATGGTCGATAACCGTTACTTTCATACTTGCTCCTTCCCCGCCTCATAAGCGGTAATGATTCCGATTCTTCTTGCATGTCTGCCGCCCTCAAACTCGGTTGAGAGCCACGTATCCGTAATCTCCAATGCCAAAGAGAGCGGAATGATTCCCGCTCCCATTGCCAATACGTTTGAATCGTTGTGTTTTCTGGTCAGCTCGGCAGACTTCAGATCGCCGCACAGCGCGCAGCGGATACCCTTGACCTTGTTCGTCGCAATCGACATGCCGATACCGGTCATGCAGATGACGATTCCGCGATCGACCCTGCCGTCGCGCACAAGCTCCGCCGCCGCAATGCCGAATTCGGGGTAATCCACGCTCTCGGTACCAAAGCAGCCGCAGTCGATCACTTCATGCCCGAGCGAAAGCAGATGTTCTTTAATGGCTTCCTTGTACTGAAAACCGCCGTGATCCGATGCGAGTGAAAGCTTCATTCTGTCCTCCTGTCTGCCTGTCTCCGAAAAGAAATTATACCAAACGATCCGCAATT
>CAJOKM010000017.1 GCA_905235205.1 uncultured Clostridia bacterium | reverse complement strand
CCGCATTTATCCGGTCTTGGCTGGGCAGAATAATTAGCCATATAGGTAGCATTAGCTGTTGCTACTACCGGTTCTGGATCCCAGCCATAGAAGGTATAGATATAGTCCGCATCCGTTTCTCTGGTCGGCGTTTCTCCGGGATATACGGGGATTTCGCCCTCTGTAACCTCGGTCACGGCTAAAACTGTTTCATCATAATCTAACCAAGTAATCGTGTAATTAACCGGATCAGTCTCCGCCATCGCTATGCCAACCACCAGCAGTGCCAGAACGGCGCAAAAAAGGAAAACCCAAATCCGCTTTTTCATGAGTATAATCCCCCAATATTAATTACAGATAGTATATCATTTTCTCCATGGAAAAGCAAGACGATTTTCCGGTTTATTGATGGATTTTGTACGGAAAGCAGGGACGCCAAACGCGCCCCTCGAAAACGAGCAAATGTTATTTTCCGAGTTTCACGATCACCGCGCAGATCGCCGCGCCGATCGCAAAGCTCATCAGAAGATCCGCCACGAGGTTCCACGAGAACGTGAATGCGCCCAAGGACGCGCTCATCAGTGCGATCGCGACAATCTCGGACAGCACGGCGGCAAGTCCGCCGAGCAGCCACGGCCCTTTTTTGCGGCCGACCGCAAGCCCCGCAACCGCCGCCGCAAGCACCTTGATCACGGTATTGCCGACGGAGATCGCCGATTCGGGAAGCCATCCGAGATAGATCAGCAAGGTCAGCAGCAGGATCGGAACGATCAGGGCGAGCAGTCCGAACAGCACGCCGCGGATCAGCGTGCGCCACGGCACCTTGGTCCGTTTCCGTCTTTTGAATGAAGTCATCTTGCGCACCTCCTTTATCGGATCGTATGCGCAAAAAAACCGTGTCATGCAAAAGAAAAATGCCCGGGTGATCCCCGGGCTGATAAAAAACTGTTAATCGCGGACTTCCTCGTTCAAGGTGTTCTCTACGCCGGCGTCTTCAACCTGCGAGATTGCGCCGCGCGCAAAGACGAGCTTGACCTTGTCGGGTCCGACGGACAGGACGATCACGTCGTCCTTGATCGATGAGATCGTGCCGTAAATGCCGCCGATCGTGCGGACACGGTCGCCCTGCTTTAATGCGCCGAGCATGTCCTTGACCTTCTTGTCGCGGCGACGCTGCGGGATGATCATGACAACGATCAGAATCACGACCAGCAAAAGCGGGAGCAGAAGCGTTGTCCAATTGCCGAGCCCGCCGCCTGCCGCCGCGCTCTCACCGCCGCCGGACGCGCAGTTGCCCCAGCTCATCGCCAAAATCGAAATGCCTGCGTTCAATAACATCATAATAATATCCTTTCTTGTAGCTTGTTCCATTATACGGAATCTGTGCGCATTCGTCAAGTATCCGGAATGTGAAAACTTTGCGGCAGAAAGACGTGCCGATAACGATACCAGCGTCGTCGCGGGCTCCGCTTGGCTTGCGACAACCATTTCTTGTCATCGCATTGCCTTGCTCCGCCGCTCCTCCTTTCCGCAAGCGATCGCGCTTGCTTCGGCTGCTCGGTTGTAAACGCCCTCGCGGCGCCTCCGCTGCGCTACCAATCGCTTGCGGATGCGCGCCTAAGGCGCTGCCACCTATTTGCGGCGAATGAAGAACAATCACCAGGTATGAGGAAAGGACGCGATCTGCGCCCTTTCTTCTCATTCTTTCGCCGCAAATTAACCGCGTTTTCGCCCCGTCGCATACCTTCGTATAGCCTCCGGGACGAAGAACGCGGCTTCTGATACCATTCTCGCCAGTCTGTTTCATCCGTTACAGATGCATCATACGCTGCGTCTTTTGGATGACCTTTTTTCCGTCGCGCTTCATGCGGCGCGGAATATCCGGATAAAGCGTACACATCGCGGTCGCGGCTGCCGCCGCGCCGACCGCCATGCCGATGCCGAGCATTGCCATTCGCATCCGATCACCTCTTTCTTTTTTGAGGTTAGTATGCGAAGCAATCCGGCGTTTCATCCGCTTAGTGCGTTTCCTCTTTTTGCTTGTTTTCTTTTTTTGCGCGATAGTCTGCGATCGCCGCCTGCACCGCTTCCTGCGCGAGCACCGAGCAGTGAATCTTTACGGGCGGAAGTCCTTCGAGCGCTTCCACGACCGCTTCATTGGTGAGCTCCTCCGCTTCCGAAAGCGACTTGCCTTTGATCATTTCGGTCGCCATCGAGCTCGTCGCGATCGCCGCGCCGCAACCGAACGTCTTGAACTTCACGTCCTCGATGATCTCGTCGTCATTGATTTTCAAAAACATCTGCATGATGTCGCCGCACTTGGCGTTTCCAACCATGCCCATTCCGTCCGCGTCGGGAATCTCACCGACGTTGCGCGGATGCTGAAAATGATCCAGAACCTTTTCCGAATACTGCATTACTGTTCTCCTCCTTTCGGATAAATCGGGGACATATCTCTGAGCCGCTGTACGATCGGCGGCAGAACCTCTAAAACGTAGTCGATCTCCTCCTCGGTCGTGAACTCGGAAAGCGTCATTCTGAGAGACCCGTTCGCTTCCTCATGGGAAATCCCCATCGAAAGCAGCACGTGCGACGGATCGAGCGAGCCGGACGTGCAAGCCGAACCGGACGACGCCGCGATGCCCTGAAGATCCAGCATCAGAAGAATGCTTTCGCTTTCAATGTAGCGGATGCCGAAGTTGACGTTGTTCGAAAGTCGCTTGTATCGATCGCCGTTTAAGTGCACGGTCGGGATCGATTCTTCGACGCCTTTGATCAGCCTGTCGCGCAGCGCGGTCATCTTTTGCATGTTCGCGTCGAGATTCCTGGTCTGGATCTCCAGCGCTTTCGCAAGTCCCACGATGCCCGGAACGTTCTCCGTGCCCGCGCGCTTCTTGTTCTCCTGACCGCCGCCGGTGATCAGCGCCGGAACGCGCACGCCCTTTTTGATATAGACCGCGCCGACGCCCTTCGGACCGTGGAACTTGTGCGCCGTGAGCGTTAATAGGTCGATGTTCATGTCCTGCACATCGACCGGGATATGGCCTACCGCCTGCACCGCGTCGGTGTGGAACAGCACGCCCGCCTCGCGGCAGACCGCGCCGATCTCTTTGACCGGTTCGATCGTTCCCACCTCGTTGTTCGCCATCATGACCGAAACAAGGATCGTGTCCGGGCGGATCGCCGCCTGAACAGCTTTCGGATCGACCAGTCCGTTTTCATCGACGTCCAGATACGTGACCGTCGCAAGTCCCTTGTCCTCGAGCTCATTGAGCGTATGCAGAACCGCATGGTGCTCGATCTTCGACGTGATGATGTGATTGCCCTTCTTGCGGTATGCCTGCGCCACGCCGCGCAGGATCATGTTGTCGCCTTCGCTGCCGCCGCCGGTAAAGTAGATCTCCGAAGGGCTCTGGGCGTTCAGGCAGGCTGCTACGGTCTTGCGCGCATCGTCCAGTCCCTTGTGCGCGTCGCGCGCAAAGCTGTGGAAGCTCGACGGATTGCCGTAAAACTCCGTGTAGTACGGGATCATCGCTTCGACGACCTCAGGCAGCACCTTGGTGGTCGCCGCATTGTCAAGATAAACGTGCATGTTCAATCCTCTTTTTCTGTTCAATATGATCTTCGGTGAGTTCTCCGACGGTCGTTTCGTCCAAAACGGCGTTGATCCGGCTCTGCAGCTTCAAAAACAGCGGCCGCGCCGAGCACGTACACGCGTTTTCGCAGACGTTTGCTTCGCTCCCGACGCAATCCACGATGTCCGTGCTGCCCTCTAAGGCGCGCAGCACCTCGCCCACGCTGATCATCTCCGGTTCCTTCGTCAACAGATACCCGCCGCTTTTGCCTCTGGCGGTCGCGACGAGTCCGGCTTTTTTCAGCGAACGCATGAGCTGCTCGAGGTACGCCTCCGAAATGCCCTGCTCCGCCGCCACAGCCGCAAGCGACACCGGTCCTTCGCCGTACCGGATCGCAAGCTCGACGACCGCCCTTAAGCCGTATGTGCCTTTCGTTGAAAACTTCATCGTTAAACCCTACCGTTTCACTCGGCTTTATCTTACCGATATGATGTGCAAAAGTCAAGTGTTTTACTCGCCTTTCAAAAATATACTTTCCGCAAAAAACAGGAGAGGGTTTTCCCTCTCCTGCTTTTTGCGTTGTTCTTATAATACCTGATCGATGAACTCCTTGATCTGCGCTTTCGGGCGCGCGCCCGCGCTTTGCTCCACGACGTCGCCGTCCTTGAAGAGAACGAGGTTCGGGATGGAGCTGACGCGATACTTTTCGCAGAGCTCCGGCTGTTCGTCGACGTTGACCTTCATAAAGGTCACCTTGCCGTCGTATTCGTCCGCAAGCTGTTCAATGAACGGGGAAACCATGCGGCACGGACCGCACCACGTCGCCCAGAAATCCACTAAAACGGGAAGGTCGCCGTTGATCACGGAATCGAAGTTTTCCTGTGTGCCTGTGAGTATGTTTGCCATGGGTGTAACTCCTTTCTGTTCTTTATGAAATCATTCTTCCTCGGGAACGACCGCGATATGCAGCTCCTCGAGCTGTTTTGCGTCGACCGGATCGGGCGCGTTCGTCAGCGGGCAGGACGCGTTCTGCACCTTCGGGAACGCGATGACGTCACGGATCGATTGCGCGCCGCAGATCAGCATTGCCACGCGGTCAAGTCCGTACGCAAGTCCGCCGTGCGGCGGCGTGCCGTACTTCAGCGCGTCTAAAAGGAACTTGAACCGCGTTTCCGCCTGCTCCTTACTTAGACCGATGACGTCGAACATCTTCGATTGCAGCTCGGTCGAGTGAATACGGATCGAGCCGCCGCCGATCTCGTTGCCGTTCAGCACGATGTCGTACGCTTTGGCGCGCACCTTGCCGGGATCGGTGTCCAAAAGCGGCAGGTCCTCGTCCATCGGACTTGTAAACGGATGGTGCATCGCCACGTACCGGTTCTCCTCTTCGCTCCACTCAAGCAGCGGAAACTCGGTGACCCACAGAAGATTGAACTTCTTCGGATCGATGAGTCCGAGCTTGTCGCCGAGCTTTAACCGCAGCGCGCCTAAGCTTGCCCACACGACCGGATTCTTGTCCGCGACGATGAACAGCACGTCGCCCTGCTCGAAGTTTGCCTTTGCTTTGATCGCTTCGAGCTCCTGTTCGGTCAAAAACTTCGCGATCGGCGACTGGAGTCCCTCGGGTTTCCAGTTCATCCACGCAAGGCCCTTTGCCTTGTAGGTCTTGACAAACTCGCCCAAAGCGTCGATCTCTTTACGGCTAAACTGCGCCGTTGCGCCCTTTGCGACGATGCAGCGCACGCTGCCGCCCGCAGCAAGCGCGTTTTGGAACACGGAAAAGCCGCATTCCCTCACGCAATCGGACAGGTCGCATAGCTCCATTTCAAACCGCGTATCGGGCTTATCGGAGCCGTAGCGGTCCATCGCGTCCTGCCACGTGATGCGCGGCAGCGGAAGCTGTACGTCGAAGTCCAGCGTTTCCTTGAACAGGCGCTTTAAGAATCCCTCGTTCATCGTCATCACGTCGTCCGCTTCGACAAACGACATTTCAAGGTCGATCTGCGTAAAGTCCGGCTGACGGTCGGCCCGTAAGTCCTCGTCGCGGAAGCAGCGCGCAATCTGCATGTACCGGTCAAACCCACTAAGCATCAGAAGCTGCTTAAACAGCTGCGGGCTCTGCGGCAGCGCGTAGAAGCTTCCCGGATGCACGCGACTCGGCACGAGATAATCGCGCGCGCCTTCGGGCGTGCTCTTGGTCAGCATCGGCGTTTCGATCTCCAGAAAGCCGTTTTCCGCGAAGTATTCGTGCGTGATCCGCGTGATCTCGTTGCGCATCATGAGGTTTCTTTGCATGCACGGACGGCGCAGGTCGAGATACCGGTATTTTAAGCGAAGCAGCTCGCCCGCGTTGCAGTCGTCGCCCGT
This sequence comes from uncultured Clostridia bacterium, assembly GCA_905235205.1. Lineage (GTDB taxonomy): Bacteria > Bacillota > Clostridia > Christensenellales > CAG-138 > UBA3792. The sequence goes on along the minus strand of CAJOKM010000017.1, from coordinate 15,216 downwards.
ATCGATCGGCGGCGTTTCGCTGCTGCTTAAGATCTTGAACGCGCTGACCCGCACTTCGACCTCGCCGGTCTTCATATTCGGATTGACCATGTTTCCGGTGCGCGCCGCAAGCGTACCCCGGATCGCCAGAACGTATTCGGAACGGATCGTGCTCGCGCGCGCAAAGTCTGCCTCCGAAAGCGTTGCGGAGTCGAACACCGCCTGCATCAGTCCCGTGCGGTCTCTAAGCTGAATGAAGATCAGCGCGCCGAGATCGCGGCGGACGTTCGTCCACCCCATCAGCGTCACTTCTCTGCCGACGTCTTCCTTGCCGAGTTCCGTGCAGTAGCACGTCCGTTTCCAACCGCTTAAAAACTCTCCCATTGTTCCTTACCCTCTTTTCACCATTGCTGCAATCTTGTCCGCGTCGATCAGCACCGGCGTCTGTTCTCCATCTTTCATGGACTTCAGCGTCGCCGTGCCGAGTTTCAGTTCCTCCTCGCCGATCACGAGCGTATACAGCGCGCCCGTTTTGTCGGCGTACTTCATCTGCGCCTTGACGCTTCTGTCCATCAGATCGATGTCGACAGAAACGCCTCTCTGCCGAAGCTCCCGCCCGAGCGTGAAGCAGCGGTCCTTTGCCGCGTCGCCGAGCCCGATCAGCATGATCTCGTAGCGCACCGGCTTTTTGATCTCAACGCCGAGCTGATCCATAATCAGCAGCAGCCGCTCCATGCCGAGTCCGAACCCGACCGCGGGCATGTCCGGTCCTCCGAGCTCCTTGATGAGTCCGTCATAACGCCCGCCGCCGCACAGCGTTCCCTGTGCGCCCGGCATGCCGGATACGATCTCGAACACGGTCTTGGTGTAGTAATCGAGTCCTCTGACCAGCATCGGATCGATCTCGTAGCGAATGCCCGCAAGATCAAGTAGGCGCATCAGTTCGCTCATGTGCGCGCGGCACTCGTCGCAGACGAAGTCCATCGTATGCGGCGCGTCCTTGACGATCGCCTTGCAGGTATCGACCTTGCAGTCTAAAATGCGCAGCGGATTCGTTTCGTACCGCTGCCGGCAGGTCTCGCACAGCTCGTCGAGGTGTCCGCCGAGATATTCCTTCAGCGCCTGCTGATAGCGATTTCGGCACTTCGGACAGCCGATGCTGTTCAGCTTGATCGTAAGATCGGAGCAGCCGAGCGTTTCGAAGATCTCCGACGCGATCGAAATGACCTCCGCGTCCGCCGCGGGACTCGGAGAGCCGAAGATCTCCACGCCGAACTGGTGATGCTCTCTTAGCCTCCCCGCCTGCGGGCGTTCGTAGCGGAACACCGGACAGTACAGATAGTACATCTTGGTCGGCTGCGCCTCGGAATAGAGTCCGTTCTCCACAAACATGCGCACCGCGCCCGCCGTACCCTCCGGCTTTAAGGTGATGCTCCGATCGCCCTTGTCGGTGAACGTGTACATCTCCTTCTGCACAATATCCGTCGTGTCGCCCACGCCGCGCAAAAACAGCTCGGTGTGCTCGATGCAGGGCGTGCGTGCTTCCAGAAGCCCGTACTTTTTCACGATCGCGCGGATCGTTGTTTCCAGATACTGCCAGCGGTAACTCTCCTCCGGCGTAACGTCTTTGGTGCCTTTCGGCGCTTTGTATGCCATCGTTGCCTCCTTATAAAAAATCGCGGTCTTACGCCCAAATAGGGACGGAAGAACCGCGGTGCCACCCTGATTCGCAGAAGCTCTGCGCGCTTGTGCCCCGATAACGAGGGGTCTCCGGCATGCCTTTTGCTTCCGGCATGCAGCTAAAGGATGTCCTTCCCTGCCGCCCGCCCGCACATCTTGCAGCCATGGATGCGCTCTCTTTGGGGCGGATTCGAACCGGTACTCTTCCGTTCAACGCTTTGCGCTTATTATACCATGCTAAACAGGCTTGTCAAGCAAAATCAAAGTAAAAACAGGTCTCGCTTCTGCCGATCCAGCAAATCGAGCTTCGCGCCGTAGGTCGGTACATCCTTCGGGTTTGGAATCCGCTCCACGCGGTTCTGTCCCGCAAACACGCGCTTGGTCATCGCGCCCGCGCCGTGCGCCAGGATCGAGGTCGTTTCCTCCATCATATCGACGTTGTACACGCACAGTTTCCCGTCCGCCGCGTAGCCGACGTTTTCAAGGTTCCCGTTCTGATACTTCTGCCGGTACATGTAGTACGGCCAGAGTCCGATCTCCTTCGCCGCCCGAAATCCCATGTCGATCATGGTCTCCACGTCCTCGCGCGCAGGCAGCGGATACTGCTCGAGCCGCTCCTTCAATCTGCTGGACCGCTTGATCGCAAGCGTATGCACGGTCAGGTTGTCGGGTCGGAGTTCTTTGACCGCGGCGAGCGTCCGTTCCATATCGGCAACGGTTTCGCCCGGAAGTCCCGCGATCAGGTCCATATTGATCGAGGAAAAGCCCATCGACCTTGCGAGCGCAAAGGCGTCGATGATCTCCTGCGCCGTGTGCGCGCGTCCGATGCGACGGAGCGTCTCGTCCGACATCGTCTGCGGATTGATCGAGATGCGTTCAACGCCGTGTGTTTTCAAAACCTCCAGCTTCTCCCGTGTGATCGTGTCGGGTCTTCCCGCTTCCACGGTGCATTCCGTTCCGTACCCGCCGTATGCCGCTTCAAACCGAAGAAACAGCTCGTCAAGCTGCTCTGCGCTCAGCACCGTCGGCGTGCCGCCTCCGACGTAGACCGCGCGCACGCGATACCCGCCGTCGTGAACGAGTCTCGCGCCGTTTTCGATGTCGCGATACAGAAACGGCAGATACTCCTCGACCGCGTTCTTTTTTGCGAGCTCCGCGCCGAACGAGCAGTACAGACAGCGCGTTTTGCAGTACGGAATGCCGACGTAGACGTCCACGTCGTTCGGCTGAACCGACGAGAGGATCGGCTTCTGCACGGCGTTGATCGTCGCCGCAAGCCGCAGCTTATCGACGCGCACCGAAAACGCCTCGGAAAACTGCCGCACCGCTTCCTGTTCGCCCACGCGCTCGCACAGCTCGCGCAAAAGCTTGGTCGGGCGAATGCCTGTGAGACTTCCCCACGGCATCTCGGTCGGACGGATCCTCTGCATCAGCGCGTACACGGCGCGCTTCAGCGCGCGCTTCTCCTGCCGTTTTTGATCGAGCGGATCTGTTTCGTCAAACGCGTACGGAATGCAGATCGGCTCACCGTCCGGAAGCCGCCGCGCCGTCGCCGCGCACTGCGTCCGATCAAGCTGCGTTTCGATCACAACCTGCGTTTCGGGCGTTTCCTCCGCCGTGATCGGAACAAAACCGAGGAACAGTCGGATCTCCTCGGCGATGTCGTTCGTATACTGCGGTGTGTCGGTGATCAGTCGAACCACGGCGTTCCCTCATAATTGATCGGATTGGCGCGTTTTTCATAGGCGACGGTCGTCGGCTCGTCGTGTCCCGGATAGAGCCGGTAATCGTCCGGCAGCGCGAACAGAACCGCGCGCAGCGAATGCGTCAGCGCCTCAAAATCGCCGGTCGGCAAATCGAACCGCCCGTACCCGTCACGGAACAGCGTGTCGCCGACAAACGCGCACCGCTCGTCGTCACAGACGAACGTGATCCCGCCTGCGGTGTGCCCCGGCGTTTCCAGTACGCGAAAGCGGAGTCCCGCCGCTTCGAACGTATCGCCCTCATGCAGCAGCACGTCCGGCTCCGTCGGCGTGATCGCAATGCGCTGCGCCATCGAAAGGCTGTGTAAACTGCTTTTTAGCCCGCACGCGTCCGCTTCCGAGATATAAACCGTCGCGCCGGTCGCCTCCTTCAGCGCGGCAACGCCGAGCAGGTGATCGAAATGCCGGTGCGTGATCAGAATGTCCGAGAGCGTCCAGCCGTGCTCCTTCAAAACGGTCTTTGCAAGGTCCGCGTCCGACGGATCGATGACCGCAACCGTCTTTGCGCCGTCGCGTCCGACAAAGATCATGTTCGCCGAAACCGGACCGCAGGCGTAACTGTATAAAAGCATATCAGAATCCTTTCTTGGAATCGAGCAGGATCGTAAACGGACCGTCGTTTTGAATCGATACCAGCATATCCGCGCCGAACCTGCCCGTCTCGACCGGCACGCTTGCTTTGAGCCTTGAAACGCACCGTTCGTACAGCGGAATCGCAGCTTCCGGCCGCGCCGCGTCGATATAGCTCGGACGTCTGCCCTTTCTGGCGTCGCCCATAAGCGTGAACTGGGAGATCAAAAGGACTGCGCCGCCCACGTCCAGCACCGATCGGTTTGAAACGCCGTTCTCGTCGTCAAAGATGCGCAGAACCGCAAGCTTGTCGGCAATGCAGTCCGCGTCCGCTTCCGTATCGTCGGTCGAAACCCCGAGCAGCACGCAAAGTCCCGTGCCGATCTTGCCGACCGTCTCGCCGTCCACCGTGACCGAAGCTTCGGTCACGCGCTGTACCACCGCCCGCATCGCGTCCTCCTTACACCCTGAATACGTCGATCACCTGCTTGATCTTTCGAAGATTCGAGATGATCAGCTGCAGCTGCTCGGCGTTCGATACCGTGCAGGTGATCTCCATCGCCGCGTACCCGTCGTCGGTCGAGCGGCTCGAAAGATCGGTCATATTGACGTTCAGACCCAGCAGCACCTTGGAAACCTCCAACAGCGATCCCGGCCGATCCTCGATGAACACGCGGATCGTCGCGCTGAAATCGGTGCGCTCGTCGATCGCCCACTCGACCTCAATGAGCCGGTCGGGATCCTGCATCAGGCTTTGCATGTTCTTGCAGTCCTTCCGGTGCACCGAAACGCCTCTGCCGCGGGTCACATACCCGATGATCGGATCGCCCGGGAGCGGGTTACAGCAGTTTCCGAAGAATACCGCCATGCCCGGATCGCCGTGCACATAGATCCCTTTCGGGTTTGCCCTGTGCAGCGGCTTTTTGGAAAGCTCCGTTCCGGCGTTTTCAAGCTTCTCCTGCAGTTCGTCCAGCCGTTCCGCCTTGCGGTGCAGATCGATGAGTTTATGCAGGACCTGTCCCGCCGACACGCCGCCGAACCCGATCGACGAATAGAGATCGTCAAGCGTCGCAAGGTTATGCCGTTTCAAAACCTCCGCGCAGTACTCCGGCTTCATCAGGATCGCCAGACTCTGTCCGTGGCGCTTTGCGGATTCTTCGAGCATTTCGCGTCCGCGCTGGATGTTCTCCTCGCGATTCTCGTGCTTGAACCACTGGCGGATCTTGTTCTTCGCCGACTGCGTCTTGACGATCGCGAGCCAGTCGCGGCTCGGTCCCGTCTGCGCGTTCGAGGTGATGATCTCGACCACGTCGTTCGTTTTCAGCTTATAGTCAAGCCGCACCACGTTGCCGTTGACGCGCGCGTGCTGGCAGTGGTGTCCGATGTTCGTATGGATGCGGTACGCAAAGTCGAGCGGCGTCGAACCGACCGGCAGATCGATAATCTCGCCGCGCGGCGTCAGAACAAAGACGTACTCGCCGAGGAAGTCCTTTAAGATGTTGTCGACAAACTCCTTGCTGTCCTCGGTCGTTTCGTCCGCTTCCAGGACCTGCCTAAGCCACGAGGTCTTTTTGTCGAGCTCGGTCATGGACTTGCGCCCCTCTTTGTACATCCAGTGCGCCGCAATGCCGTATTCCGCGGTGGCGTGCATTTCCTTCGTGCGGATCTGCACCTCGAACGGAATGCCGTTCTCGTCCATGACCGTCGTGTGCAGCGAACGGTACAGGTTCGGCTTCGGCATCGCGATATAGTCCTTGAACCTGCCGGGCAGCGGTTTCCATGCCGCATGCACGACGCCGAGCGCCGCGTAGCAGTCCGTCACGGTGTCGACAATGATGCGGATCGCGATCAGATCATACAGTTCGTGCAGGGTGCAGTTGTTGCGCTGCATCTTGCGATAGGACGAATACAAATGCTTCGGACGCCCCGAGATCGAGCCCTCGATGTTCGCCTCCCTGAGCAGAGCTTTCATCCTCTCCATGGCGTTGCTCAAAAGCTCGAGACGCTCCTTTTGCTGCACGTCGACCTGCTCCTTGATGGACTGATACTCCTCCGGCAACAGATACCGGAACGCAAGGTCCTCCAGCTCGCTGCGGATCGCGCCCATGCCGAAGCGGTGCGCGAGCGGCGCGTACACTTCGATCGTTTCCTTGGATTTTTTGATCTGCTTTTGCGGCGAGCACACGTCGATCGTGCGCATGTTGTGCAGCCGATCGGCCAGCTTGATGATGACGACGCGCACGTCCTCCGCGATCGCCAAAAACAGCTTTCGGAGATTTTCCGTCTGCTCCTGCTTTTTGGTGACGTAGGTCTGCTTGCCGGACTTGGTCAGCTTGGTAACGCCGTCGACCAAAAACGCGACTTCATGACCGAACATCGTTTCGATGTCGCCGATCTGCACGTTGTCTCCGTCCTCAACGGTATCGTGCAGTACGCCCGCGATCACGGTCGGTGCGTCCATGCCCATATCCAGCAGATAGGATGCGACCGTCAAAGGATGCGTCACAAACGGCGTACCGTCGTCGCGGCGCTGGTTGCAGTGCACGCGGGACGCAAACGAGATCGCCTGCTCCATGATCGCCGCCTGCTCATCGCCGAAGCGCCCTCTAAACTGGTTTTTCAGTTCCTCTTCCATACGCATCCTCCCTTCTTTCAATGATCTTTATATTTTACTCCAAACACAGTACCGGATACAAGAGGGCATTTTGAATTTGTTTCTTTTCCCGTACCGGTTCGGCAAAAAACAGTCCCGATTCATATCGCACGACGCCGATCTCCAGAAGCGGCAGCAGCGCGCACTGCTCGCGCGCCGTGAGCGAATCCCGTGATACGCCGGTTTTGAGCCGTCCCGAAAGCGCGCGATACACCGCGCGAATCCCGTCTTCGCTGATCTTCAAAAGCAATGACAGCGTATCCTTGTCCGGCAGTTCCGTTCCGCTTTGAATCGCGCGGATGCAGGCGGACACGGCACGGAAAACCGGCTCGTCGATCGGCGCGCGCAGCGCTTCGGCATGGACCGAAAGCTCCTCCCTGCCGAGATAGGTCCCAAGCTCCACACGGATCAGCGCCTCCGCCGATTCCAGCGCGTTCCAGTCCGAACATCTTGCGCCCATGCCGAACGCCACCAGCCGTACGCCGACAGCGCCGTCCGAAAGCCGCGCAGACAGATGCGCTCCGTCATGTCCCATCGAACGCACCGCGGAAAGCGTTCCCTTCACGCGGAACAGCGGCGCGCGGTTTCCTTCGCCGAACGGGCGCAAAAGCGCCAGCTCGCGCGCGAACCCGACCGTGATCGCGGACAGGTCCAGCTCGTCCTCGTACACAATCGGTTCCTCCGGAAGTCCTGCCGGGAACGCCGAACCGAGATCGTCCGTCAGCGCCGCTTTCAGCGTTTCAAACCGTTCGGCGGGCAGCGACGCGCCCGCGGCAAGGCGGTGTCCGCCGTAGCGTGTGAACAGATCCCTGTGCCGCGATAAAAGCGCAAACAGATCGACGGCGGGAACGCTTCGGCCGGAACCGGTCAGCACGCCGTCGGTTTCGGAGAACAGAAAAACCGGACAGCGCCGTTTCTCCGCGATCCGCGACGCGACAATGCCGATCACGCCGGTGTTCCAGTCCGTGCCGCGCAGCAGCAGGATGCGCGGATCGGTCTCGGTGATCTGCGCTTCCGCCTCAAGAAAGATGCGCTGTTCCTCCGCGCGGCGGGAAAGGTTGTCGCGTTCGAGTTCCCCGGCGATCGCCGCGCGCTCCTTTGCATCCTCGCTGAGCAGCAGCCGCACCGCGCGCGTTGCGTCGCCCATCCGTCCCGCGGCATTGATCCGCGGCGCAAGAATAAACGACAGCGTTCTCTCCCCCATCGGCTCCGACACGCCCGCCGCATCCAGCAGCGCGTGAAGGCCCGGATGCGTGCAAACGAGCGGAAGACCTTTTTTCACAATGGCGCGGTTTAAGGCATCCAGCGGCACAACGTCCGCCATGGTGGCCAGCGCCGCCACGGGCAGGTATCGCCCGATCTCCGTACCCAGCGCCTGCGCCGTCAGCATGGCGACCGAAGCGCCGCAAAGACAGCTCAAGGCGGGATCCTGATCCGTCCGCGCCGCGCAGACGACTGCGCACGCGTCGGGCAGCGTCTCATGGCAGCGGTGATGGTCCGTTACGACCGTATCGACGCCGAGCGTCTTTGCGTAAGCGATCTCCGCGTGCGCGGAAATGCCGTTGTCGACGGTCACGATCAGCCGAACGCCGTCTTGGCGCATTGCGTCGACCGCGCGCGCGTTCAGACCGTAGCCTTCGCCCTGCCGGCTCGGCAGCAGATAGGTGACGTTCGCGCCGAGGCGGTGCAGCGCATCGAACAGGATCGCCGTCGCGCACACGCCGTCGGTGTCGTAATCGCCGTATACGCAGATCCGCTCGCCGGTTTCGATCGCCTGCCGGATGCGCAAAACCGCCCGGTCCATATCCCTGCATGCGAACGGGTCCAAAAGCGGCTGTGTTTCCGGATGCAGAAACGCCGTGATCGAAGCGTCGTCAGTTAAGCCCCGCCGCGCAAGCATGGCGGCGAAGGGAAATGAGAATCCGAAGCGGGTCCGGATCGATTCGATTGCGGCGGACGAAACGGCGTCCGCTTCTCTGCGCAAAAACTCCATTTGACGTAAAAAGGGCCGCGAAACACCTTCGCAGCCCTGTCCGGTTCTTACAGCGCGATCGCGGCGGTATCCCTTGCGATCGCCAGTTCCTCATCGGTCGGGAGCACCATAACGGTGACCCTGGAATCCGGCTTTGTGAGAACGATCTCTCTGCCGCGCGGGCAGGTCGCGTTCCGCTCGAAATCGAAGTCGATGCCGAGGTACTCCATGTTCTGCATCACGAGATCGCGCGTCGCCGCGTCGTTCTCGCCGACGCCCGCCGTAAACACGATGCAGTCCACGCCGTCCATCTCCGCCGCATACGCGCCGATCAGACGCTTGACGCTCTGCGCGAACATGTCAAGCGCGAGCGCCGCGCGCTCGTTGCCTTCGTTCTTCGCCGCCCACAGATCGCGGAAGTCGCTGGACACGCCGGAAACGCCGAGCATGCCGCTCTTTTTGTTCATCATGGTATCGATGTCCTTCGGCGTTGCGCCCATGCGGTTGACGAGGAACGGAACGATCGCCGGATCGATGCTGCCGCAGCGCGTGCCCATCGGGAGTCCCTCAAGCGGCGTTAAGCCCATCGAGGTGTTGACGCACTTGCCGCCCTTTGAGCAGCTCACGGACGAGCCGTTGCCCAAGTGGCAGGAGATCACGCGCACGTTCGGATCGCCCTCTCGGCCGAGACGTTTGATCGCTTCTCCGGTGACGAACATGTGCGACGTGCCGTGGAACCCGTACCGGCGCACCTGGTACTTCTCATACACCTCGTACGGCAGCGCGTACAGGTAGTTTTTCGCTTCCATGCTCATGCCCCACGCGGTATCGAACACCGCCACCATCGGCGTGTCCGGCATGACGGCGCGGCAGGCGTTGATGCCCATCAGATTCGCCGGATTGTGAAGCGGCGCCAAAGGAACGCATTCTTCGATCATCTGAATGACCTCGTCGTCGATCAGGACGGACTTGGTGAACTTCGTGCCGCCGTGGACGACGCGATGCCCCACCGCCGCGATGGACTTCATGTCCTCGATCACGCCGATCTTCGGGTCGCGCAGTACGTCGAGCACCATCGCGATGGCGTCCTTGTGCGTTTTCATGTCCGCGTCTTTTTCGAGCTTTTCGCCGTTGGTCGGCTTATAGGTCAGTTTACCGTCGATGCCGATGCGCTCGCAAAGACCTTTCGCGAGAACGCTCTCGGTGTCGATATCGATGAGCTGATACTTCAAAGAAGAACTGCCCGCGTTGATAACAAGAATGGATCTCATAGTCTTTCCTCCGCTGTTACATATTCTGTGCCTGCACCGCCGTGATCGCCACGACGGAGACGATATCCTCAATGCTGCAGCCGCGGCTCAGATCGTTGATCGGCGCCGCAAAGCCCTGGCAGATCGGTCCGATCGCTTCCGCGCCGGCAAGACGCTGCACGAGCTTGTAGCCGATGTTGCCCGCCTGCAGGTCCGGGAAGACCAGCACGTTCGCCTTGCCCGCAACGGGGCTTCCGGGGCTCTTTAATTGCCCGACGGATTCGACCAGCGCCGCGTCCGCCTGCAGTTCGCCGTCCACCATCAGTTCCGGCGCGCGTTCATGCACCAGTTCGGTCGCGATGCGGACCTTATCGACGTTGTCATGCTTGGCGCTGCCCTTTGTGGAGAACGAAAGCATGGCGATGCGCGCGTCCATGCCGCAGAGTGCCTTTGCGCTCGCCGCGGACGAGATCGCGATCTCGGCAAGCTGCTCGCTCGTCGGATCGATGTTCACGGCGCAGTCCGCGAAGATCATCAGACCGTCGTCGCCGTACTTTTTGTTCGGGATCTCCATGATGAAGAAGCTCGAAACCGTATTGATGCCGGGACGCATTTTGATGATCTGAAGGCCCGGACGCAGGGTGTTGCCGGTGGTATTGATCGCGCCGGATACGAACCCGTCCGCCTTCTTGTCCTTGATCATCATCGCGGCAAAGAACAGCGGGTTTTGGATCATGTCCGCCGCCTTCTCGGGCGTGACGCCCTTTTCCTTGCGCATCTCATAGAACCGGTCGACGTACGCCGCGTAATCCGGATGTGTTTTGGGATCAATTGTGTTGATTCCGTCAAGCGATACGCCGAACTTGTTCGCAACCGCTTCGATCTCTTCACGTTTGCCGAACAGCGTGACCTTTGCGATCCCCTCGGCAACAATGCGGGCTGCCGCCTGCACGGTGCGTTCTTCGGTTCCTTCGGGCAGCAGGATGTGTTTCTGATCCGCTTTTGCCTTCGCCTTGATCTGATCCATCAATGACATGAACAAAATCCTCCAAAATAAGTTTATAATTTATTCTAACATATCCGCGCAAAAAATGATATACTTGAATTGGATATATTTTTCAATTCGAAAGGAGCGCGAACAGCCATGCGCGTTGTCGGAATCGTCGCGGAATACAATCCGCTGCACAACGGACATATCTATCACATGGAGGAATCCAAAAAGCAGGCCGGCTCCGAGTTCTGTGTCGTCGCCATGTCCGGCAATTTCGTGCAGCGCGGCGAACCCGCCTGCACCGACAAGTTCACACGCGCCGAATGGGCGGTCATGGGCGGCGCGGACATTGTCGCGGAGATCCCGACCGTGTGCGCGGTGTCGAGCGCGGAGCGCTTTGCGGAAGGCGCCGTGAAAACGCTCGCCGCGACCGGCGTGGTCACCGATCTCGCGTTCGGCGTGGAGACCGACGACCTCAACGCGCTCTATCACCTTGCAGACCTTCTTGACCGCGAGCCCGCAAACTTCCGCGTGTACTTAAACTACCACCTCAAGCAGGGAAAATCGTTCCCCCGCGCGCAGTACGACGCTTTGAAGGACCTCGACGTGCCCGACGAGCAGCTTGCCATTTTACAGCAGCCGAACAACATCCTCGCCGTCGAGTATCTGAAATCGCTGCGGCGCTTTGCGCCCGAGATCCGTCCGCTTCCGATCCGCCGCATCGGCAACCGCTACAACAGCACGGTTTTAACCGGAACGCTTTCGAGCGCGACGGCGATCCGCGAAGCGCTTTTAAACGGCGACGAATCGGTGTACGATACGATGCCGATGAGCGTCGCCGCCGCCATGCGCTTTGATGAGCAGTTCCCCGTCACATTCGAACGGTTTGCGCCGATGCTTCTGTACCGGCTGCGCTCGATGACGCTCGAAGAGCTTGCCGCGCTTCCCGACGTGGGCGAAGGGTTTGAACAGGTGCTCTATCGCGCGGTCCGGCAGGCGACTGACCTTAACTCGCTGCTGGAAGCGATCAAGTCCAAGCGCTACACGCTTGCGCGGTGCAAGCGGATCCTCGTGTCGGCGCTTTTACACATTCCCGCGGGACTGAGCGACGCGCTCGTCGAATCCAGCGAAAACCTGTACCTGCACGTGCTCGGGCTAAAGCGCATCGGACGCGGGCTCCTGTCCGCCATGGCAAGCCGTGCCGAAGCGCCGGTGATCCTGCGCAATTCCGATCTTCAGAACTGCTCCGAGCTTGCGCGCGCGTCGCTCTCGATCGACGCGCTTTCAACGGACCTGTACGGCTATGCGCTCGCCCGCGAAATGCACCGCGACGCGCAAAGCGCGATCACGATCTGAGCGCTTCGCTCTCGACGGAAGCAGGACTTTGCAACGATCCAAAAACACAGCGACCGCGGGACTTCCGCGGTCGCTTTTTGTATGCCGGTATCTTACTCGAACGTCAGCGCTTCCGTCCAGAACTCGTTGCCGTAAAGATCGGTAAGGCAGTAGGTCACGTCGCAGACCGCGTCGCCGAGATCGATGTAGCCGACCAAAAGGTCGCCGTCGCAGATCATCGGCTCGCCGAGATAGTAGCTCGCGTCGTACGTGCCGTCCTCATAGTAGCAATCGCACAGGAAATCGATCCGATCGCCCTTCTTCAGCGGAATCAGGCCCTTCGCAACCGTCTCGGTCTCGCTCTCGTCATAGACGCGCTGCGCGCCGGCGACGTAGCCGTACTCGTGCTCCTCCGTCTCGTTGTCGAACACGATCATGATGTCGACGCGTTCGCCGTTGAGCATGGCGGGCACGCGCCCGACCGTCGCCCAGTTGTTCCCGTCAACAATGCTGTCCATGACGTAGAACGCGACCACCTGACCGTCCAGCGACATCCAGGTGTTATCGAACTCGATCAAAAGATCGCCGTCATCGTCCTTTTGCCACTGGTCGTCCATGCCGAGGTCGATGTAATGATCGTCCTCCTGCACGAACACGTTCATCTGGATCTTCTCAACGAGTTCCCACTGCTCATCGGAAAGCGACAGCACATACTCGCCGTCTGCCTTTTCGGTGATAAACATATCCTGCACGGTCAGGCGGTTTTCGTCGTAGTACTCGCCGCTTCTTAAGACCCTGCCGGAATCGAACCAGCTTGACGAATCGCTGCCTAAGATGCTGCCGAGGAAATCCGTCGGGCTCGAGGACGAGCCGCCGAGCAGAGAGCCTAAGATACTGCCCGCGCCGGAGCTCGAACCCGAGGAGGATCCGCCGCCGAGATAGCCGCCGAGCAGGGTGGAAAGCATGTCGCCCGACGAGAAGCTCGGCGTGTCGGAATAGCTGCCTAAAAGCGAACCGAGCGGCGAGGACGTCGTGCCGCCGGTCGCGATCTGTCCGCCGGCAGCAAGGCTTGCAAAGCTTGAAATGCAGCGCGAGTAGTCCGCGTCCATGCCGATCGAATCATAGAGCTTGACCGCGGAGTTCATATTCTTGAAGCTCGAATACGGGAAATAGATCGAAAGCCCGTTCGAGTTCTTCATCGAAACCGAGGTGCGGTTGTACTTGATGCAGTCGGACAGCGCCTTAGAAAGCGCCTTCGCTTCGCTGCCGCCGATGCGGTTCGCGAGGTCGATCAGATCAACGTGATTGACCTTTGCGCTCGCGCCGTACTCGTGCGTGTTCGCGCGCGCGTCCGCGACCTGCTTGAAGTCCGAGTTGTCCAGCATCTCAGACACTTCGCCGGAGAACGCGTTGAACGTTTTCGGAACCGTGCCCGCAAACTCCGCGAGGTCCACAATGGACAGCGTCGTGTTGCAGCCGGGATAGTTCTTCTTGCTGACGTTGTTGAAGTCGTCGATCAGCGTCTTACTAAGCTCGACCGTGCCGATCGAGGTGTTTTCGGACAGCTCTGAAAGCCAGTTCGTGTAGTACCAGCCGGAGCCCGGTTCGGTCTCTTCGGACGCGATCAGGTAGTCCGCGTACGGCTCTGTAACGACCGCCGTTTCGAGCGTCGCCATCAGGCACGCGTCGAAGCCGATGAAATCAAACTGCACCCCGCCTTTTTTGAGCGCGGTGTTGATCTTGTCGAGCGTCATGGAACCGCTCGCGGTCTGATCGTAGCCGTAACCCGAGATCGCGCCGCCGCCGTGATCCCACAGGATCAGCATGTTGCGGTTCGCCGGATAGTTCGTCTTGCAGAACTGAATGAAATCGACCAGCGTGTTCGGATCGACCATGCTCTTTTTCCCGACGTCGCGGTCGAGCACCTGAAGCCCGCGGCTTGTCACGCGGTAGCGCTGATTTGTCTTGGCGGACATGACCGAGTTGTTCCACTTCTTCGCGCCGCCCGTCTCCACGATGATATTCACATGCTCGTCGTCGAGCTTCGCGTGCAGCATCTCATTGAGATCGGCAGTCGCCATGCCGTGTTCGCTCTCAAGGTCGCTGCCGCAGATGTAAACCATGATCGTCACGACGTCTTTGCCGTTGCCGCGGATCGTCGTGTACCGTTCGCGCGCCTTGTTCGAAACGGTATAGTTCGCGTTCGTATACGAGGTCGTCGCGGAAAGCGCGTTCTGGGCCGTACTGTCGCTCGCGTCATACTGATTGGACAGCACCGACCACAGATCGGGATCGCTCCCCTGCTGCGTACCGTAGTCATCGCCGCCGGGTTCGATCCCCGGCAGGCTCATCGTCGCACAGCCGGAGCCGCCGCACACGCAAGCCCCACACACGCAGGTGCAAAACAGTAAAATTGCGATCACGACGATGACAAGAACCAGTATAACGATCAGCAATTTGTTTCCGCCCGCGCTGCGCTGCGCGCCGCCGCTCTGCTGTGTCGGCTGCTGCGTGTTCTGCTGCGTTTGCTGCTGCGTGGGAATAAAGGTCTGCTGCGGCGCGTTCTGGTTCTGTCCGCCAAACTGCGTCCTGCGTCCCTGATAGCCGTCCTTGCGACCGACCGGCCCGTTCGTCTGAACCGGCTTGTCGTCGCGGCGATGCACGTTCCCGGTGCCGGAAACGACGCGTTTCTTTCTTTGATTGGGATTGTTGTCCATCGTTCTTCCTCCCCGTTTGGGCTGCTTTCATTATACCAAATAATCCGGAATTGAAAAGGGCTTTTTCGTCAAAAAAGCACGCCGACCCAATCGGACTGCCGAGAATGGTATCAGAAGCCGCGTTCTTCGACCCGAGCCATACTGACGTATGCGAAGGGTCGAAAACGTCGGCTCGTTTGCGGCGAACAGATAAAAAGAAAGAGCGCAAATGCACTTGTCAAGCAAAAGTAGACAGAGAAAAAGAATAATTGTCAAAAGCCTGATTCGGTACGGTACTGGATCGGGCTTTTGTAATCCAGAGCAGCG
>CAJOKM010000016.1 GCA_905235205.1 uncultured Clostridia bacterium | reverse complement strand
AGTCCGATCAGCGCGTTCACGTCGCCGCCGCCGATTCGGATGACCATGCGCAGCGGGCAGCCTAAGAACACGAGTGCGCCGATCATGACGAGCATGCCGAGGATAAACCGCGTGAACGGAGACGAGCCGCCCTGCGGACGCCATTCTTTTTTGATCATCGCCATGAGCATTGCGCCGATGACGAGGCCGACGATCTCAGGGCGGAAGTATTGAACGGCTCCAGCCTTATGGAACGACAGCGCGCCGGCGATATCACGTTCGAAGCATGCGATGCAGAAGCCCATATTCTTCGGATTGCCGAGCGCCGTTAAAATGACCGCCGCCGCACCGACGATGAGGCCCGTTACCATCACAAGCCAGTTGCGTTTCACAAAGCCTGCGAACCCCTTATTTCCCTTCTCCATACCTTATCCTCCCTCAATTCGTTATTCACTTGCGCGAATAACGATCTGATGATATAATAACACAGGATGAAGGAATATGCAAGCGAGGAGAACGCTTTTATGAAAACGATTTATATGGACAACGCAGCAACGAGCTTTCCGAAAGCGACGGGCGTGTCCGACGCGATAAAGCGGTTTTTGGATGAAGACTGTTCCAATATCGGACGCGGCAGCTATGTGCGCACGCAGGAAGCGGGTCTTCAGGTGATCGAAACACGGGAACGGATTTTTGATCTGTTCGATTGTCCGGACGCAAAACACGTCATTTTCACGGGCGGCATGACCGCGTCGTTGAACACGGTCATCAAAGGGTACGTCAAAAAAGGCGACCGGGTTTTGATCTCCTCGTTTGAGCATAATTCCGTCGTGCGTCCGCTCGTGCAGATCGGCGCGGAGATTGTCCGAATTCCTGCTGCTTCGGAAGGCGTATCCGATCTTTCCGCTCTCCCGAAAGACCTTTCGTCGTTTCGTTTATGCGTCCATACGCACGCGTCGAACGTCAGCGGCATGATCCAGCCGATCGAAGCGCTTTCTTCGCGTCTGTTCGAAGCCGGCGTTCCGCTCGTTTTAGATGCGGCGCAGACCGCGGGACATGTTCCGTTTTCCATGAAGAAACTCCGCCTGTCCGCGCTCTGCATGCCCGCGCACAAGGGACTGCTCGGCCCGCAGGGACTCGGGATCCTTTGCTTCGATCCCGCGTTCGCGGATCGCGTCGAACCGCTGATCGCAGGCGGAACAGGTTCGCTTTCACACAGCGAACAAATCCCTTCTTTTTATCCCGACCGGTTCGAAGCGGGGACGTTGAATCTTCCCGGGATCATGGGCCTGCATGCTGCGCTCGGGGATATCGATTTTGCGTTCCGCCGCGCGCATGAGCTGAAACTGATTCATCTTTTCCTGTCGCGGCTGTCGGGCGGGAATGTGTAATGCATAATTTTTTCCTCTTCAGAATTTTCCTCTTCAGGAAATGATTATTTTGCCGCTTCCCCCCGCAGCCAGGTGACCAGCTGGTCAGCGGTCCTGCCGGACATGCCGCCATGCCGGAGCTCCCATTTGCGCGCCCGATGCGCACCGCGCGCTCGGGACTTTTCCGAAGGGAACCGTGCGGTTTTCCTTTTCGCCCGCAACGACGGAAAGCGACGTGCTTGCCGCTTCCGATGCCGTTTCGGCACTTGCATAAAATATATAGTTCATACAGCGCCGATCAGGGCGCTTTTTTCTTGCAGGAACGAGCGAATCGTTGTATAATATTGTCCAAACCGAAGGAGGTAGAATATGAAAAACATACAAGTAGCCATTTGGGGATTCGGTGCCATGGGCAGCGGGATCGCCAAGGTTCTGCTCAGCAAAAAGGGCGTTGAGATCACCGGCGTGTGCGATATTCATCCCGAGCGTGTCGGAAAGAGCATCTATGCGCTTTTGAACGTCGAACAGGGCGACCGCCCCGACGTGCACGTGATCGGCGATATCGACGCGGCGCTGACCCCCAAGCCCGATCTCTGCATTCTTGCAACCGATTCGTTTACTAAGAAAGCATATCCGAAGATCTGCCATCTGATCGAAAAGGGCGTCAACGTCATTTCGACCGCGGAAGAAATGAGCTATCCGCGCGCGCAGAATCCGGACCTCGCGGATAAAATGGACGCGCTCGCAAAGGGCGCGGGCGTCTCCGTTCTCGGCACGGGCATCAACCCGGGTCTGATGATGGACCTGCTTGCGATCTGCCTTTCCGGCTGCATGACGGACGTGGAACATGTGCTGTGCAAGCGTGTGAATTCCCTCTCCCCCTTCGGTCCCGCCGTAATGGAAGAGCAGGGCGTGGGACTGACCGTCGAAGCGTTTGAAAAGGGATGCCAGGACGGGACGCTTGCGGGGCACGTCGGCTTTGCGGAGTCCGTCGGCATGATCGGCGAAGCGCTCGGCTTTGAGATCGATCGCTTTGAACAGCAGATGAAGCCGATCGTAACGAACGTCGATCGCAAGTCTCCGTACGGCTTTGCAAAGGCCGGAGACGTGGCGGGCGTCAACATGACCGGTCAGGGCTACGTCGGCGATCAGGTCATGATCGACATGATCCATCCGCAGCAGATCGAGCCGGAGCTCGAAGGCACCTACACCGGCGACTACATCACGCTCACCGGTACGCCGAACGTGAATATGCAGATCAAGCCGGAGGTCAACGGCGGCATCGGCACGATCGCGATGTGCGTCAACATGATCCCGCACGTTCTCAACGCGACGCCCGGTCTCAAAACGATGATCGACCTGCCCGTTCCCCATGCGATCATGGGCGATATGCGCAAGTATCTCAATCAATAAGGAGTATCGGCATGGCAAAGCAAAACGATTGGGTACAGATCCATATCGACGTATTAAAACCCTTCGAGCGCGCCGCGAACATCCCCGAGGATACGCGTCACGTTCCGCTTGAAATGTGGGTCAAAGGACACCTTCAGAACCCGTCCGCCGAGATCGGCGACACCGTCACGGTCAGAACCAAGACGGGACGCACGGTCGAAGGAACGCTCTGCGCGGTCAATCCGTCGTTCAAGCACAACTTCGGCGATTACGTTCCCGAGCTCGATCAGATCGACGAGACCGTGAAATCCATTCTGTTCGGAGGTGACCGGTAATGCTTGACAACAGCTACAACGCCGTCATGGCGCGCAAGAACGAGATCATGAAGCGCGCGGTCGGAATGGACTATGACCTCTTTGAAAGCGGTTCCATCGCGTTCGATTACGAAGCGATGATGGCAGCGACCGGGCTTACGCTTGACGCGGTCCGCAAGATCCAGACCGAGGAGTTCCAGATCGGAAACACGCCGATCTATGAGCTCAAAAATCTCACCGCGCTTGCGCGCGCCTGCGCGCCGAGCGGGATGGGCGCGCGCATCTTCATCAAGGACGAAGCGTCCAACCTGTCCGGAAGCTTCAAGGTCCGCCGCGCGGCGACCAGCATCCATCAGGCGAAGCGCATGGGCTATAAGGGCGTCATCTCCGCTACGAGCGGCAACTACGGCGCGGCGGTCGCAGCGTGCGCGGCAAAAGCCGGTCTCAAGTGCATCGTCGTGCAGGAGTGCTTCGATTCGAAGGGCATCGGTCAGCCGGAGATTATCGAAAAGGCGAGAAAGTGCGAAGCGCTCGGCGCGGAAGTCGTGCAGCTCACCGTCGGTCCGGAACTGTTCTATATGTTCCTTCGTATGCTCGAGGAAACCGGATATTTCAACGCGTCGCTCTATACGCCGTTCGGCATCGCTGGCGTGGAAACGCTGGGCTATGAGATTGCGCAGCAGTGCCGTCTTTTGCTCGGTCGTGATCCGGACTACGTCGTCTGCACCAACGCCGGAGGCGGCAACCTGACCGGAACCGCGCGCGGACTGAAAAAAGCCGGCTCGAACGCGCAGATCGTCGCGGCGAGCGTCAACCTCTCGGGACTGCACATGGCGAGCGACACGCAGTTCAATCTGAAGTCGTTCACGACCGGTCACACCGGCTTCGGCATGCCGTTCTCGACCTGGCCGGACCGCAGCGACGTTCCGAGAAGCGCGGCAAGACCGCTCCGCTACATGGACCGCTACGTAACCGTCAATCAGGGCGAGGTGTTCTACACGACCGAAATGCTCGCCTCTCTCGAGGGCATGGAAAAAGGACCCGCCGGCAATACGTCGCTTGCGGCGGCGTTCGCGCTCTCGCAGACGCTTCCGAAGGACAAGATCATCGTCGTGCAGGAGACCGAATATACCGGCGCGGGAAAGCACGTCAACGCGCAGCTGAGCTTTGCGCGCAGCAACGGCATCGACATCCGCTTCGGCAATCCGGACGATGAGGTCCCGGGCAAGAGCATCATCCTCCCCGCCCATCCGTCCATGATCAAGGCGCGCGAAGCGGACATCAATCATCTCAGAACGTCGCTCATCCACAACGCGCTGAAAATGACCGGCAAAACGCCGACCGACGCCGACATCGACTTCCTTGCGGAAGAAACCAAGACCAATCGTGACTTTGTAAAGGAGCATCTTGCATGAAACGCAACGACGATTACGAACTCCGAAGAGAGCACCTGAAGGATCTTACCGATCAGGAGCTGGAGACCCGTTTCTGGAGCCTGATCGAAGAACTCATCGATCCGCTTCTGAAACTCGGCTATGAAAACACCACGCCCGCGATCGAACGCAGCGTACTTTTGCGTATGGGGTTCTCCTCCATTGAAGCCAAAGCGCTTGTCGACGGCTGTACCGAGCATAACCTTTTGGAGCACGGCGCGGGGAACGTTGTCTACCGCCTTTCGAAAAAGGACGGCACCGACGTCCGCACCGCCGGACTGAAACTGATCGAAGCGTCCGCCTGGAACGAAGCGGAATCCCTGTTCGGAGGTGAACGCGCATGAGCGAATACAAACTCGATAAGGACGTCAAGCTGGACGTTGCAAAGATCCTCGAGGATCTCGAGCATTATCATCCGCGTCGCCGCGGCTGGACCTGGCGGGAACCGGTCCCCGGTCTTAAGATGGGACCGTTTACCTACTCGGATGCGAGTAAGCCCTTAAAGGACAGCGTCGGACTTCCGCCCGCGCACTATTTCGGCGACATCGATCCGCAGCCGATCCCGGTCATCACGACCGAGATCGCCTCCGGTCGCTTCGAGGACGACATCCGCCGCATGCGCATGGCGGCGCACCACGGCGCGGACCATATCATGGTCATCCGCACCGCAGGCCAGAGCCATTTCGACGGGTTGATTGAAGGGACTCCGCAGGGTATCGGCGGCGTTCCGGTCACGCGCAAGCAGGTGCGCGCACAGCGCAAGGCGCTTGATATGATCGAGGACGAAGTCGGCCGTCCGATCAACTATCACAGCTACGTTTCCGGCGTCGCCGGTCCCGATATTGCCGTCATGTTCGCCGAAGAGGGCGTCAACGGCGCGCATCAGGACCCGCAGTACAACGTCATTTACCGCAACATCAATATGATCCGCTCGTTCGTCGACGCGTGCGAGTCCAAGAGGGTCATGGCATGGGCGAATATGGCGCAGATCGACGGCGCGCATAACGCGAACGCCACAGCGCGCGACGCGTGGAAAGTCATGCCCGAGCTGATGGTACAGCACGGCATCAACGCGCTGATCTCCGCTAAGGTCGGAATGAAGAAGGAGAACATCTGCCTCTCCACCGTTCCGCCGACCGCCACGCCCGGTCCGTGCATCCATATCGACCTGCCGTACGCGGTCGCGCTGCGCGATCTGTTCCACGAATACCGCATGCG
The DNA here is from genome assembly GCA_905235205.1 of uncultured Clostridia bacterium. GTDB lineage: Bacteria > Bacillota > Clostridia > Christensenellales > CAG-138 > UBA3792. The sequence goes on along the minus strand of CAJOKM010000016.1, from coordinate 30,121 downwards.
TGCGCAGATGAACACCAAGTACATCGAAGCGTCGACCCGCGAAGCGACGGTCACGCACGTGCTCAACATGGTCATTTCCAAACTGACCAGCGCGGATATTCAGAGCACGATCACGCCCGACGAGGGCCGCAACGTGCCGTGGCACATCTACAACATCGAGGCGTGCGACACCGCAAAGCAGGCGCTTGTCGGCATGGATGGACTCATGGAGATGGTCGAGCTCAAAAAGGACGGGTATCTCAGGGAGAAAGCGCGCGAGCTCAAAGAGCGCGCGGTCCTGTTCCTCGAGAACATGATCGAGCTCGGCGGATACTTTAACGCAGTTGAGGAAGGCTTCTTTGTCGATTCCGGCATGTTCCCGGAGCGCAACGGCGACGGCATTTCGCGCAAGATCGACGGCGGAATCGGCGTCGGCACCGTGTATAAGCGTGCTGAGGACTACTGCGCGCCGGTTACCGCGCACTACGGCTACAACAACGTCGCACAGTACGATCCGAGCGCGATCGACGATCCCGCAAAACTGATCGGCGGCTGCACGTTCGAGTGCCCCGACAAGATTCAGTATATCGACGAGCTCGACGAGACAGACAACGTTTACCTCAGAATGGACGAGGTCAAGGACTTTGCCGGTCCCGACGCGAAGCTGATCAAGCCCGAGATGGAGTGGCTTGCGGACGGCACCGTCATGCTGACCATGTTCTTCCCCACCGACGTGCGTCACGCCGAAGCGGCGGCGCTGGAGATCGGTAAACGGATGAACCTTGTGGACTGCGAGGTCATCAACCGCGAGATCATGCACCGCGCCGAAGGCACGCGCATCGAAATGAAGGGCAAGGTCAATTTCTCGATCAAAATGGAAGATCTGAAGCTTCCGACCGTTCCGGACGTGTTGAGCGATGAGGAACTCTGGGATGCGATCGATAAAAAACCGATGCGCATCGTTGCCGGTACGATCGGCGACGACGAGCATTCCGTGGGGCTACGCGAGATCCTGAACATCAAGCACGGCGGTATCGAAAAGTACGGCATCGAATGCATCTACCTCGGCACGTCCGTTCCGCCCGAAAAGCTCGTCCAGGCGGCGATCGAAACGAATGCAGACGCTATGCTCGCGTCCTGCATTATTTCGCACGACGATATCCACTACAAGAATATCGCGAAGGTCGACCGCATCGCCCGTGAGATGGGTGTGCGCGATAAGCTGATGTTCGTTGCAGGCGGAACGCAGGTCACCGATGAGGGCGCGCGTGAAGCGGGCGCCGACGTCGGGTTCGGACGCGGCTCGCACGGCAATCACGTTGCCACGTTCCTCGTGAAGGAGCGCGCAAGAAGAGAACAGAATGCACGTTAACGTACTCGTTGCGGAAATCGGTTCTACCACAACGATCGTCAATGCGTTTGACGGTCTCGGTTCGACGTCCCCGCGGTTTGTCGCGCAAGGCAAAGCGCCTACGACCGTGCTCGCGGGCGACGTCCGGATCGGACTAAAAAACGCCATTGACGATCTTCTTTCGCATAGCGATGAAACCACATTGACTTACGATCGGATGCTCGCCTCCGGCTCCGCCGCGGGCGGGCTACGGATGACCGTACACGGACTCGTCCGCGACATGACGGTTCGCGCGGGCGAAGCCGCCGCGCTCGGCGCCGGCGCGATCATTGTACAGACGACCGCAGGCAAGCTCGACACGTTTGATCTCGAGGACCTTGAATCCGCGCGGCCGAACCTGATCCTGCTTGCCGGCGGCACCGATTACGGCGAGCGCGAGACCGCGGTCTACAATATGCGCGCGATCGCCGCGTCCGGTCGGAAAACGCCGGTCATCTATTGCGGAAACGTGCAAAACCGGACGGTCATTTCCCGTATCGCTGAGGAGAACGGCATTCCGCTTTCGATTGCTGACAACGTCTATCCGCGGCTTGACGAACTGAACGTCGAATCCGTGCGCCGCTGCATCCATGCGATGTTTGAAAAACACATCGTCAACGCGCCCGGCATGGAGCATATCCGCGACATGGTCAACGGCTCCATCCTGCCCACCCCCGGCAGCGTCATGCTTGCGTCACAGCTATTATATGACGCGATCGGGGATCTCGCGGTCATCGATATCGGCGGCGCGACGACCGACGTGCACTCTGTCACCGACGGTTCGCCGGAGATCGTGTCCATGATGACCGCACCGGAGCCGAAAGCAAAACGCACCGTTGAAGGCGATCTCGGGCTCTACGTCAATGCGCACAATCTTGTCGACCGGCTCGGCATTGACGCGCTGAACAAGGAGCTTTCTATTGACACGGAGGAGATCATGCGGCACTATCAGCCGATCCCCGACACGCCGGAGCAGTTTCGGCTCACCGAACGGCTGTGCCTTGAAGCGGGACTGGTCGCTTTGGACCGGCACGCCGGAAAGCTCCGACACCTGTATACGCCGCAGGGCCGCCGCACGATCGCCGAAGGCAAGGATCTTTCCGTCATTCAATGGCTGATCGGAACCGGCGGCGCGCTGACGCGGCTTCCGCATCGGGAAACGATTCTTCGCACGATCGCCGACTGCAACAAAACCAAAATGCAGCTGCTGCCGTCCCCCGGCAGAGTCAAGATCCTGTTCGATCACGACTACATCATGGCGTCGATCGGCGTTCTGTCCAAAGAGGACAAGGAATCCGCGCTGCGACTTCTGAAGGAGAGCATTCAATGGGACACCATCCGAAACTGATCATCGATACCGGAAAACTTCTGCACAACATGAAAACGCTTGTCGCCGCGGCAAGGTCGCGCGGTGTGGAAATCGCGCTCGTCTCAAAAGTGACCTGCGCGCATCCGGCGGTCATCGACTGCATCAATCAAAGCGGCTGCGCCATGCTTGCGGACTCGCGTGCAGAAAACCTCGAAGCAAGTCAAACGACGCTTCCGAAGCTGATGCTTCGCATCGGTATGCCGCAGGACGCCGATACGATCGTGCGCTGTTCGGATATCAGCCTGGAAAGCGAAAGAACAACGATCCTTGCTCTGCAGGAATCCGCAAAAAGACAAAACAAGATGCATCGCGTGATTCTGATGATCGACCTCGGCGACCTCAGAGAAGGCGTATTCTTCCGTGACCGTGATGAGATCCTTGCGCTCGGACAGACGGTCAAGGATTGCCCGAATCTGGAACTGTACGGCACGGGAACCAATCTCACCTGCTACGGCTCGGTGCTGCCGGATGAAACCAATCTCGGTACGCTTGTTTCGATCACGGAATGGCTGCGCGCTTCGCTCGATCTGCCGATCCCGGTCATCTCCGGCGGAAACAGCACGTCGCTGAAGCTTTTATTGGAAAACCGCCTTCCGAAGGGGATCAATCACCTGCGGCTCGGCGAGTCCGTGATGTGCGGCGTGATCCCGGGTACGTACACAAAGATCGACGGTTGCTTCCAGGACGCGTTCCGGCTCGACGCCGAACTGATTGAAGTCAAGACGAAACCGTCCTATCCGATCGGAACGCTGAGCCGCAACGCGTTCGGCGAAGCGGTCGAATACGTTGACAAAGGCATAATGCGCCGCGGTATCGCCGCGATCGGCAGACAGGACGTGAATACCGACGGACTTACGCCGCTGAATCCGGGTATCGAGGTGATCGGCGCAAGCTCGGACCATCTTTTGCTCGATCTCGACTCGACCGGAGCTGCCGTCGGCGAACTTGTTTCGTTCGGTCTTGATTACGGCGCGCTGCTCTCTGCCAGCACGAGCAAGTACGTTTGGAAAGAAAGCGTCTGATGTCTGTTCCGCTGCAATTTGAACTGCATACCGTCGAATCGATCAAATCCACCAACACCGCTTTAAAGTCGCTTGCGAAGGACGGCGCGCCGGAAGGGTACGTTCTGTGCGCCTTACAGCAAACCGCAGGCCGCGGCAGAATGAACCGCGTGTTTTTCTCGCCGAAGGGAACCGGACTGTATCTCTCGATTCTGCTTCGCCCCGCGTTGCCGCTCTCCCCTGCCGCACTGACCTGTATGAGCGCCGTCGCCGTCTTTGATACGATTCGCTCGTTCGATCTTCCGTGCGGCATCAAGTGGGTCAACGACCTGTATATGCACGGTAAAAAGGTCTGCGGCATCCTTGTGGAAGGTGCGTCAAAGCAAAACGGTATATTCGACTACGCGGTTTGTGGAATTGGCGTCAATCTGTTTCCGCCTTTGGAAGGATTCCCGAAATCCGTTGCGGACAAGGCGGGCGCGGTGTTCGACCGCGCGTTCGATGAGGAGCTGCGCAAGACGTTTTTGAAACGGTTGCTTTTGCGGTTCAAACACTATTACGATCAGCTTCCCGCGCTTACGTTTGCGGAAACCTACCGGTCCAATCAGTTCTGTCTCGGAAAGCCTGTGCTGTTTTCCGCCGAAACCGGTATGCGGCGCGGTACGGCGGAATCGATCGACGACGCGTTCCGTCTGGTGGTCGATTCGGACGGCGAAAAGATTTCGCTCGATCGCGGCGACGTTGTTTTACTGGACTGATCCGATCAATCAAATTGCTTGAAAAAACGGCAGACGTCATGTATACTGTCTATTTGGAACAGGAGGATTCTTTTTTGATCCGATTCGAGCATGTAACCTATCAATACGAAAACGCCGAAGCGCCCGCACTCGACGATATCTGTCTTACCGTCGAAAAAGGCGAGTTTTTGGCGATCGTCGGTCACAACGGCAGCGGAAAAAGCACGCTTGCAAAGCACATCAACGGTTTGCTTCTGCCCGCGTCCGGAACCGTTACGGTATGCGGACTCGATACAAAGATCGAAGAGAATATTCTCCCCATCCGGCAGCAGGTCGGCATGGCGTTCCAAAACCCGGACAATCAGCTGGTTACCACCGTCGTCGAAGAGGACGTTGCGTTCGGGCCGGAAAACCTCGGCATCGCGCCGGATGAGATCCGTACGCGCGTTGATGAAGCGCTTGCGTCCGTCGGCATGACAGCGTTTGCCGAAAAAGCGGTCCATCATCTGTCCGGCGGTCAGAAGCAGCGTATTGCTATCGCGGGGATCCTTGCGCTGCGTCCCGAGATCCTCGTGCTTGACGAAGCGACCGCCATGCTTGATCCGATGGGCAGAACCGAGCTTCTTGAAACGGTTCGGTCTCTGCACGACACGGGAATGACCGTCATCATGGTGACGCAATACATGGAAGAAACGACAGGCTGCGATCGGATCGTTGTGATGAACCGCGGCAGGATCGTCGGGATCGGAACGCCGCAGGAGATCTTTTCCAAAGCGGATCTTCTGTCGGACAGCAATCTTGTTCCGCCGGAGGCCGTTTCAATCCGCGACTTACTGAAACAGCGCGGCTGCGATCTCCCCGATGATATTCTTACGGCAAAACAACTTGCGGAGGCGCTATGTCGATCGTAATCGATCATCTGACATTTGCATATACCGAAGGCGGAAAACGCCTTGAACCGACCCTCAGGGACCTGACCTTTACGATCGAAGAAGGTGCGTTTCTCGGGATCATCGGGCATACCGGAAGCGGCAAATCGACGTTTGTACAGCATCTGAACGGTCTGCTCGCAAGTGAGAAAGGCATGGTGCTCGTTGACGGACACGATGTTTCCGTGAAAGCGGAACGCCGCAAAGCAAGAGAGCTTGTCGGCATGGTCTTTCAGTATCCGGAATACCAGTTGTTTGCCGAAACGGTTTTTGAGGACGTAGCGTTCGGACCGCGCAATCTGAAGCTCGACGAATCGGATGTGAAAACACGTACCGAGGAAGCGATGAAGCTCGTCGGTCTTGAGCTTGAGCGCTTCTCCTCCCGCTCTCCGTTCGAGCTTTCGGGCGGTGAACGCCGCCGCGCCGCGATCGCCGGCGTGCTTGCGATGCGGCCGAAGTATCTTGTACTGGATGAACCCATGGCGGGACTCGATCCCAAAGGACGCGAAAGCATTCTCGCGCTTTTGGAATCGCTCCGGCGCGATACGAACTGCACGATCATCATGATCTCACATTCCATGGACGACATTGCGCGGCACGCTACGAACGTGCTCGTGCTCGATCACGGCGCCGTTTCCATGTACGATACGCCCGAGCGTGTTTTTGCACGCGGCGAAGAACTGCAAAGGCTCGGACTGTCTGTTCCGACGGTTACGCAGGTGTGTATGGAAATGAACCGTCTCGGCGTTCCGATCCCGACCGGAATCTGTACGCGAGACGCGTTTATTCGCTGGTTTACGGAGGAACGTGCCCATGCGTGACATCACTCTCGGCCAGTTCGTCGCCGGCAATTCCATCGTACACCGTCTCGATCCGCGCACGAAGATCGGAATCATGCTTGCGTATATCGTGATGATCTTCCTTGTGAAGGACATGTGGTTTTTTGCGATCCCGCTTGCGTTTCTGATCATGGGATTGCTTCTTTCGCATATTTCGATCCGCTATATCGGACGTTCCTTAAAACCTATTCGCGTGCTGATGGTATTCATGTTTCTTCTGAACCTGATCTTCACAAAAGGCGAGACCGTTTTATGGGACCTCGGATTCTGGCAGCTTACGCTGGAAGCGATCCTGCGCTCGGTATTTCTGATCATCCGGATTATTCTGCTCGTTGCCGGCGCTTCCATGCTGACGCTGACGACTTCTCCGATCGCGTTGACCGACGGCATCGAAAAGCTGTTTTCCCCGCTCAAGGTCTTCCGGTTTCCGGCGCATGAGCTCGCGATGATGATGACGATCGCGCTGCGTTTTATTCCGACGCTGATGGACGAGTCCGAAAAGATCCGCAACGCGCAGATGGCGCGCGGCGCCGATTTCGAAAGCGGAAACGTCTTCCGGCGCGTTAAGAGCATGATTCCGATCCTGATTCCGCTGTTTGTCTCGTCCTTCCGCAAAGCCGACGAACTTGCGATCGCAATGGAATCCCGCTGCTATCACGGCGGCGACGGACGCACGCGCATGCATCAGCTTCGGTTCCGTCTTCCCGATCTCTTTGCCGCGCTGATCACGCTGGCGTTCCTTTGCGCGCTGATATTGATTCTGATCCTGTTCAAATGAGAAGAATCCGCATCATCACAGAATATGACGGTACCGATTACGTCGGCTGGCAGGTGCAGCCGAACGGCGTATCGATCCAGGCGCTTTTGGAGAAGGCGTTGTTTGAACTGACCGGAGAAACCGTTCGCGTGGAAGGGTCCGGCAGGACCGACAGCGGCGTTCATGCACGCGCGCAGGTCGCGCATTTCGATACCGAGGCGCGCATGTCTGCGGACAAGTTTGCCATCGCAATGAATATGCACTTGCCGCCAGATATCCGCGTTCTGTACTCCGAGGCGTGCGATCCGTCGTTTCACGCGCGGTTTTCCGCCAAGCAGAAAGAATACCGCTACACGATCAACACCGGCGTTCACGCCGACGTCTTTACGCGCAAAACCGCCCTGCATCTGCATCGGGTTCGGGATGTGGAAGCCATGAAAACCGCCGCAAACGCCGTGCTCGGCACGCACGACTTTGCAGCGTTCAAGTGCTCGGCAAGCGAGATGGAAAATACCGTGCGCACCGTTACAAGATCGGACTGGACCGAACAGGACGGATATCTGATCTATACGGTCGAAGGGAACGGGTTTCTCTACAACATGGTCCGCATCCTGGTCGGAACGATGCTTGAGATCGGCGAAGGCAAGCGTCCGGTAAGCGATATGGAAACCGCGCTTCAACAGAAAGACCGAAAATTGGCCGGCGCAACGGCTCCGGCGCACGGCCTGATGCTGTATCGTGTGATCTATCCCGATTTTGATACCGAGGAGGTGCTTTCGCGTGTCAGATGAGGAGAAAATGCGTGTTGCGCTGAAAGAAGCGGACTATGCGCGCTCGATCGGCGAGGTTCCGGTCGGCGCAGCGGTCTTTATGGATGATACGCTCATCTCCTCTGCGCACAACAGATGCAGAGAAGAAAACGATCCGTCCATGCACGCCGAGTTTCTCGCCATGCGGGACGCCTACAAAAAGCGCGGAACGCTCAAACGGTGCACCCTTTTTGTGACGCTTGAACCGTGCGCAATGTGCGCGGGCGCCATGATCCGCTTTCGTCTCCCCCGCCTTGTGTACGGCGCGTTTGACAAAAATGCCGGATGCTGCGGATCGCGAATTGACTTGACAGACAACTGGTTTGAACACAGCGTTGAAACGATCGGCGGCGTTCTCGAAGCGGAATGCGAAGCGTTGCTGCGTACGTTTTTTGAATCGGTGCGCACAAAATAATTTCTATTGCATTTTTGTTCGGAATGCTGTATACTACCAATTGCGCGAAAAAAGCGCGTACCCGGAGACGTATCGAAGTGGTCATAACGAGAACGACTCGAAATCGTTTGACTGGTGATGAGCCGGTCCGTGGGTTCGAATCCCACCGTCTCCGCCAAAAAGAAAAAGTCGCGTGAGCGACTTTTTCTTTTTGTACTCTTCACTATTCTCTCTTCGTTCTTCTCTCTTCTCTTCGTTCCTCCACGACTTTTTCCAGTGAAAAAAGAAGAGAGAAAAGAGAAAAGAGAAAAGAATCAGTAGCTTTTCGCTCAGCGAAAAGCATTTTGTTATATTATGACCGCCCTTTCTTGATTGATTAACTATTTTATGCTATAATCTATTACGAAAAAACTTGATAAATCGGGATTTGTAAAGATGAACGGGATGCAGTTGAAAGTTAATTGGGTCTTCTTTGACCTCGGCTCAACGTTAGTCGACGAAACGGCGGCAGACACCCGAAGGATTAAAGAAATGATTTCGGGCACGGATGTAACAGAGGAAGCATACCGTGAAAAACGTCTTGAGATGATTCGAGAAGGTAGAAACGGAGACCTCTCCGCTATAGAATACTTTGCTCTGCTCTGTCCAAAACGCCGTGGCATAGCGAGGATGAGATTCCCTATCCTGACGCTGTGCCGACCTTGACAAAGCTGAGGCGACGTGGGTATAAACTCGGTGTGATTGCCAATCAGAACTACGGCACGGAGCAGCGTCTGAAAAACTGGAATCTGCATCATTTTTTTGAAGTGATTGCTGCGTCCGCAGAACTCTGTATGGCAAAACCCGATCCGGCGATTTTTGAATGGGCTTTGAAACAAGCGGATTGCAGACCGCAAAACGCAGTCATGGTCGGTGACCGTATGGACAATGATATTGCTCCTGCAAACCGTCTTGGAATTCATACGGTTCGATTGAAGCGTGGTTTAGGTGCTTATCATGAGCCTCAGTCGGACAATGAAACGCCGGAATATGCAATTTCAACGCTTGACGAGCTGCTTGATCTTCTGCAATAGGTCAAACAGATAAATTCCGGTTTGACGGGATCTTTGATCCTTCAAAACCGCGATCCATCATTTTCGAGAGTTCGAATCCATCTATCAAAACCGCAAATCCATCTTTTTCGTACTCCATTGACAGAAAAAACCTCGCTTCGGCGAGGTTTTTTTCAACTAAATCCGTCCTTACGGACGGGGGAAATCCACTGCGTGGATAAAATCGCTTCGCGATGAAATCCGCACTTGAGTGCGGGATGGAGGACGGATTTCATTTCACCGTGAGACGAAGCCGAACGATTTCACCAAAGACGCAAGTCTTTGATTTCACCTTTTGCCGAGAGGCGAAAGATTTCACCAAACTCCGCCTATGGTTCAAATCCACCTATCAAAAACGCAAATCCATCTTTTACGTATCCCTTTGCAATGATATCGTTGTTTGAATGAAGTGTGACAGCGGCACACGGACAAGCTTCCGGCATTATGAGCAAATGCGAAGAAGCGTCAGCAAGCTGTTGCACAATCCGTCGAATCGTGTTACAATCGACAAAGTGAGTTCGAAATCCATCCTCACTTAAAACAAAACTAGGGAGTATCTTATGAACAAGACACACAGATTTACCACCGCCTACATTACCAAAGCCGCTTTTATCGCTGCTTTATACGTCGTTTTGACCTGGCTTTCCAACATGTTCGGTCTCGCAGGAGACAACGTGATTCAGTTCCGCATTTCGGAAGCGCTGACGATCCTTCCGTTCTTTACCAGCGCCGCCATCCCGGGTCTTACGATCGGCTGCCTGCTTTCCAACCTCTTAATGCCGAACTTTGTGATCTGGGACGTCATCTTCGGTACGCTTGCGACGCTGATCGGCGCTGTTTTCACCTATGTGCTTCGCAAGTATAAATGGCTTGCGCCGGTCCCGCCGATCCTTTCGAATACGATCATTGTCCCCTTTGTTCTGCGCTACGCGTACGGACTGCAGGACGCCTGGTGGTTCATGAGCCTCACCGTATTTATCGGCGAATTCGTTTGCTGCGGCATTCTCGGCATGATTCTGCTCTTTGCGCTGAAGAAACATGCCGCTGTGATCGGGGATAAGGTCGTGAATACCGAAGAACTGCAGCCGCGTAAATCGTTCAAAGAGCGCTTCCCTTTGTATGTCTGGATCTGCCTTGCATATCTCCTGATCGTTGATCTGCTTGTGTTTTACGGTACGCGTCCGTTTCTTGTGAACGCTCCGCTGCATTCGATCTCGACCGCTTGGGATCTGGCGATCCCGTTTATTCCCGAATGGGTTTCGATCTATTTCCTCGCGTACGCTTCCTGGCTTATCACCGTGATCTGGGTTTTATGTGAGAGCAAGCAGCATGCCTATCGGCTTTGCGGTTCCTTTACGATCATTGCGATTCTCTCCGCCGTCTGCTTCCTCGCGTATCCGGGTACGATGCAGCGTCCCGAGATTACGGATCCCGGGTTCTTCAACGACTGGATGCGGTTTCTGTACCGGGTCGATACGCCGACCAACCTCTGTCCCTCCTTCCACGTCATCATCAGCTATCTTTGCTGGCGTGCCACGATGGACTGCAAAAAGATCCCGAAGTGGTATCAGTGGTTCAATTTTGTATTCCTGATCCTTGTCTGCTTCAGCATTCTGTTTGTCAAGCAGCATGTACTCATTGACATCGCCGTCGCAGTCGTCATTACGGAAGCCGCGCTGCAGATCGGACGTCTTACAAGAATCGAACGCATTCCCTTTGCCATAGAGCATGCCGTTCTGAAGAATAAACAAAAGGAGATCTCTAACGATGCAATCTGATTTTTGGATCATGAAACCGTTCAACGGACTGTTCTTTGCGACCTTTGCGGTATTCATTCTGATTCTTGTCGTCGCAAGTCTCATTATGCGCAAACGCAGTGATCGCGCAAAACGCATCGTGATCGCCGTCGCCGCGCTGATCGGTCTTGTCGGATTCTTCGTATACAAGTACTTCCTGTCAATCGATACGGAATACGACGCGATCACGCAGAACATGGGCGGTTTCAACTGGTGGGGCGAGCTGCCGCTGCATCTTTGCAACATCAATCTGATTCTGATTCCGATCGCGGTCCTTTCAAAAAAGCGTCCGCTATTGAGCTTCTGCTTCTTTGTCGCGCCGCTCGGCGCGCTGATGGCGCTTCTGATGCCCGCAAACGGGTTCTCCGGATACTCCCTGCTTCTGCCGCGCATGATCGGATTCTACGGCATCCATTTTCTCATCATCATAGCCGCGCTTGCGATTCTTACGTTCGGACTGTACCGGCCTCGCTTCCGTGATATTTTGCCGACGGTTCTGACCATTACGGCCGTTGCGCTGATTGTTTTCGGTATCAATATGCTGTTCCGCTATACGGGACTGCATCCGAAAGCAAACTACTTCTATTCGGTCGAGACGGAAGGAAATTTCCTTTTGGAAATCTTCCATAAATGGATTCCGGTCCCCTTCCTCTATCTGCTGCCTTCGTTCCTCATCCTTGTGCCGTACATTCTTTTGATCACGACGCCGTTTGAGATCGCGGCGCACAGAAAGAAGAAATAAGCAGAAACGACTTGCAAAAACTTACAAATCCGCATATAATAGTTTCACCATTTTTCATTGGAGGCATCTATGAATAATGAACTCATCGGAACCTGCATCGTCGGGCAGTCCGGCGGACCGACCGCCGTTATCAACGCGAGCATATACGGTGTGATCCGTACCGCGCTCGACGATCCGCATATCACCAAGGTCTACGGCGCCGCGCACGGTATTCGCGGGATCCTGGACGACAATCTGTACGACATGGGCAAGGAAGCGGCATACGAGCTTTCGTTGCTATTAAATACGCCGAGCTCTGCGCTCGGCTCCTGCCGCTACAAGCTCAAAGACTACGAAGAGGACGAGACCGATTATCTGCGCATCCTCGAGATCTTCAAAAAATATGATGTGCGCTATTTCTTCTACAACGGCGGCAACGATTCGATGGATACCTGCAACAAGATCAGCAAATACATGCAGCACGTCGGCTACGACTGCCGCATCATGGGTGTTCCGAAGACGATCGACAACGATCTGTACGGCACGGACCACTGCCCCGGCTTTCCGTCCGCCGCGCGCTACATCGTCAGCACCTGCATGGAGCTGTATCTTGATGCGCGCGTCTACGATACGCCGATGATCTGCGTGGTTGAGATCATGGGTCGTCACGCCGGCTGGCTTGCCGCAAGCGCAGCCGCCGCGACCTACACCGGATTCGGCCCCGACCTCATCTATCTCCCCGAAACCGACTTCGACGTTGACGAGTTCATCAGCGACGTCAAAGAGATCTACGACGACTGCGGGAAAGTCTTTATCGCCGTATCGGAAGGCATTCATGACAAGTCCGGCAAGCTGATTTCGGAGTATGGCAACGAATCCTCCGACATGACCGACTGCTTCGGGCACAAACAGCTCGGCGGGCTTGCCGCGACGCTTGTCGGTATCCTAAAAGACAACTTTGCCGGAACCAAGATCCGCGGCATCGAGTTCTCACTGCTGCAGCGGTGCGCTTCACACGCGGCGTCTCAGACCGATATTACCGAATCGTTCGAAGCCGGACGCATGGCGGTCGAATACGCGGTTCACGGCATCACAGATAAGATGGTGGGATTCCGCCGCAAGATCGACGACGAGGGGAATTATAAGTGCGAGATCAAACTGATCGATCTCGACGCGTGTGCAAACACCGAGCGCAAGATCCCGCGCGAATGGATCAATTCCCGCGGCAACGGGCTCAGAAAGCCATATATCGACTACCTGCTTCCGCTGATTCAGGGCGATCCGAAGATTCCGATGCAGAACGGTCTTCCGCGCTTTGCAAATCTCAAGAAGATCAAGGCAAAGCCGCCGCGCAAAAACTGAAAGATACTGTTTGAACAGAGACGTGAAAGCGTCTCTGTTTCTTTACAATCCGGCAAAAATGTGTTATTCTCAGGTAAGAATAGCGAGGTGGATCCATGCAGGCGTTTTGCGAGTTTTTTGACATACGGCCCGGCATTACGGCACTGATCGGCGGCGGCGGAAAAACGTCGACGATGTATGCGCTTGCAGACTATCTGAAAACGCGCGGTTCTGTGATCGTCAGCACGTCAACCCATATCCTGCGTCCACCGCAGTATCCGTATCTTCCCCGTCTTCTTACACCGCTTCGGTTCGGCGAAGTCGTTTCGGTCGGTACGCGCGAAGGGCAAAAGCTGTCCGCGCCGGAGCAGGCGTTTGCGGAGCTTGCACGATTTGCGGACTATGTGCTTGTCGAAGCGGACGGATCGAAACAACTGCCGTTAAAAGCGCATGCGTCGCATGAACCGGTGATTCCTCCGGGCGCAAATACGGTCCTTACCGTGATCGGCATCGACGGTCTCGGGCAACCGATCCGTTCGGCTGCGCATCGTCCCGAACGGTATGCGAGCATCACGCGCTCGACCGTTGACGACATCGTTACGGAACAAATGATTGCCGCGGTCGTTTCAACCTATCCGCGGGTTGACGGAATCGTTATCAATAAAGCGGACCGTCCCGAACGGATCGCGGCGGCGCTTTCCTTGTCTTCCATGTTTCACGTTCCGGTCGCCGTCACCGCATGGCAGTCGGACCATCCCATCATAGCGTATCGGAGGAACCGCGTATGATTCTGATCAAAGGCGCAGGCGATCTTGCGTCCGGCGCAGCCGTTCGACTGGCACACTGCGGATTTGAGATCGTCATGACCGATCTAAAACACCCCACGTCCATTCGCCGCACCGTATGTTTTTCGGAGGCGATCCGCACCGGCGTACAGACGGTAGAAGACGTCACTGCGGAATACGCGCGCTCGATCGAAGAGATCCCTGCGATCCACCGCCGCGGACATATCGCCGTTCTTGCCGATCCGAACGCGCTTTGCGTTCAGGCGCTTCACCCGGAAGCGATCGTCGACGCGATTCTGGCGAAACGGAATCTAGGTACGCGTCTTAGTGACGCGCCGATCGTGATTGCGCTCGGTCCCGGCTTTACGGCGGGGGGCGACTGTCATGCCGTGATCGAAACGATGCGCGGACATGACCTCGGGCGCATGATCCTCTCGGGCGCGGCGCAGGAGAACACCGGGATCCCCGGCAGCATCGGCGGTTTCACGACCGAGCGGGTTCTTCGTGCGCCGAAGGACGGACTGTTTACCGAGATCCGGCATATCGGCGATACCGTGAAGCGCGGTGAAACGGTCGCCACGGTCGACGGCGAACCGGTCATCACAGCCATTGACGGCGTCGTTCGCGGGCTTTTGCCGAGCGGAACGCCCGTCACCAAAGGCATGAAAAGCGGCGACGTTGATCCGCGTTCCGCGGTCGAACACTGTTACACGGTCTCCGATAAGGCGCGGTCAATCGCAGGCGGCGTGCTGGAGGCGATTCTGTATTGGAAAAGGAGAAACGCGAATGATTGAAAGGGTTGTTGAAGCGATCCAGTTCGGACGCTCCCCCTATCTCTTTACCTGTGTGGAAGGAGAGCGGATCGGCGCGATCGCGATTCGCGACGGGGAACAGACGTTCGGCGATCCCGGGCTGATCCCATCAGAAATCAATGAATCAGAACTTCCCGCGATCAAAGACGGTATCTTGATCGAGCGTATTACAACGCCGCCGCATCTGATCCTGTGCGGCGCGGGACATGTTTCCGTCACGACCGCCGCAATCGCAAAAGCGGTCGGGTTTACGGTCACTGTCATCGACGAACGGGAGGACTTTGCCAACCGGGACCGTTTTCCAACGGCTGATGCAATCTGCACGCTGCCGTTTGCGCAGGCGTTGAGCGAGATCAATGACACAAACGCGTACTACGTGATCGTTACGCGCGGACACCGTGACGATCGGGCATGCCTTGAACGCATTCTTCAGAAGTCGTTCGTCTACTGCGGCATGATCGGAAGTAAATCAAAGATCAAGACTGTATATACCAACCTGCTTGCGCAAGGATATCCCGAGCGGCTACTGCGCTCCGTTCATGCGCCGATCGGTCTCGAGATCGGCGCTGTCACGCCCGAGGAGATCGCTGTCTGCATCGTTGCCGAACTGATTCAGGTCAAGAACGGGAGCGTGCGCGGCTGTGAATGGGACCGTGCGCTGTGCGACGGGATCATGACCGCATCGGAACCCTACGCCATGGTCACGGTGATCTCGAAAAAAGGAAGCGCGCCGCGCTCGACAGGCGCAAGAATGATCGTGAGACGCGACGGAACGATCCTATCCTCCGTCGGCGGCGGATACGGCGAGTATGAAGCGGCAAACTACGCATTGGAAATGCTGAAACACGGTCCGAACGTCAAACGGTATACCTGCAAAATGAACAATACGGACGCCGCAAAAGAAGGTATGGTCTGCGGCGGCGAGATCGATATTCTGATTCAAGTTATGGAGGGACCCTCGTGGGCGAAGACGTCAAACTGACAAAGCTGTCAAGCTGCGCCGGATGCGGCGCTAAAGTAGGCGCGGGCGTGCTTTCAAAACTCCTTGCCGATCTTCCGAGCGTGCAGGACGAAAACCTGATCGTCGGATTCGATAAAAGCGACGACGCGGCTGTCTACCGGCTTTCCGATTCGCTTGCGCTTGTGCAGACGCTTGATTTCTTTCCGCCGATCGCGGACGATCCGTATACGTTCGGCCGGATCGCCGCGACCAACGCGCTCTCGGACGTCTACGCCATGGGCGGCGAACCGAAACTCGCGCTGAACATCATTTGCGTCCCCAAATCCATGCCCAAAGAAGCGGTTCATGAAATCCTTCGAGGCGGATATGAAACGTGCGCAAAGGCGGGCGCGATCATTTGCGGCGGACACAGCATCTTTGACGAGGAGCCGAAGTACGGTCTCTCCGTGACCGGATTTGTCGATCCCAATAAGCTCTGGAAAAATCACGGCGCCAAAGCCGGAGACGTTCTGTTTTTGACAAAACCGATCGGTATCGGCGTTCTGACGACCGCGCAAAAGGGCGATCTGCTCGATGATGAAACGTCCGCACGGATGATTTCACTGATGACGACGCTGAACAAAGCCGCGCGGGACGTGCTCGTCAACTTTGACGTGCATGCCTGCACCGACGTAACGGGATTCTCGTTCCTTGGACATCTGTATGAGATGTGCAGCGGCTCAGACCTGTCTGCCGAGATTAACGTGGATGCGATCGATTTCATTCCGCAGTCCGTCAAATTTGCGCGCATGGGGATTCTGCCGGAAGGGATGTATCGGAATCGGACGTTTGCCGAACACGCCGTTGACTTCGGCAATACCGAGCTTGCGCTTTGCGATCTGCTGTTTGATCCGCAGACCTCGGGCGGTCTGCTCTGCGCTGTGCCGGAGCATCAGGCAAACGCGGTGTTTGACGCGCTGAAAACTGCCGTTCCCTCCGCGCAGCGTGTCGGAAGGATCGTTGAAAAGCGCGAGAAATCCATCTATTTGTTTTGAGTCGGGTCCTTGCCTGCGGGCTTGAAGACCGTTGTAAGCGCCGACAGTCCGAAGCAAAGCGAACCGATCAGTCGGTAATATATCTGATAATTGAGAATAAACGACAGGGCATAAAGCAGGATCCCCAGCAGCAGGTATTTGTTTCCGGTCGCTGTTTTGAGAACCTGCTGAAGCCCGGGTCGTTTCTTTTTCTGCGGACGCAGACGTGCGTCGATCTCTTCAGATGAACAGGACGGCCGAAAGCGCTCGATCAGTTCATCGAGCAAAATCAGTTTTGTCTTTGGCATATACGCTTGAAACAAACGTTCCGTACCGTTCAGATCCCCGACGCAGGCAACCGTCCTTGCGCTGCTTCGTATCGCTGCAAGCGCGCTGTCCGAATCGAGTGTTTGTCCCCGTAAAACGTACAGATCGGGCTCGTTCAGTCGTTCCCGCATCGTTTCATCCGAAACAAGCATCAGCTTTTCGAACCGGATCTGACGCTGTACGGCTTTGCGCTTTTTTGCTTCCTCAATCCGTCGTTTTCGCTGCGCAAACAGCAAAACGATTCCAAGAACGCCGAGAAACGCCAGAATGCCGAGCGCAACCGCTCTGTGATCTCTTCGAAACGGGATCCAGACCGCTAACGTGATAACCGTAGCGCAAAAGAGAAGATCCATCGAGCGGACGATCCGCCGGATGATCGGCATTTTTCTTTTTGTACGTTTGCGTTTCATAAAAACAGTGTTGCCAACACGACGCACTTTATTCTATAATACAGATATGAACAAGAAAAGAATTGCCGTTTTCGGCGGGGCGTTCCACCCGATCCATAACGGACATCTTGCGCTCGCACAACACGCGTTAAAAGCACTTTCGCTCGACAATGTGCTGTTTGTGGTCGACCGGATTCCGCCGCATAAAACGCTTGCTGAGGGCGCAACGGACCAACAGCGGGTTGATATGCTGCGCCTTGCCGTTGCGGATGAGCCGAAATTTTCTGTTGAAACGATGGAACTGTCCCGCGAGGGCAAAAGCTACACGGTCGATACGCTTTCCGAACTGCATCGAAGAGAGCCGAATGCGGAATACTTTTTCCTGATGGGTTCGGATATGCTGCTTTCGTTTCATACATGGCGGTCACCGGAGGAAATCGCAAAGCTTTGCACGCTTGTCTGCACGGTACGCACAGGACAGAGCGGCGGTGAAGAAGCCGCTGCGAACGCCTTAAAGACGTCGATCGGCGCAAACGTCATTCTGCTTTCGGAGGTCTCTCCCCTGTCTTCGACCGAAGTGCGCAGCCGCATCCATAACGCGCTTCCGCTTCACGGATTTGTCCCGCCGCGCGTAGAGCATTATATTTACAAAAACGGATGCTATATGCCGGGAGAACTGCTCCCGATGTATGCGCGTCTGAAGACCGAGATTTCGGATTCGCGCATGGAGCACACCGCGTACGTGATGCAAACGGCGATCGAGCTTGCCGATCGGTTCGACGTCGATCCGAACAAGGCACGGCTTGCGGCCCTGCTGCACGACTGCTGTAAGTATATGCCGTTTGAGGAATTGCTCCCGTACGCGGACACAAACCCGCCGATCCCCGCGATCCTGCACGCGCCCGCCGGCGCGGCGTACGCAAAAGCGGTTTACGGCGTGACGGATGAAGACGTTTTACAGGCGATCCGTCTGCATACCACCGGCGACGCGAACATGACCGATCTCGACCGCGTGATATACCTTGCCGATATGATCGAACCGTCGCGAACGTTCGAAGGCGTTGACGAGATTCGCTCCGCAAACACGCTGAAAGAAATGATGCGGCTTGCGTTAAAACAAAGTATCTGCTATATTAAGAAAAAAGGCGGTGCGGTCCATCCCGCGACGGAACGCGCGCTAAATGAGTTAGGAGGAGATTCATGAACCGCTTCGGCGAACAAGAAACGCTTGCCATTTGTAAACTGCTGTACGAAAAGAAAGCCATCGATATTTTAGCCCTGCACATCGGCGACAAAACGATCATTGCAGACTGGTTCATTGTCGCAAGCGGCAATTCCGTTACGCAGATGCGCGCTCTGTGCGACGCGCTGGAAGAGAAAGCCGACGAACTCGGCGTAACGCTCCATCGCAAAGAAGGCTATGAGGATGCGCGCTGGATCGTGCTCGACTTCGGGTTCATCCTCGTTCATCTCTTCCATCCCGAGGAACGCGCCTATTATAACATTGAACGGCTGTGGGAAGGCGACGACAATCTGATCCGCTATCCCGTTTCCGAATAGATTTTTACGGAGGTAGGTTATGGAACTTGCAAAGTATATCGATCATACGCTCTTAAAGCCCGAATCCACGCGCGCGGATATTATCCGAGTTTGCGAAGAAGCAAAGCTGTATAATACGGCAAGCGTCTGCGTTAATCCATGCTGGATCAAGCTCGTTTCCGAGCAGCTGAACGGCACAAGCATCACGCCCTGCTGCGTGATCGGTTTCCCTCTGGGCGCAACGCTAACGAGCGTAAAGGCGTTTGAGACGTCTGAGGCGGTCAAAAACGGCGCAAAGGAAGTCGACATGGTCATCAACGTCGGCGCGGCAAAAGGCGGCGAATGGGACGTTGTAGAGCGTGATATCAAAGCGGTCGTCGACGCGGCGGCGGGTC
Organism: uncultured Clostridia bacterium; assembly: GCA_905235205.1. GTDB lineage: Bacteria > Bacillota > Clostridia > Christensenellales > CAG-138 > UBA3792. The sequence goes on along the minus strand of CAJOKM010000016.1, from coordinate 10,747 downwards.
AGGCGCTTGTCAAAGTCATTATCGAAACATGTCTTCTCACCGATGAGGAAAAGGTCCTCGCTTGCCGAGCCGCCGGGAAAGCGGGCGCTGATTTCGTCAAAACAAGTACCGGATTCAGCAGCGGCGGCGCAACCGTCGCAGACGTTCGTCTGATGCGTGAAACGGTCGGACCCGACATGGGCGTCAAAGCAAGCGGCGGCGTTCGTACCAAAGCCGACGCAGAGGCGATGATCGCAGCCGGCGCGTCCCGTATCGGCGCGAGCTCATCGAAAAAGATCATTGAAGGATAATACGTTTGAAAAGCATCGACCCGCCCGAATCCCCGGGCGGGTCGCTTTCTATAGAACCTTATTTCGTTTTGGTGTTCAGGACATTCGACCACTGACCGTAGTAGGTCGTACCGTCAAAGACGTGATACGAGCGGACGCGCACGTAATAGGTCGTCTTCGACTTCAGCCCGCTGATCGTCTTCTGATAGGTCGACGGTTTATTGATCGTGACGGTCTTCAGATCGTTCTTAAAGTTTGCATCGGTCGCAACCTGCACCTGATATCCGGTAAAGAGCGAGGAACCCTGCCAGTAAACAATCAGTTTGCTCTTTCCGGGATCCACCTTCGTGAGCGTTCGGGTCGTGATGCGAACCGTCGTCTTCAGCGGCCCGACAACGCCGAGATTGTAATTGTCCATCGGGTCTTCGAAATACGCCTTAATTCCGTATTGATACCGCGTACCGGCATAGACCTTCGTATCCGTCCATGTCGTCTGCTTCGTATTGTTCCAGCGCTCGAAGGTCGTCCACCCCGCGTCCTTCAGGTTCCATGCGCGTCGATAGATGACGTATCCTTTCGCCTGATCCACCTTTTCCCAACTTACCTTGATTCCGTTCCCGACGTTCTGCACCGTTGTCGATTTCGTCGCCGGAAGATAGATCTTGAACCAGGTGCTGCAAGATTTGTTAGAACCGATGAACCGCACCTTGATGCGCGCGGTGCCCGGCAGCTGGTTGTCCTCATACTGATAGGTGTAAAAGATCGGATCGATCACCTTGCCCTTCTCGTCATAAACCTTAAAAGCGGGTCGGAACGCTTTTCCGTTATAGATCACATACGGCGTTGAGCCTTTATACTGAATTGATTTGTCATTCAGTTTAACCGTCGCTTTGCCGGTATACGGCATGCAGACAGTGACTTCCATTTCTCCGATCGACCCGGTATCGTAGGCATATTCGAATTCACTGACTGCCTTCGGGAACGTAAAGACGCCTGTCTCCGCGTCGTAGGTCACGCCCGTGCCTTCCGCAAACACACGGGATGGATCCACCGACAGCTTATGAATATCGAACGTGTATTTCCCGTCGCTTTCCGTCAACGGTCCCGAAACGCATTTTTGTCCGTAGCAGTACAGTTCCTCCAGTTTCGGATTGTTCTCGAGATCCAGCGAAACCAGGCAATTGTTCACGCATCCGAGCCCCTTCAATTCCGGCGAGCCGGACAGATCGAGCGATTGGATCTGGTTGTATGAGCAGTCCAGTAGCGAAAGATACTCGCATCCCGAAAGATCCAGTTTTTTCAGCTGATTATTGCCGCAAAGCAGATTTTCGATCCACTTGCTGACTTTCAGAGAAGTCAATTTGTTATTCATGCAGATTACGTCCAGTCCCGGATTGGCCGCTGCAGAAACGTCCAGGGATGTCAGCCTGTTGTTCTCGCAATAAAGCTTCATCAAAACGATGCAGTCGCCGAGCTTCAGAGAAGTCAGCTTGTTGTTGGAACAGTCGATCTCCGTGAACGTTCCATCGACGTCGAAAAGAATAGAAGTCAGTGCATTATTGGCCGCGTACAGCTTGTTAAACCAAAACAGCCCACGAAGATCGAGCGACGAAAGCTTATTGCCTTCACAGGCCAGGTCCTCTAAACTCTTTGTTTTGGAAACGTCGAGCTTCGTCAGCTGATTATAGTCGCAAACAAGCGTTTTAAGATTCGGAAAGCAGCTGACCGTCAGGGATTTCAGATTGTTCTTTGCGGTGATATTTCCGTTATTGTCATACGCAGCGCCGCAGTACAGCATCTCCAGATTCGGGAAAAACTCGATTCCTTTGAGATTCGCGATGCCCATCCCCGTTACATTGATCTGTGTGATATATCCCGCTTCTTCGTTGGTGATATACCCGTTTTTAAACGTCTTCAGCAACAGGTCGCGGAACACGGCGTCCGGAAAGTTCGTTGCATTGATCTGGATCCGGTTCGCCGCCCTTGTCGGGTATTCTTCCTCCGTGTCGGAGGGCTCTCCGTCGGGTCTCTCGAACGTTTCGTCAAAAGTGATCGTTCCCGCTTCGGCAGAGAATCCCGAACGCTCCGCTCTGACGTTTCTATGGATCTGTTCGACATACGCGTTCGAATCGAGACGCGGCGCTTCCTCCGCCTGCACCGTCAACGGGAATGCCGCGGCGATGAAAATCAGACAGAGAACCAAAACAAACAACCGTTTTTTCATGTCTGAACCCTCCTTATGTGTATCGTTTACAATAGACTGCCGCGAATGTAAACAAAGCTGCGTTCATCACGGCAGACAACCGGATTCAAAAGCATACAATACGCCGATCGTCGCCGTCAAAAGCAGAATCGACAGTCCGGCAACGATGGTCCATTTCCTTTTCACCATGATCCCCTATTTTCCGCATTCTTTATCTTACTAAATTTATTACAGATAAACAGCGAAGGTAACATTTTATAATATCGCATAGGGATTGCATGAGGATTCGCGTTTTGTTACAATTATGATGTCGATTGATAGCACGAAGGCAGTTTGTATGGATTTGGAAATCAAGCAAAATATTCGATCTGAATCGGTACAAGATTGGTATGAGCAGTATCATTCCACTCTCTTTTCGTATGCCCTAACCAAACTGCACAGTTCGGAGCTTGCCGACGACTGCGTGCAGGATGTTTTTCAGATTGCGATCGAGAAAGCGGATACGCTGCGATCGCATGAAAACATCGGCGGCTGGCTGATGCGGACATTGCAGAACCGGATCGCGCTGTATTTCCGCAAGGAGGCGGCCAAGCTGCACGCATACGCTGCGATCCCGGTGCAAGATTCGACCCGTGTGCTCTTTGACGACGATCTGATCTCCGACGCCGAGATCCTCGGCATGAAGGAACGGCTCATCGGCTCGTTCTCTCCAAAGGAAGCGCGGCTGTATGCGCTGTTCTACGAAGAACACCGGAAGATCAAGGAGATCGCAGCGCAGGAGGCCACGACGGAAGCGGCGATCAAGATGCGTCTCGTCCGGCTGAGAAACAAGATCTACGACAGGATGAACGGATTCTTTATCTGACGAACGAAAGCAGAGAGAAAATGACAAAGCGCAGAGAATGGAAAAACAGAATACGGGCCTGCCTTTCCGAGCTGAAGATCGCGGATTCTGTTTACACAGCCGAAACAGAAAAGCCGGAGGCGGAACAGGACGCCGACCTGATCGAGGAATGCCTGGAAACCATGTCCTATCTGCATGACACCATACAATCGCTCAAAAAGCAGTTGTCTCAACAAACGTCCGCAACGTTCTTTAGGGTTCCTGCGATCCGCCGTATCGGAATCATTGCCATCGCTTTGATCCTGATCGTAATTTTCTTTGCAGCAACGCCCATCGGAAGAAGCATTGCAGAGAACGTTTACCGGCATTTTGCTGCGTTTATTGATAAAGGGACTCTTGTGATCCATCCAAGCGATCGTGAACCGGAGATCGTTGTGATAAACAACGAGGATGACGTACTGCCTGTTCCGGAAGGTGAAGCGGACTATGTCGAACAGGACGAGAGCGACGATACGGCGGATTATGTATATTTGAATTCGTTCGATGAGTTTACGGAAGCAATGGGAAAAACGCCGTTCGTGCTGCCGCTGCCTGTTACGGAACTGTTCTATGTATATGATGATTTTTTGGATTATTTGGATCTGTATGCAGCATATGAGGTGCCGAACGGAAAGATCGTAACATTCCAGATATGGTGCGAAGAGGACTTGTTCGCCACCACTTCGACTGGTTATAAGGCGTACGATCCGGATGGAACGCTTTTTTATTCGATCGAGGAAGACGGATCTATCGCTTGTGTAAAAATCCTGGAAGACTCGGTTCTCACAGTATCGTCGCAAAGCACGTACTCCTTAGAGGATGTCATCGGGCTTTTGGACGCGCAATAAACGGATCTCAAAAGGCGGACGCATACGGTATCGTCCGCCTTTTGTCATGTCGGCAAATGAAAGCCTGCGTTTTGATCACGCTTCGTAGTATGTGACGTTCTGCGCCTTTAAGAAATCCTTGATCACGTCGAGATGCGTGTTGACCGCAAGGTGCATCGCGCCGTGATCCGTAAACGGCTCCCGGTTGGGCATGTCCAGTTTGACGTCCGCACCGAGCATCATGATGCCGAGTCCGCTCTGCACGCCCAGGACATGTCCGTCCGTATCGAACAACGGCGCGCCGTTCATACCGACCGTGCCGGCATTCGTGGTTTCAATTGCGAACGCGCGTTCGCCGTCCGAAATGAAGCGCGTAACGATCCCGTCCAGCGCGAACAGGGCGGAATTGCTCTTCCCGATCTCGGTAAACGCAATCTGATCCTGTTCCGGATCGTAGCGGAAGTTCTTGAACTCGGGAATCGAAAACCCGAGCCTGCACACGCTCTGTCCCTGCTTCGGCGGATTTACGGCAAACGTGACGTGCCCGTGATACGCGTAGCCGTTTTCCGGAAGAAAATGCAGCAGCGCAAGATCATATTTGGGATGCGGAATACATTGAACACGGGAATTTCCGTTCGTGCAGCCTAAGAACGAGAATCTGATCTCAACGATCGAGTCCTTCGTAAGCTTCATATCGCTTTCGAGACGTTTTTCTGCGAACCGGAAGCTCTCGTCATGCGCAAGCGCGGATCGTTTCGCAAGAAACGTCTTATACTGCTGCTCCACGGCATTCGCTGCCGTCAGCATGGTGGCGGTTCGCTTGGACGTCAGCGCGTAGCCGTATTCGTTCACAAAAAACAACGTGGCGATATCCGGCAAGACAGCGTTGTCGCCGAACCTGCGGCGGATCACGTGCATCGGACGGATCGCGCCGGAAATGGATTCAATTGCGTTTACAAACATACCTATTCTCTCCCTTCTGTTTCGGTCGAATCTCAATCATACACAGTTCCGGCGTATCGAATACGCGCGGAAACGGAATCGTGTTTCCGAGCCCTCGTGAGACGAACAGCGTCGAGCGCCCGATCTGATAAAACCCGGACGTGTACCGAGGAAAAAAGCCCTGCCCCGGTGCGTAAAGCGGTTGATGGAACAGCCGGATCTGACCGCCGTGCGCGTGTCCGGAAAGCACGAGATCAACCCCGGTTCCGGCATAGATCGGAAACAGTTCCGGCCGGTGCGCCAAGGCAATGTTCAGACAGTTCGGCTCGAGCATGGCGCAAAGCTCCTGCGGCGACGCGTACTGCTTCAGTCCGATCAGCCTGCATGCGGGAAGATCGCAGTATGCGTTTTGCAAAACATGTACGCCGATCCGTTCGATCTCCGCAAGGAACCTTTCCCCCGTGTCTTTGAGCGAACACTCATGATTCCCTTCCGCAAAGTAGGTCGGTGCGATCCTGACCGCCTGTTTGCAAAACAGCATTGCGTTCCGGTATGCGCGCGCATTTCTGCGGTTGAATAGATCGCCGGTGATCAGAATCAAGTCCGGTTGCATTTTTGCTATGGCATCCAGAAGCGCCGTGTTTTCTCGTCCGAACGAACCGTCATGCAGATCGCTGACCTGTACGATTCGAAACGCTGTTTTGACTTTCTCATGCTCGAACACGGATTCGGTACAGACAAACCGCCGGTTCTCAATGAAAAAGGCAATGTAGGCGAAAAGTCCAACGCAGAGCGCGATCAAAACCGGTATCATGGCTGTTCCGTCTCCTTGACCGGGTGTTTCGATGCGCCGCATGCCCATTCTTCCCGTGTCATCGAATATACGCAGGCGTCGAGCACGACTCCGTCATACCGCTGTGTTTCCATTCGAAGCGTTCCGTCGTACCGGAATCCGCACCGAAGGATGACGCTTTTTGAACGCAGGTTGAACGGATAATGCCTGACTCGCACGCCTGACAGTCCGAGTTCTTCAAACGCATACCGGAGGACCGCTTGGACCGCTTCGGTCATGTACCCGTTTCCCCAGTGATCCGGATGCATGACGTACCCGATTTCGCGTACCGATCCGACGCGCGTCACATGCATCCCGACCGAGCCGATCACATGACTCGTTTCTTTCAGAACAATCGCCCAGGTATCGTCGTCCTTAATCGTTTGCTCGAGGTATTCTTTTGTGATGTCGATCGACGCGTGCGGTTCCCAGCCGGCATTCGGCCCGACAATCGGCGAGCTTGCATACGCAAACATATCTTCCGCATCGTCCGTATTCCATGCCCTTAACCGCAGGCGTTCCGTTTCAAGCGTCTTCATTACAGCAGTTTCCCTTCGATTGCCTTAGTCACGATCCGCGACATTCGCAGAATCAATTCATGGTGGTCGGTAAGAAGATCATAGACCGTGTCCTCGGACAGTACGCCGCGCTTCAGATCGGTTGGAAGCATCCCCGCTTCATCGGCTTCGAAGTCCTTCATCCAAAGCGTACTTCCATAGTAGTCAGCGAGCTTCTTCAGAGATTTACGGTTTGCCTCATACGCGTCCAATGCGTTCGAAAGCGCTTCAATCGCTTCCCCGGACGCATGCAGGCAGCGGTCCATCTCGGTGATTCGTTCGATTTGGTTCATGGTGCCCTCCCGTCCTTTCAGTCTCGATATCCGACGCCGTACTCGGTCGTATAATAATCAACGCGCTTGGAATCCGCAAACACCGGCGGATACAGATTTTCTTTGGGATCGATTCCGCACAATCTGCAGACTGCTTCGTGGCAGCGCACGGTCAGATTACGCCGCTGTTCGTTTTCTGCAAGCGTCGAATCAGGAAAAATCGGTTCGCCGATGCGAAGCGTGAACGTGGCAATCTGGTGAAACACGTTCTTTCGGATCCATCCGGGTTCGCGGTAGGAAAACCCGAGCGGCAATACGGGTTTTTGACCCGCGCAGGCAATGTGCGCCGTTCCCGGTTTAAACGGACGCACCGGCGCGTAATACTCCCACATGCTCCCTTCGGCATAGATCTGCAGCCATCCGCCGTTATCAAGGAGCGACTGCACCGTTTTCAAATACGTCTTGGTGGCGGCAAGTCCCGTATCCGGGATCGGAATGCCGCCGACCATGCGGATCAGCGTCCCGTTTTCGCCGTTGATGTTCGGCGCCCACGAAAGCACGTTCGTTCTGTACGGCCGAACGGCTTTCATGATGCAGATATAGTCCCACAAATGCACATGATTCGAGCACGACACAATGCCTTTTCGGATCACGTCCCGATGCTTTTTCAGGTTCTGGCGCCCTTCGATTTTCAAGCCAAGCCGGATGCCGGCAGCCGGGAAAACGATCAGATGCAGCAGAAGCCGCACAACGCCCTGCCGAAGCCGGAACCACGTGCTGCGATCGAGATACGGATACGCGGTGTCAAACACGATCCCGCGATTCTTATGTACCTTCAGATAGTGTCTGTCGGTCTCATACGGGTACGGAAACCGGTTTGTTTTCGGATCAAACAACTGTTTTCCCTCCTTTATTCTCCCGCGTCAACAAGGCGACTGTCTCGATATGCCTTGGGACTTCACTATGAATGTCAACTGTTTCGCACAATTCGAGTTTAGAACAGTCCACGAAAGTATGCTTCGAGGAAATCCGTCCACGACAGAGAACTTGCGTTGTTAAACTGTCATTTGTTATACGATACATCAATTTTATAAAACCATGATCAGAGTCCCTGCAGTGATAAGCGCTGCACCCAATCCTGATTTCCATGTGAACTGCTCATGAAGGAATATGAATGCCAGCACAAGAGTAATAACCACGCTCAACTTGTCTATAGGAACAACTTTTGAGACTTCTCCTATCTGAAGAGCCTTGTAGTAGCAAAGCCATGATGCTCCCGTCGCAAAGCCGGAAAGAACCAGAAATATCCAACTCTTCCGGCTGATAGAGGATATACCGCCCTGCGTGTTCGTAATAAAAACCATTCCCCACGCCATCAGTACCACCACAACGGTTCGTATCGCTGTGGCGAGATTCGAATCAACTCCCTCGATTCCGATTTTTGCAAGGATAGAGGTCAAAGCGGCAAATACCGCAGACCCTAATGCGAACCAAAACCACATATGTTTTATTCTCTCCTTCACGCCATAAACTCACTCTTGCCTCGAAGCACGTCAGCATAAATAAGATTTTTCTGATTCATTGACCGGTTGATGTTCATTTCATCTGCTGTCGATTCAAAATCCAGAACTGTTATTTATGCACTCGTGCAGCATTCCTTTATTCCTCTCGTCTCACATAAGTCAACTCAACATCGTACCCCAGCTTTTCCATAAGCTGCAGGAAGGTCTTGTTTACGATCTTATCGTTATTCCTTATCAGTCGACTCACGTAGGATGCAGAGGTTCCGATTTCCTCGGCGAGTTTTGCCTGGGTGACGCCGCCCTCTATGCACTTCACTTTAACATCGACTTCAACATTGTTTTTAAGCATAATCAGTCCTCTCGCGGAAATATAAAAGTTATTGCACTGACACTGCAATTTATTGTATCACAGAATTATGAATAAATCCACCTCTGAAACGAAAAAACACCCCGCCGCAGTGCACTTGTCAGGAGCCCGATTCGGTACGGCACTGGATCGGGCTTTTGTAGTCCAGAGCAGCGTCGAGCCGCTGCCCGTTGATGTAATGGACGTATTCGTCCAGCAACTTTGGAATGTTGTCACAATGTGCCAAATCAAAGTCCAAATACAGTTCTTCCTTCATCCATCCGTTAAGTGCTTCGATGATTGGATTATCTGTCTGAGTTCCCCTCGCGACATCGAACGAAATATGTTATAAGCTGCCATTCGGCTCTTGACTACATTTCTACCAGAAACGGGATGATCTGCCAAGGGCGTCCGCGCTTCCTATGTGAAGGACGCGCGGCGGTCATGGGAAACCGCCGCGGTTCTATGGGGTTTTTGGTATTAAAAAAGCACCCGTTAAGGTGCTTATGCGGTGACTTTGTTTCGGTAGAATATCGCGTCATAGACGCGCTCGGCTTCCCTGCCGACGTCCGTTATTTCGTCGTCATCGTCGAAACCGTTGTCCATCATCCAGTCCGAAATGGCACTCAAAAGGTCGCCAAGAGAACCAGCACGAACAAGAGCGTCAATATTTTCTATGCGCTCCGCTAAATACTGTTTTTCGTTTTCGGTGATTTTTAACATTTTTGTCACCACGGGTTTGTTTGTATAAGGTTCCCCGTCGTAAGATTAAACACGACATCACAACGTGAACCGATTATTTTTAACGCTTGTTTTGCCGTTCCGTGTGCTTATTTTCCCGACGGTACCGTGTAAAAGAGCATCCTTTACGTCTTCAACTGGTACGCCCTTTCGCTTTCCGGCTTTGTCCTCCGCGACTTGCCCAATAATACGATCAAGAAGATGGGTTTTGAAACCCTTAATTGTCGTACCGTTTACAGTCGTCAATCCGACAAGTTCTTTTTGTACCGCTCTGGCTGTTTCTGCATAGTAATCGTATCCGATCAAGACAGAAATATCGCCTTTGTTGACCGCTCGCATAAACCCATTCAAGACCCACATATTTCCAGTATCTTCTATCGTTCGCAATTTCCTTACGGTTTCTGTCATTTTGAACGTGCCAAGATAGCCCTTGTACCGATCATGAATGTATTTCGCAGCGGCTTGTCTTGCCTTGTCGCTTATCGTTTTATTATACCCTATGATCGATGTATTGTCAAACCGCTTCTTGAATCCGGTTTGGTTTTCAAAGTCGATCTGTACGCGGTTCCAATACGCCGGACGCTCCGGGGCGCTGCCTATCGGAACGTCTGCGGAATCGCAAGCCAATACAGCGAATATATAACGCCTTGCCAGGCGGCATGCTCCGGTCGTCGCCTTCATGTGCTGACTCTTCCACGAGGTCGCGCCCGAGTTCCTCGTTTATGGAAAGCTGCAAAGACGCAGTTGTTTGATTTATGCCCGTAACGACAGCGCGCCGGACAGCGACGCCGATCCGGTATTCGGTCATCCCATAGCGACATGACTGTGCCGTCAGGTCTGATTTCTGAGCTCCTCCCAATTATTCTTTCATACAGCTGCAAGATTCTTTACGATAGTTTTATAACAAAATCATATTTCATGAAGCCTGTTCAAACTGGCTGTTATAAAGCTCTGCATAGAAGCCGCCCTGTGCCAACAATTCTTCGTGATTCCCGCATTCAACAATATCCCCATCCCTCATCACGAGAATCAGATCTGCGTTCCTGATGGTGGAAAGCCGGTGCGCGATCACAAAGGATGTCCTGCCATGCATCAATTTATCCATAGCATCCTGAATCTGAAGTTCGGTTCGTGTATCCACTGAGCTGGTCGCCTCGTCCAGTATCAGCATTGGTTTATTTGCTATCATCGCGCGGGCGATCGTAAACTGCTGTTTCTGCCCCTGCGACATGCTTAACTGATCGGTCAGCACAGTATCATATCCGTGAGGCAGCGTTTTGATGAAATGATGCAGCCCCACCGCTTTGCAGGCTATCTTGATATCTTCATCCGTTACATCGGGTGTTGAGTAG
>CAJOKM010000015.1 GCA_905235205.1 uncultured Clostridia bacterium | reverse complement strand
GTTCCCGTTCAAGTCGTACCCGTAAGTCCGGGAGTAATCGGCCTGCCCCACCATGTCGCAGCCATGCCTTGCCTCCTGCAGCCTGCCCAGCAGGTCATATCCGTAATCGTACCAGGACGCATTGACCGTAGTAGCACCGATGCACCACTTGGACGAACTGATGTTTCCTCCCCACTGCCCCGGGAGCGAGCTCCCGCTCCGGGGCGTCTCGTAGGTGAGCGTCTCCGAGAACTGGGGACCATTAATCCCTGTCAGCCAGTTCCTGACGTTATAGGTGTAGGTGCTTGCAAGAGCAGAGAAGCCTCCACGCGTGGTGCCGGTCAGGCGGCCGACGGAGTCGTAGGTGTTCGATGTCAGCGTCACGGGGGTCCCTCCGTCCAGGCTGTGGGTGGTCACCTGCTGGCGGCCCCAATTGTCATACGTGTAGGTATACGCTTCCGTATGTGACGTGGTCCCTTCATCATAGAGGGTCTTTCCAAAGGAGGTGAGGTTCCCTACGAAATCGTACCCCGAGCGTTCCACCACGCGTTTCCCGGAAGGATACCCCTTCACATGGAACACCGCGCGCCCATGGTCGTCATAGGCCCATGTCTCGCATACGGCGGCGCCGACGCCATCGCGGACCTCGCCCAGGGACTTGCTCCAGTGGCCCGTAAGCAGGCCCTGTGCCCCTCCTGCATATTGTTCCCCGTAACCGCTTCCGGAAGGCGGGGCATTTACCGTTCTGGCAAAAAATTGTGTGATTCGGCCTGTTTTACACAATTAATTGCCGTTCTGGCCAAAAACTGTGTAATATGGCCTCTCCTGCACAATTATTTTCCGTTCTGGTCAATAACTGTGTGATTCGGCCTGTTTCACACAATTAATCGCCGTTCTGGGTAATAACGACGATCCTGGCATGTCCTCCTCATGCCCGAGGAACGCGTAGTCGTCCCACCAGTTGACCGTCTGCACCTCCGCCCCACTGGGAATGGTCAGGCCGCCGACCAGGTAGCCGTGGAGGGCGCCGTAAGTCTCCGCGTTCCGCTCGCGCTGGTTCCCGACCTGCGTCAGCACCAGGCGGTCGCCCTTGTCGTACACGTAGTGTGTGCCCGCATAGACCGCCGGCGTGGCGGCAATGGCGGCCTACGCCAGGCGGCGCTTCCGGCGTTCCATCCTCTCCGGGGCGTCAATGCGAACTGGATCCGTTTCGCATGAACGGCAAAAAAAGCCCGTTTCTCCGGAAATAATGTTATCTTTGTAGGTTATGAGAAAATGCGCTCTTCTCGTTGCCGTCCTGGCCCTGTCCGCGTGCCAGTTCGTCCACCGGGTTTCCGACTCGGCGGCGGAGTTGTTCGGGGACGAGGTGGTGGCACGCGTGGGCGACCACAAGCTCTTCCGGTCCCAGCTGGCGGAATACATTCCGGCCGGGGTTTCGCCGGAGGACAGCATCGGCCTGGCGCAACAGTACATCAATGCCTGGGCGGAGGAACTCCTGTACCTGGACATGGCCGAGGCGCAGCTTTCCAAGGAGGAAAAGGATGTTTCAAGCGAGCTGGAGGAATATCGCCGGACCCTGCTCAAATACCGTTACGAAGAGCGGTACATCAACGAAAAGCTGGACACACTCATCTCCGACGAGGAGGTTCGGATGTATTACGAAGCGCATTCGGACAAGTTCCTGCTGGACCGCCCCCTCCTGAAGGCGCGCTATATGGTCATTCCCGCCAAATCCCGGAACCTCAAGACCATCAAGGAGTTGATGTCGTCGGATAACGCCCTGGAGCTCGCGGCCGCCGACAGCCTGGCCTCCACGGCCGCCGTCCGGTATGCGGAACAGCTCGTGATAACGGGAATCAATGAACCGGATACCTTTCTGCGCTTCTGAAAGATGCTGGTCGAGCCATTCCCGCTTGTATGCGTAGATATAGGCGTTGTACTCGCCTTTGTTCGGGTTCAGTCGGCAAAGATATGAATACTGATCCGTATCCACGCGGATACCGAAGCTGCGTCCGTCAGCCATTTGGCAGGACGGATGGCTGTAGCAGTATCTCGCAAGTGCCTTGCGATCCTTGAGAATCCCGCCGTTTTCCGGATCAAATCGCAGGGTTCGGATCACTTCGTCGAACTCGTCCTTGAACGCCTGCGTTTTCAGTTCCGTATTGTGATCATCCCATGTGGTAAAGAACCCGTCGCCGTCAGTGTCCATATCTGCGCGCAGATGACCGATCAGACCGCATCTCGATTCAATCGACGTTGATTGGGAATAGGTGTAGAGTTGTTCATTTGGGAGAATGTCCCATATTTCAAGATCCATTGGCATCCCTCCTTAATCTTGGTTGTTCATGCGCTTTCAGCCATTCCAGCAAGCTATCGCGGAGGACAAACCGTTGATTCCCGATTACGATAAACGGGAAGGTTTCGTCTTTTTCCAAAACGGACAAGCTGTAATTGGTCAGATTCAAAGCACAGATGAATTCGCGGACAGAAAGAACAGGAGGATACTGATTTGCGATAAAGCTGTTCATGTCGCCATCTACCTTTCCGGTTCAGAAGTTTCATTAGAAAATGGATCACGCATCTGCTTGGAAAGCTCTTCAAGAAACGCTATGCTTTCTTTGATCGTTTTTCCGTCTTCTCGGTATGTGACATATCCTTCCTGTTCCACCCATTGATGGGTTTCCGAATCGAATACATGACGCCAGTTCGAGGAATCTTCACCCGTATAGGTGATCTCTCCGGAAATGGTGTACGGCTCAATCTCTGCAAGGAAGGTATAGATGCTGTCTTCGTCATATTTGGCATATTCGCCGAACCAGAGGTCAAAACTGCTTTCTGCCTTGTCGTCTGTCCATACTTCCGGAATACCAAAGGCGTCTTTTATCTTTTGAATGAGGGCGTCTTTGCCTACTGATTTGGGGACTGTAATCATAGCGTCAAAAGTTGCGTAAAAGCTCATGATTCCTCCTTTCAGAAAGCAACCCGTGACGGGTTGTCACGGGTTGCCAATTCAAGCGGTGACAGAAGGTCACCGATTCAGCGATCACTCTTTTTCTTTCTGAGCTGCAGAAAGATGAAGCCGCCGACAATGATCGCGACAAGCACGATAGCGATGATAACTTTCGGGGTCATACTCAAACCTCCTCTCTCAACTTACGGCGCTTCTTTGCGACAATGATTGCCGCGGCGACAAGCCCGCCGAGCAGAAGAAGCACGCCGGAGCAGAGCGCCGGGAACTCCCACCAGTCGGAATCCATGCCGAGCTTGACGAACTTGTGGTTTTCGATCCGGAACGTCTGCGGCTCGCTGTTCGTGTTTTCGCGGGTCAGTTCAACCTTCTGTGCGGAAATCGGGAAGTAACCGTCCGGGGTGACGGTTTCTTCGATCCAGATCTCGCCGAGCGGCAGGCCGTAGATGACGAGCTCACCGGTTCCGTCGGTAATCATGTCGGTGATTGTCCCGTTCGGATCATAGAAGAAGCTGCCGTCCGCTTCCTTGCGGAGCTTTAGGATTTCGAAGTCGCTTTCGCCCTTGACCTTCAGGCAGAAGCCTGCGCCTGCCAGCGGATTGCCGGACTTCGAATCCACCTTGATGATTTTCAGTCCGGTGGGACAGTTCTCGACGTTGACGATCTTCGGATTGGAAACACCGTCTTTATCGGTCAGCGTAAAGGTGATCACTTCCGGCCCGATGTAGCCGGTCGGATAGACTTCTTCGAGCGTGTACGTTCCTACGGGGAGATAGCGGAACTCGACAAAGCCATTCTCGTCGGTGAAGAACGTGTCCTCGCCGTCCTTTGCCCATACACGGAAGCTATGTTCAGGGATAGAAGCCGATGCCGCTTCCGCGCTCGCCTTTACAAGGATTTCGGGCTCGGGAGTATAGGGAACCGTACGCACGGTTTGCCCATCCGAATCTACCAGACGGAACTCGACTCCGGCAAAGGGCTTCCCGGTGTACAGGTTCAGCTTATTGAGCTGCAGACAGGTGGGCTCGTCCGTGATGTCGGTCGTTCCAGTGATGTTGCCGTGGTAATCGACAGTAAAGGTGAAGGTTTCAGGACTCAGCGTAAAACCTTCCGCGGCAACAGTCTCTGTGAAGGTATAGGTATCGGCAGGCAGCTCATACAGGATGATTTCACCGTTCAGATCCGTTTCACCTTCGAATACGACCTCACCTTTGGAATTCTTGATCTCATAGAATGCCTCGTACACGGGCTTTCCGGTGGTGAAGTCAGTCTTCTTCAGCACGATGTGCATCTGCTCATTGGTGCGCTCAAACACGATTGTCGCCTTGTTATCCGTCGTAATTTCCGCTTCAATCACTTCGTCCGAGAGCACGAATCCCGCAGGCGGCACAACCTCCTGGACATAGTAAGTTCCGACGGGCAGATCAATCGAAATGGCATATCCGTCTTTGTCCGTGGTCATGGTGTCGTACAAGAGTCCGTCCTTGTCACGAATCTCATACTGTGCGCCTTCAAGCATACGGTCAGGATCGTAATCATCGGACTTCCAGACGGCGATGTTGCCTTTGAAACGCTCATTTTCGATCGGCTTTTTGACATAATCCGTGTTCGCACCGCTGACCGTTACGGGGAAGGATTCCTCGATCAGATGGATCGTCTCATCCGGAACCTTGAGTTCCTTCAGGTAGTACTTGCCGAACGGCAGCGTGGTGACGGATGTTGCAACACCGTTTTCGTCCGTGGTCAAAATGTCCACCAGCGTGTTCTTCGGAATGACCTTGATGGTCTCTGCGGTATATACGCCGAAGACAGCACCGGCAAGCGGGCCGACCTTGAAGGTCATGGTCTCGGTGTCGAAGAATTCACAGGTCTTCTTGATCTTGATCGAACCGGGAATACGCTTGTTGGTCGCGGAAACCTCCGCGTACACAATCGGCGTATTCTGATCCTTGTAGGCGAGCGTCACCGTGTAGATCGACGCATCGAGATCGTATCCTGCGACCGTTGCAGTTTCCTGCACGGTGTACGTCCCGAACGGCAGTAGCGGCGTTTCAGCAGTCCCCGTTTCGTCGGTTGTGAGAGTAGCAACGACTGTGCCAGAAGCATTCTTAACTTCAAAAACACAGCCGGGAAGTCCTTTGACTTCGTACTTCGGAGAGTGGAGCTGACCGTATTCAGTCTTCGTCGCAGTGGTTCCGGTCAGAACATATGCGGTTTTCGTGATACGGATCGAGCCTTTTGCGGTTTCATTCTCCAGTTCAAGCGTTGCCGTTTCACTTACCTTGACGATGACCGAATGTACGAGACCATCGACAACATACGGCTTGACCGTGGAGAGTTCCTTAACATAGTACGTTCCAGCGTCCAGTTCACTGACCGTGACCGTACCATCGCTGCCTGTTGTGACTTCAGTCACTTTCTGCGAACAGTTGGCGTCCTTGTAGATGACGAACTTAACGCCTGCAAGCGGTGTGCTGTCATCTCCGACCTTCTTGATCTTCAAAGCGCCGAGCGCTGGGGTGTTTACGCCGAAGCTCGCGGTTGCGACAACCTGTGCGGTAGTCGCACAGAGGAAGATCTTCTGCAAAGAGGAATTGGACGGGACATACGCGGTGATGTTATTCAGCGATCGCGTATCCTTACCGGTTGCGGTGATCGTGAACGTCTTGCCCGCCGTGCTTGCGGGAGCGGTGATCGTAAGCTGTTCACCCTTCTTGCCGGTGTATCCAGATACGGTAACACCGGAGGGAAGACCGGAGGTGTCGAGCGTATATCCGGAGTTGATGTTGGTAAGCTTCACAGTCGTCTTTCCCATGAAGTTGTCACCGCTCTTGGTCAATGTCAGCGAAGCTGGCGTGAACTCGATGCTGTGGCTGAGTTTCTTCTTGTCCCGAGCCATCTGAAGCAATTCGTCCGCCCAGGTCAGAACATGTTCGTAACCCTTCTTAGCACGGATGGCATCAGGGTGCGTCTTGCGGTTGGTGAAACTGTATGAACCGGGTTCACCGTTTTCACTGAGCCAGAACCGGATCGCATTTGCGGTCGCCTGCCGTGCTTCGTCCTCGGTAAAGCCGTCCGGCGTATTACAGGGGTAGCCGTACATGAGGATCGTTTGCAGACCTGCGAGCGTATTTGCACCGAATACGGAAGACGGTGCTGCGGGAGAGTAGGTGTCGCTGTGCGGATTGCCGTCCGTGTGCTCGATACAGTAACAGACTTCACCGGTCGACTTGATCCAGTGTTTGGGAGTATTCAGATCTTTCCACTTTCCACCGGAGTAGTATTCCAGGTAGTCAAAAGCGGAGTTCGTCTGGGATTCGATTTCGACGGTAGCTTTCGCGTCACCGGAATCCGCGGATGCTGTCTGCGCAGGAATGAACGAGAATAGCGTGATGAGGCACAATGCAAGTGCCAAAAGTCGGGGAATTGTTCGCTTCATATTTCTTCCTTTCTTTGGTTATAAAAAACTTCCGACGTAGAGCCGGAAGCTTGTTTCTCGTGTTGGCATTCACAGAATCTGCATCTGCCGTTTCGTTTGTTAAATCCCGGACAAGCAAAGCACGATTGATCTTTGATTTCTCGCGGTCGTTTGTCGAAGTTCGGGACTTGCTGCATAAGGTGTTCGTAGAATTGGTGCTGTCCTGTTGTAAAATACATGGGGTACTGATCGCTTCCCTACGGAAACGAATCTCCTTCCGGATCGGAGGCAAGGAGGATATTTACCTGCTCCGCGGTGATACGGAGGAAATTCTTCCATACCTCCGGTATTGCTGCAAATGCCCGAATTGTTTTCGGCATTCGGACGTGCCATTGCCGATACAGAAATCGAATGATCGTGAAGCAGGCGTCGTATTCGCTGTCATCTTCACACGCAATAAACAACCGCCGAAGATCCGGCGAGAACGAACAATCCATTTCCGCTGCTAGCTTCTGCGCTTCTGCCGATAGCCGGGTAATATTCGGCTGTGTACCGAACAGATTCCCATTCGTGCTGAGAAACCGATTCGCTTGGTTGAAGTTCATACGATCATCCGAATCCATCGGTTTTACTGGAGTATGCTTCATATCCGTTATCGCTCCTGTTCCTGCGTTTTTTCCTCTCTTGCTTGCCATTGCCTGCGGTATTGTTCCAGCAGCTTATAGATGGTTTTTTCGATTTGCTGACCGGTTGTTCCGGCGGGAAAGAATTGCTCAATCTTATTCCGACGGAAGACGATGGTTTCATACATGGGTTTTTCAACGGTTAGAACCCGATCAATTTCTCTGTCGTTGATCTTTTTTGTATCTGAAAGCTTCCGTAGTTTCTGTGCCTGTGATAGTGATGGAGATACTTGATCACGTTCTAAAATCTCTTGTACGATCTCTTGATCGGCAGAATCAAGATACGAAATTTCAACAGCAGGAGTTAATGCGAGTTTGCCTTCGTCAACGAGATTCATTAGAGCCGGAGAGAGGTTGTTTAGGCGAACAAAACGTTGAATCTGTCTTGCACTATCACCTGCTTCTTCAGCAACAGCTTCATCCGCACGGAAATTCGTGCCATCATGGCACGAATTTTTCGAAGGTCTCCCCGCTTGCCGTTTAAGAGCTTCCATTTTCATCTGATACGCCTTCGCTTTCTCGCTTGGTAGCAGTTTTTCACGCTGTCGGAGATTGCTGTCCACCATGAGGATTACGGCGGTCGCATCGTCTACTTCACGGATAAAGCTGGGAATGAAGGTGAATCCGGCGCGTTTGCATGCTTCTACACGGTTATGACCGGAAATGATTTCATACGTTCCATTCTCTTTCGGACGGACAACAATCGGAGAAATGACGCCATTCTCCCGGATGCTTTCGACCATTTTCTCCATTTCTTCCTCTTGGTATGGACGAAATGGCTGGTTCGGAAAAGGGAGAAGCAAATCAATATCCAGTTCCAACGGCGTTCCCTCCGGCAGCGCATCATCCAGACCAAGCATTTGGTCAAATGTCTTTCCGGAGAAGAGTTCTTTTTTCTCATCGCTGCTCATTCGCAAGCACCTCTTCTACCAAGCTTGCGTATGCTTTTGCCAAATGATTCCAGGACATATATCTGAGTAAGCTCATCCCGCGCTCCTCGGCTTCAGATGCTTTTACAGAAGAAGGTAATTCGGTTTTATAAACCTTACCACCAAACGCACGACGAAGCTCCTCCATTTTATTTCTCTTTTCTTTAGAGACATTGTTTCTCCGAACAATTACAATGCCTTCCAGATAAAGACGCGGATTCAGCTTTCTGCGGAACTTCTGCATGGTAGTGATAATGGTTTTGACACCTTCCACGCCGAAGAACTCAGGATCAACCGGAATCATAACGCTGTCGGCTGCGACAAGCGCGTTCTGCGTCAGAATGCCGAGACTCGGAGAACAATCAATCAAGATGTAGTCATACAGTGGGCGAACCTTGTTCATGTAGGATTTCAGCAGTGTGACTGCTTCGGGATCATCACTAATGGAATGCTCGAAGCCGAGGAGATTGATGTCTGCGGGCATTACGTCCACCATATCAATGGGATTGGTAATGATTCCCTTTTTCGGATCAATGAGGACACCGTTAGCAGATTGCATCATGGCATCTCTTACTGTGAACTTCTCCCGTGTCTCAGGAACACAATGCAACCCGGTGCTGAGATTGTTCTGACCATCAAGGTCAATGAGGAGAACTTTCCTGCCATGCTTTGCAAGACCTGCTCCGACGTTGATCGCTGTGGTCGTTTTGCCAACGCCACCCTTCTGATTTACAACTGCGATAACTTTTGTCATTTATCTACTCTTCCTATTCTTGTTTTGTTATGAGTAAGAGTGCCGTTTCGAGCCGCCGTCCTCGCGCATATTCTCTCGAATCCCCGCATCCCGCCGGGCCGCCCAATGCTGTGATGCGTTCAAGGCGGAAGTATCATTCTGCTGTTACCCGAAACTGGCTATTCGATTGTCAAAGTGTCAGGACATTATTTTTGTCCCTCACCTATAACCGTGCCGAGATTCAGATTTTTGCAAAGAATTCAGAAAATATATTATTTCGTGTGACTGTACGATAGCTTCCTATCCGATTCAGAAAACATGAGCTGTTAGTCCAATATGTCCGTGTGAAAGCGCTACAGTCCAATCGATTTTTATAATAATGTGCTAAAATGTGCTAAAAGCGCAGTTTGAAGGCCAAAATCGCCTGAAATTAACGTCGTTCTAATATGCATTTTCAATTGGATTATGCAAACGTAAAAAAGTATGTGCTACGGTATGTGCTACAAAAGCAAAAAAGAAAAGCCCCGAAAACGTAGTGTTTTAGGGGCTTTTCTGGCGTGCCTGGGAGGATTCGAACCTCTGGCCTTCAGAGTCGGAGTCTGACACTCTATCCAGCTGAGCTACAGGCACATATGCATAAAATCTTTATTTTTCAAGAACCGTAGACCTTCAGAGTCGGAGTCTGACGCTCTATCCAGCTGAGCTACGGGCACAAGGCGCGTCCTTTTTTCTGACGCGATGGTTATTATACCACAGGTTTTATCGCGTTGCAAGAGCTAAAAACCGGACGTGTGATCTATGAATTCGCGGATCTGCTCCGGGACCTTTCCGCAGGCAGACAGTCGCCCGTCGTGGTGCAGCACGAGCGCGAACGTGCCGGAGACCGAAACGCTTTCCACGTCCGTTTCCGCCGCAAGCGCGTTGAAAAACGCTTCGTCGCACGGCAAAAGCGCATGGACTTTGAGCGTCCCGTCCGTGCAGATGCCGAGAAGCAAGGTCGGACTGCTCTTTAACGCAAGCACGTCCGTCCAGTCCGACAGCGCCGTCTTTGCGCCGACGACCGTTCCGTCCGTTTTCAGCGCGAACGCCGCTCCCGTTTCGACGCGCGCGTCGCAGAATCCGCTGTCGGAGAACCGTCCGGCTTCGTTCGAACAGAGCACGGTGCCGTCGGCCTTGACGCCGATCACGCCGGTTTCGCTCGCGGCGAGCGAGACAAGGTCCGTCCAGCCGGAAAGATCGAACGTATGAAACCCGCAGTGCAAAAGCGTGCCGTCGGTTCGAATCGCATAGCTGTCCCACGGTCCGCACACGACCGTTTTCACGTCCGTCCACGCTCCGACGTCGCGCTGCCCGAAGCTCCCGTCGCCCGCGGACACGACGGTGCCGTCGGATTTGAGCCCGAGCGTGTGCCGGTATCCCGCCGCGACCGCCGTTACGCTCTGAAACGCGGAGACGTCGCACTGACCGAACGTGTTGTCGCCGACCGCTTCGACGTGCCCGTCGTCGAACAGGAACACCGCGTGTGCCTGCCCCGTCGCGATCCTGCCGCTTTTGATCGCTTCCCGCGAGCCGGCGCGCTGCGCTTCGCGCGCTTTGTCCGCTTCGCTGAGTCCGCTCAGCTCTGCCATTGCCTGTCCGGGATCGGTCAGGCCGGTCAGCGCCAGCGCAAGCGATTCGGCGCGCGATTGGGAATCCGCGTACGGGATCAGCGCCGCAAACGCCGCATACGCGCCTTCACGGTCGCCCGATAAAAGCCGCTGCTCCGCGATCCGATACCCGCACGCCTTGACGCGGTCCGGCGCGTCCCGATGTGTGCCGAGCGCCGCAAACGCCGCCTTTGCCGCTTCCAACTCGCCCGCCTTTTCCTGCGCGTCCGCCTTCTGATAGCGGCAGTCCAGTACGCGCGTCTGCGCGTCGCGATACGCTCCCAGCGCGCGGAACGCCTGCTCCGCCGCGTCCGTGTCGCCGCTTATGAACAGCGATTCCGCCTTCCGGTACGAAAGCTCCGTGCGCACGTCCGCTTCGCCTTCGGCTTCGGCTCGTCCGGCAAGCGTGTACGCGCGTTCCCAATCCCCCTGCTCCGCCGCGCGGTATGCCTGATGCGCAAGCCTTGCGCCGCGCCCCGCTTCGGTCAGCCAAAAAACCCCTGTAAGCCCGAGCGCAAGCACGCCGATCAGAATCAGCAGCAAAACGGTTCGCCTGTTCGATTGCATGCCGCCCGCCTCCCTCAAAGATACTTCCACAGATACTCCGTCACGTACGCCGCGTTGACGCCCGACGCCGTCGACAGCACAATGTATACGTCGTCGATTTCATTCCTCTCGAGATACTCGGATACCGTCCACGCCGCGCGCTTCGCGTCGTAGTAATCCTTGCGAAGATCGGTGGTGTGGACTTCCTCATAGTACGGCGCGAGATACGGCACGAAACAGCAGATGTACGAATCGCCGATCACCAGCGCTTTTCTGCCGCAGTCCACGCCGGTCTCGTACCGCCGCCACGGTCCCAGCGTGCCGCCGAGGTACGCAAGATACGAATGCCGGTCGGTCACCATGAACGGACACGGCTTCTCCGTGCCGTTCCAGTCGATCGTTACGCCCTTGACCGGCAGCGTCGGGATCAGGACCTCGACCGTGTCCGGCTCCGTCGTTTCCTTCAGTTCGGGATGTCCGCTCACGCGCGAGCCGTACCAGCCGCCGTTCTGATTATAGGTATAGTCGTCGTACCCGAGCGCGTCGATCCCGATGCGCTTGAGCATCGCCTGCGCGACCTTGCACGCCGCGCGCGGTTTCCAGTGATGGTCCGTCCTAAAATACAGGTCTTCGCCCGCTAAAAGTCCCGGTTCGAGCACGTCAAGCGCGCTCACCACCTCCACGCCGTCGTCGACGTTCGCCGCAAGGATCGCTTCAAGATCGCTCTCCCAGCCGACGTAATCGCCGTTCTGCAGCGTGAACGCGATGTCCGGAAACGGCACCTGCGTGAAGAACACATGTCCGTTTTCGGGCAGTTTCCGACGGTACGCGTTCAGCACGCGGATCGCGTTGTCCACCCGCTCGCGCTCGAACGTGTAGGTCGTGCGATAGGTGCCGTCTTTTCGAATCTGGCGGAAGGTACAGGTCTCGATCTCGCGCGGGATGCGCGGCGTGCCCGCCGCGTCCGGATCAGCGCTCGCCGTCGGCTCGGGAACGTCCGGCGCGGGTTCATTCTGTCCGGGTTCGGTCGGTTCGGGATCGGTCGGTTCGGGCGTTTCGGTCGGGTTTGCAGGCGCGTCCGGTTCATCCTCCCCGAACTGCTCGACCGCTTCAAACACGTCTGCGTCCGCCTGCGCGTCGTTCGCTTTGTCCAGCGAAAGCGCGTTCATCCACGACGCCGTCTTTGCCACGATCCGGCCCCTGCCCGGCATGGCGTCGGACAGGTACGATTCGATTCCTTCCATGAATTCGCCGCTTTTCAGCGATTCGCCCGTCAGCGCAGGGAATCCCGCCAGCATGCGGTTCTCCTCGTCCGACGGACGCGCGTCCTTTTTACCGAACAGAAGCAGCAGCAGTCCGAGCGAGCCGAACAGCGCGATGCAGGCGTATGTGAGCCAGAACGTAAATCGATGCTTCATCGTCTAAAACCTGAAATAGATAAAGGGGTTATAACTCTGCCCGATCAGAAACAGCAGCGAGCAGACAGCTAAAAGCACCGCGCACGTCGCGGTGACGGGCCGCAAGATCCGTCCGAGTCGCGGATGGTTTTTCATAAGCCGCTTCACAAACGGCACGACGGGCAGACAGCAGAGCACCGGGATCGGCAGGTACAGCGCGTACTGTCTGAGAACCGACAGCGTACTCGCGTCGATCCATCCGTTTACGCCTATGCCGAGCATGGCGCCGATATGTGTAAACCCGGCGGAAAGGTCGGTATGATAGAACAGCACCCAGCCGATCATCGAAAGCACAAACGTGCCGAGCCACAGCACGATCGCGGGGAACCGGTCCCAGACCTTTTGAAACTGCTTGTCGATCAAAAGCAGCGCAAACCAGTACAGTCCCCAGACGAGGAAGTTCCACGCCGCGCCGTGCCACAGACCTGTCAGCGACCATACGATCAGCAGGTTCAGCACCGTTCTGAGCCGCCCCTTGCGGCTGCCGCCGAGCGGGATATACACGTAGTCGCGAAAGAAGCTTCCGAGCGAGATATGCCAGCGCCGCCAGAACTCGCTCGCCGAGCAGGACAGGTACGGATAGCGGAAGTTCTCCTTATAGCGGAACCCGAGCACGCGTCCGAGTCCGATCGCCATGTCAGAATACGCCGAAAAATCAAAGTACAGCTGCAGCGTGTATAAAAGCGCAGAAAGCCACGCGCCCAAAAACGAATACGACCCGCCCGCAAGCGTCTGTTCAAGCGCCTGCCCGCAGATATTGGCGAGCAGGACTTTTTTGGCAAGCCCGACAAAGAACCGCCGCATGCCGAGTCCGAAGTCGGTCATCGACGTCTTTCGCGAGGCGAGCGCGTCCTCCACGTCCGCGTACTGCACGATCGGTCCCGCGATCAGCTGCGGGAAACAGCTCACGTACAGAAGCAGCCGGAACGGATTCTTCTGCACGCGCACGCGTTTGCGGTACACGTCGATCGTGTAGGTAAGGATCTGGAACGTATAAAAGGAAATGCCGATCGGCAGCGACGGCGGCGTAAACGCGATCCCGAGCACGTCGCCCAAGAGAAAGCCCGCATACTTGAACCAGAACAGCAATCCGATCGAGACGGTCACGCCCAGTGCGAGAAGGAGCTTTTTCGGCATTGGGCGCGCCGCTTTTTCGATCAGGAACGCCAGAAGATAATGGATCGCGGTGGAGCAGATCAAAAGCAGCACCATGACCGGTTCGCCCCAGGCGTAGAAAATCAGCGAAAAGACAACCAAAACGCCGTTGCGCCAGCGGACATTCCCGTTGATGAAATACAGCAGCAGCAACAGCGGCAGGAACAGCAATAAAAACGTCAGCCCCGAAAAAACCACGGATTATCCTTCCACTATCATTCGATTCAGTATACCATATCTTGACGGATTCCGTCAATTACCGCCCAAGACCCTGCCCATTGACAGAATACCGCATGGATGCGGAAAAATTGCGATTTCTTTGTCATGGAGTTGTAAAATCCTTTGGAAAAACCGCGAAATTCTGCTTTACAACGCGCGAACGCTGTGGTAAGATATTTAAGATCAAAGATCCTTTAATTCGGTACGAGATGCCGGCAAGGTCGAACTCCTACAATCAGGGTGAACTCCGTCCTGCCGTGCATGCGGCAGGACTTTTTTTGACGGGGAGGACGCCATGAACGAGCACATACTGGTCGACGCGCAGACGATGGATCGCATGCTGATGCGCCTGTCCCACGAGATCATTGAAAAAAACGAGGACGCAGCGGAACTGTATCTGGTCGGCATCAAGCGCCGCGGCGTGCCGCTTGCCGCGCGGATCAAGGCGAACATCGAACGGTTCTCCGACATCAAGGTCGGCGTCGGCGCTTTGGACATCACGCTGTACCGCGACGATCTCAAAGAGCTGTTCCCCTCGCCGCACGTGCACGGCTCGGACATCCCGTTCGACGTCAACGGCAAGGTGATCGTGCTGGTCGACGACGTGCTCTACACCGGCCGCACCGCGCGCGCCGCCATGGACGCGCTCATCGAACGCGGCAGACCCTCCGCGATCCGGCTGTGCGTCGCCGTCGACCGCGGACACAGGGAACTGCCGATCTCCGCAAACTTCGTCGGCAAAAACGTGCCGACCGCGCGCGACGAGTTCGTCAGCGTGCGGGTCGAGGAGATCGACGGAAAAAACGAGATCGTGCTCACCAAAAAGGAAGACGCGTAACGGAATCGGATCGCAAAGCGATTTGAAATAAGACACAGCATAATAAAAGGACACAGGGAGGTACATTATGAATCTGGTCTACAACATCAAGGACAAGCCGAAGTTCGGACAAGTGCTCTTGTTCGCGCTTCAACAGCTTCTGGCAATCATGGCGGCAACCATCGCGGTGCCCGCCATCGTCGGACACGGCATGAGCGCAACCGCCGCGCTGTTCGGCGCGGGCATCGGCACGCTCGTCTACCTGCTCTTCACAAAGTTCCGTAGCCCGGTCTTCCTCGGAAGCTCGTTTGCGTTTTTAGGCTCGATGGCGGCCGCGTTCGCCGGCGGCGTTTCGATGCAGCTCGGTTACCTCGGACTCATCCTCGGCGCATGCTTCGCGGGTCTGGTGTACGTGGTCATCGCACTGATCGTCAAGATCGCGGGCGTCAAGTGGATCAACAAACTCATGCCGGCGGTCGTCATTGGACCGATCGTCGCGATCATCGGACTCTCGCTCGCGGGCAACGCCATCGGCGACCTCACCAAGGGCAATGTTACCCATGCGGTCACCAACTACGTCGTCGAAATGGTCGAAGGACAGCCGGTCGTTGCGGAAGCGGTCGCAAACGTGCAGAACGCCTCGCCGTACCTCTGCCTCATCGTGGGTCTTGTCACGCTCGGCGTCACCATGCTCTGCTCCGTCTACGGCAAAAAAATGATGAAGATGATCCCGTTCATCATCGGCATCCTCGCAGGCTATGCGCTCGCCGCGATCTTCACGGTCATCGGAAACGCAACCGGCAACGAAGCGTTCCAGATCATCAATTTCTCGCTCTTTAACGGCGTTAAGGTCTTTGCGGTTCCCGACTTTACGTTCCTCACCGCGTTCAAAGGCTTCGGCGAGCTCGACGGCGCGTACGTCCTCACCCTGCTCGTCGCCTACGTGCCGGTCGCGTTCGTGGTCTTTGCGGAGCACATCGCTGACCATAAGAACCTGTCCTCGATCGTCGGCGTCGACCTAACGGAGAACCCGGGTCTGCACCGCACGCTTTTAGGCGACGGCATCGGCTCGTTTGCCGGCGCGATCTTCGGCGGCTGCCCGAACACCACCTACGGCGAATCCATCGGCTGCGTCGCGATCTCCGGCAACGCGTCCGTCGTCACCATTCTCTGCACCGCGATCATGGCGCTCATTATCAGCTTCATCGGACCGTTCGCGACGTTTCTCGCCACGATCCCCAGCTGCGTCATGGGCGGCGTGTGCATGGCGCTGTACGGCTTTATCGCGGTCTCCGGTCTCAAGATGATCCAGGGCGTCGATCTCAACGACAACCGCAACCTGTTCGTGGTCTCCGTCATCCTGATCGCCGGCGTCGGCGGACTCACCGTCAGCTTCGGCAAGGTCAATCTGACCACCGTCGCCTGCGCGCTGATCCTCGGCGTTCTGACAAACCTGATCCTCGGCGGCATGAAAAAGAAGAACGCATAATCAGAATCGAATGCAAAGCCGCCTGCTCCCATCTCGAGCAGGCGGTTTTTTTGCGCCAAAACCGTATTGCAGCGCGGCGTTTCGGGTACACTCAGACTGCCTTGACAGGCGTCGGTTCCTCATAATAAAACAAACCAGATGCATTTACGGAAGGAGAATACAACATGGTAAGAATTTTTGACATCACCGGTCAGACCGCCATCGTGACGGGCTGCTCCTCGGGACTCGGCGTTCAGATGGCGCACGCGCTGGCGAATCAGGGCTGCAACATCGTAGCCATCGCAAGACGGCTCGACAAGCTCGAGCAGGTTTGTAAGGAGATCACCGAGCAGCACGGCGTCAAAGCCCTGCCGATCAAGTGCGATATCACCGATACGCAGCAGGTGGAGGAAACGGTCAAGAAGGCGATCGACGCCTTCGGCGGCGTTCAGATCCTCGTCAACAACGCGGGCACCGGCGCGGTCGCGCACGCGGAAAACATTACGGACGAGCAGTTCAGGCAGGAGTTCGACATCGACCTGTTCGGCACGTTCAAGTTCGCGCGCGCCGTCGCGAACCAGGCGATGATCCCCGCGCATTACGGCCGCATCATCAATATCTCCTCGATATACGGGCTGGTCGGCAACAAGGTCGCCGGCTCCGCGCCGTACCATGCGGCAAAGGGCGGCGTTGTGAACCTGACCCGCGCGCTTGCCGCCGAATGGGCGATTTACGGCATCACCGTCAACACGATCTGCCCCGGCTATTTCTACACGCCGCTTTCCGAGGAAACGCTGAACTCGCCGTCCTTCCAGCAGCATGCCAGGGACACAATCCCGATGGAGCGCTACGGTCACGCCGGCGAGCTGGACACCAGCATCGTGTTCCTCTGCTCGCCGAACTCCACCTACGTCACCGGCATCGCGCTTCCCGTCGACGGCGGCTACACCTGCATCTGATTGCGGAGCAGGAAAAAAGACGATACGCAAAAAAGAAAGGGCAAACCGCACTTTCTTTTGTACGGTGTCCTCTTTTCTCAGTTTTCGAACGAGAAGTGATAATTGAGATGCTTCTCGTCGCGCACGGCGATCATCTCCTTCTGCACCGCCGCGTTGACGGGCACGCCCTTGTCCTTGCGGTCGAGCCAGGTCAGCCATTCCTTTTCGCCCGCGGTGTAGATGCGCTCCTCGCCCGGCGCCTTCTCCGAATTGCGCAGCGCGCGCAGGATGTCGCCCGCGGTCTTTTTGAACGTTTCAAGGCCCATGAACGCTTCGGGATCGATCGCGATGAAGAAATGTCCGAGATGGTACGGACGCTTGCTGCCGTTTTCGTCCATGCCGGTCAGCGCCTTCATGTAGCTTCCCGCCTGCAGCGCCGCGGACAGGATCTCCACGACCGTCGCGTAGCCGTAACCCTTGTACCCCGCAAGCTCCTCGCCGATGCCGCCCAGCGGCGCAAGCGCCGCAGCGCCCTGCGTAAGATCGACTAAGATCTGCTTCGAGTCGGTCAGCGCCGTGCCGTCTCTGCCGATGACCATGCCGGCGGGCGTGTCCTTGTCGTTTCTCGCGTAATACTCGATCTTGCCGCGCTGGGTGATACTCGTCGCGCAGTCGATGCAGAACGGAAAATCCTCGTCGGTCGGCAGTGCGACGGTCAGCGGGTTCGTGCCGAGCATGTTCTCCACGCCGAACGTCGGCGCGATCGACGGACGCGCGTTCGTGCCCGTGATGCCGATTAAGCCCTGCTTGGTCGCCATCGTGGTCCAGTAGCCCGCAATGCCGTAGTGCGACGAATTGCGCACCGCGACCATACCCATGCCGTATTTCTTCGCTTTGTCGATCGCCGTCTGCATGGCGCGCTTTGAGATGACCATGCCCATGCCGTCGTGTCCGTCGACGACAGCGGTCGTCGGCGTCTCCCTGAGCACCTCGTACTCGGTGACGGGATTTAAGATGCCCGCTTTGATGCGGTCGAGATAGATCGGCTTGAAGCGGTTCACGCCGTGGCTCTCGATGCCGCGCCGGTCGCTCTCCATCAGCACGTCCGCGCAGATTTCCGCGTCCTCGCGCGGCACGCCGTAGGCGACGAACGCGTCCGTAATGAAGTTCCCGATCGTTTCCCAGTCTACATAAGGTCTTGTTTCCTGATTTACCATTGTATTTGTTCTCCCTTCGGATCAGCCTTCCCAGTTCTTTGCCTTCTCGACCGCCTTCGTCCAGCCGCGCTGGCGGTTCGCGCGTTCGACCTCGCTCATCTGCGGCAAAAACCGCTTCTCGCTCTGCCAGTAGCGCATGACCTCGCTTTCGTCGCGGTACAGTCCCGCACCGATCGCCGCAAGGTACGCCGCGCCGAGCGCCGTCGATTCGACGCACTTCGGACGGTTGACCGGCACGTTGAGCATATCCGCCTGGAACTGCATCATCACGTCGGACACCGACGCGCCGCCGTCGACCTTCAGCTCGTCGAGCTTTCTGCCGCTGTCAAACTCCATCGTGCGGGCAAGATCGCCCACCTGATACACGATGCCCTCCAGCACCGCTCTTGCGATGTGCGCGCGGTTCGTGGCGCGCGTGACCCCCACCAGAGCGCCGCGCGCGTACATGTCCCAGTGCGGCGCGCCTAATCCCGTAAACGCCGACACGAAGTACGCGCCGCCCGCGTCGGGTACGGATTCGGCAAGCGTGTCGATCTCATGCGCGGAGGAGATCAGTCCGACCTCGTCCCGTAACCACTTGATCGAGCTGCCCGCGTTGAAGATGCTGCCCTCCAGCGCATAGCGCACTTTGCCGCCGGCGCCCCACGCGATCGTGGTCAGAAGACGGTTCTTGCTCTGCACCGGAGTTTCACCGGTCTGCATCATCAAAAACCCGCCCGTGCCGTAGGTGCATTTCGCCTGCCCCGGTTCAAAGCACGCCTGTCCGAACAGCGCCGCCTGCTGATCGCCCGCGCAGCCGGAAACCGGTACGCCCGCAAGCGCTTCGAGTCCTTCGATGCCGTCTCGTACATGCCCGTACACGTCCGCAGACGGCCGCACATCGGGCAGCATGCACAAAGGAATGTTCAGCCGGTGCAGAATCACCGGATCGTATTGAAGCGTATGAATGTTATAGAGCATGGTGCGCGACGCGTTGCTGTAATCGGTCACGTGCGCGCGGGTGAGGTTCCAGATGAGCCACGTGTCGACCGTGCCGAACAGCAGATCGCCGTGCTCGGCAAGCATCTGTCCGTTCGGAACCGCGTCCAGGATATAGCGCAGCTTGGTCGCGGAAAAGTACGCGTCGATCAAAAGTCCGGTCGAAGAAGCGATGTAGTCCTTCATGCCTTCGCGGATCAGCTGCTCGCACAGCGGCGCGGTCCTGCGGCACTGCCATACGATCGCCGGATGCACCGGTTTGCCCGTCGCCTTCTCCCACACGATCGTCGTTTCGCGCTGGTTCGTGATCCCGATGCACGCGACCTCGCCTGACTTTACGTTCGCCTGCTTCAGCACGGCGCGCGCCGCGTCCAGCTCGGTCGAGAGGATCTCGTTTGCGTCGTGCTCGACGTAGCCGGGCATCGGATAATGCTGCGCAAACTCGTACTGCGCCGACGTGACGATATTGCCTTGTAAGTCAAACAGGATCGCGCGCGAACTCGTCGTGCCCTGATCCAGCGCCAGAAGATATTTCTGCATATTCGTTCCCCGCCTTTCTTTTTTTGAGTATAGCACAGATTCGCTCTTGTGGAAACGATTTTTTACTGCTATACTGCGGGTATGGAAGAAAACACAGAAATCACATTCGAAAACGAGTTTCACAGGGAACGCATCGGGCTCCCGCACAAGGGGCTTGTGATCCTGATCGCCGCGCTCGTGCTGCTCACGGGCGGCGTCGCCGCCGCCGCGCTGCTGCTCCCGAAGCCCTCCGGGCTCCCGCAGTTCTCCGAGATCATGACCTCGAACCACGCCGCGTTCGACCACCCCGATTACGGCACGGTCGACTGGGTCGAGCTCTATAACCCGACGGACAGGGACATCGACCTGTCCGGCTACGGCTTTACCAACGAGATCAAGCGCTCATTCCGCTACCGCTTCCCCGACGGGACAACGATAAAGCCCGGCGAATACCTGCTCCTGTACTGCACCGGCGGCACGGAACAGTCCGACAACGATCCGCTCTGCACCGGCTTCAACCTTTCCGCGAGCGGCGAGGACCTCTTTCTGATCAATCCGAACAACGTGGAAGCCGACGAAGTGCACGTGCCCGCGCTCGAAGCGGATACGAGCTACGCACGAAACGGCAACGGCGCCTTTGCGGTTTCCACCGTCCCCACGCCCGGGGAGGAGAACCGCTTTGAGTAACGCTTTGTACCGTTCGCCGCTCGGCGCGATCCGTCTTACTGCAACGGACGGCGCGCTCGTTTCGGCACGGTTTACGGAGGAGGCGGACGGTCCCGACACGGACGAGCCCGTTCTCATCGAAGCCGCCGCGTGGCTCGACCGGTACTTTCAGGGACGCAATCCCGGACCGGTCCCGCCCTGCGCGCCGCGCGGCACGCCGTTTCAAACGGCGGTCTGGAACGCGCTTTTGTCGATCCCGTACGGCGCGACTGTCTCCTACGAGGACCTCGCAGGGCGGATCGGACTTGACGCACAGCATGCCCGCGCAATCGGCGGCGCGGTCGGCAAGAACCCGCTCGCGCTCTTTTACCCCTGTCACCGCGTGGTTGGAAAAACCGGCGAATTGACCGGCTACGCCTACGGACCGGAACGAAAGAAAAAACTGCTCGAACTGGAACAACGGAAAGGAGCCGCTATGGAGGAACAGAAAATTACCATCACCGTCAAAAGCAGGGGCGAACGCTGTGAACTAAGCGACGCGGAACTGCAAGCGTGGTACGAACAAAAGATCGCGGCGTTCTTCGACCCGAAGCTCGGCATGCCCGAGATCAAAGTGGAAGTGGAACGAACGGCGTTATAAAAACAGTTTGACACGCTGTGCAGGCTGCCGGGAAGGGAGGCAGAATTCGCGTTCTTCGCGACGGAGCTATACTATCGTATGCGACCGAGCGAAAACGCGGATAGTTTGCGGCGAAATCATAAAAAGAAAAGGCGGTTATCTCGCCTTTTCTACCGACCAGTATGATTATTTGTCATTCTCGCCGCAAACGGTCTGACCCCTTATACGACAGCCTGCTATTTATGATAGGTTTCGTTGCGGTTGATCTTATAGCCGCGGTAGAGCTGCTCAAGCAGCAGCAGCCGCGCGATGCGGTGCGGAAAGGTCATCCTTGAAAACGAAAGCTTCGCGTTCGCGCGGGCGTAGACCTCGTCCGAGAGTCCCAAAGATCCGCCGATCACAAACGTCAGAGGGCGGGCTTCGGTCTCTTTTTCTTCGAGGAACGCGGCGAACTGCTCCGAACTCATCTGTTTGCCGTCGATCGCGAGCGCAACGACGAAGTCCTTTTCCCCGATCGCCTTTAGGATGCGCTTTCCCTCCTTGTCGCGGACCAGCGCTTCGTCCTTCGGATGCAGCGATTCCGGCGCTTTTTCGTCCGCGACCTCGACCGTTTCGAGCGTGCAGAACCGCGAAAGCCGCTTTTGAAACTCGGCGCAGGCGCCCGTAAAATACGCTTCCTTCAGTTTTCCGACGCTGATCACCCGAATCGTCATTTGAGCTCAAACACCCCCGTCGGCTCCTCGCGCGAAGCGATCGCAAGATGGACGTCGT
Source organism: uncultured Clostridia bacterium (assembly GCA_905235205.1). Taxonomy (GTDB): domain Bacteria; phylum Bacillota; class Clostridia; order Christensenellales; family CAG-138; genus UBA3792. Next base: position 824 of record CAJOKM010000015.1, on the reverse strand, counting down.
CCGCAATGCCGGCTTCTTCGAGCACCGAGCGCACCGTGACCATTGCAAGCTCCGGATAGTTGTTCTCGCGGCTTAAGTGCCCTAAGATCACGTTTTTGACGCCGTGCGCGTGCAGCGACACGATCGCGCGCGCCGCGTCCTCGTTGTTCATGTGCCCGTTGCCGGACAGGATGCGCCTTTTGAGCAGGTACGGATACCCCCCCGCCATCAGCATGTCCACGTCGTGATTCGCTTCGAACAGGATCAGCTCGCACCCCGACAGAATCGAAAGGATCCGCGCGTCGACGTGTCCGAGGTCGGTGCAGACCGCAGCCTTATGCCCCTCTGCCGCGACGGTGAATCCCACGCAGTGGATCGCGTCGTGCGGGACCGTGAACGGATAGACGCGCGCGCCGGCAAGGTAGAAATCGCGGTCGGACTCGAACACGCAGACGTTTTTCGGCGCAACGCCCGAAAGCGTTTCATGCAGCATCGACCAGGTGTCCGCGTTTGAAGGTCGTACTTTTTGGACAGCACGTTGACGCCGCGCACGTGATCGACGTGCTCGTGCGTGATCAGAATCGCCGAAAGCGTGTCGGGCGTGACCCCGATTTTTTGAAGCAGCTCGGTGATGCGCTTGCAGGACAGTCCCGCGTCGATCAACAGCCGCGCGGAACCCGCTTCGATATAGGTCGCGTTCCCGGAGGAACCGCTGCACAACGGACAAAATCGCATATTGCCTCCTGAAAAATCAGTATATCACATCTTTTCATGGCGGGAAAGGGTTTTTGTTGCACAGGGGAAAAACCCGTGGTATACTCTTCGCATGATTATCGAAGAGTTGG